>DASTWW010000195.1:0-10628 GCA_035765755.1 Nocardioidaceae bacterium
CACACCGTGCCGCCCTCGGCGCGCATCACCCGGTTCCCGACGTCCAGGGACACCCCGAGCATCGCCGAGGTGCGCACGATCACCGTGTCGGAGAGGTCGCCGAGCGGGCCGGCGTTGTGGCCGGTGGTCTGGGCGGCCACCTTCAGCCCGGCGGTCGCGGCGGCACGCACCACGTCGGCCACCTCGGCGGCGTTGGCGGGCAGGCACACCGCCGCCGGGCGCTGGTCCACGACCAGGTTCCAGGCGCTGCGTGCCGTGTCGTACCCGGCGTCTCCGGGGAGGGACACAGCGCCGGAGCAGAGGCCGCGGAGCGCGGCGGCGGGCTCGGCGGGCGCCGAGGAGCTGATGTCAGAGGTCATCCGCCAACCGTGGCGGGACGGATGGCGCCCCGCCATCACCCAAAAGGAGCATTTTCCACGTCTGAGCCGACCGGCCCCGTCCGACGTACCGGCGATAGACTGCCCACTCCAACCGGCACGTCTCCTGGAAGGGCCTCGGTGACCACCGAACACGACCTGGTGCTCGTCGTCGACTTCGGCGCCCAGTACGCCCAGCTGATCGCCCGCCGCGTCCGCGAGGCGCGGGTCTACTCCGAGATCGTGCCGCACAGCATGCCGCTCGAGCAGATGCTGGAGCGCAAGCCCGCGGCGATCATCCTCTCCGGCGGCCCGTCGTCGGTCTACGAGCCGGGCGCGCCCTCGGTGGACGCCGGCGTCTTCACCGCCGGGGTGCCGGTGTTCGGGATGTGCTACGGGTTCCAGGCGATGGCCCTGGCGCTGGGCGGAGAGGTACGACGGACGGGGCGATCGGAGTACGGCCGGACCCACGTGACCGTCACGGATCCCGGGACGCTGCTCGCCGAGGTGCCGGCCCGGCACCGCGTGTGGATGAGCCACGGCGACTCCGTGTGCTCCGCCCCGGAGGGGTTCACCCCGCTGGCTGCGTCGGCGCACTCGCCGGTCGCCGCGTTCGAGGACGTCAACCGCCAGCTGGCCGGAGTGCAGTGGCACCCGGAAGTGATGCACACCGAGCACGGCCAGGCGGTGCTGTCCCACTTCCTGCTCAACATCGCCGGCTGCCGGCCCACCTGGACGATGGTGAACATCGTCGAGGACCAGGTCGAGCAGATTCGCGACCAGATCGGCGAACGCCGCGCGGTCTGCGGCCTGTCCGGTGGCGTCGACTCCGCGGTCGCCGCCGCGCTGGTGCAGCGGGCCATCGGCGACCGGCTCACCTGTGTCTTCGTCGACCACGGCCTGCTGCGCAAGGGCGAGGCCGAGCAGGTCGAGCGCGACTTCGTCGCCGCCACCGGCGTCTCGCTGCACGTGGTGGACGCCCAGCAGCGGTTCCTGGACGCGCTCGACGGCGTCAGCGACCCCGAGGACAAGCGCAAGATCATCGGCCGGGAGTTCATCAGGGTCTTCGAGGCCGCCGAGGCGGAGATCGTCGGGGAGGCCGCCGAGCACGGGGACAAGGTGTCGTTCCTCGTGCAGGGCACGCTCTACCCCGACGTGGTCGAGTCCGGCGGTGGCGCCGGCACCTCGAACATCAAGTCCCACCACAACGTCGGCGGGCTGCCGGAGGACATCGAGTTCGAGCTCGTCGAACCGCTGCGCACGCTGTTCAAGGACGAGGTGCGGCTGGTCGGCGAGCAGCTCGGCCTGCCGCCGGAGATCGTCTGGCGCCAGCCGTTCCCCGGCCCGGGACTGGCCATCCGGATCGTCGGCGCGGTCACCCACGACCGGCTGGAGATCCTCCGCGACGCGGACGCCATCGCCCGTGAGGAGCTGACCCGCGCCGGCCTGGACCGCGACGTGTGGCAGTTCCCCGTCGTACTCCTCGCCGACGTGCGCTCGGTCGGCGTGCAGGGCGACGGCCGCACCTACGGACACCCGGTCGTGCTGCGGCCGGTCACCTCCGAGGACGCGATGACCGCGGACTGGGCGCGGCTGCCGTACGACGTGGTGGAGACCATCTCCACGCGGATCACCAACGAGGTGGCGGCGGTCAACCGGGTGACGCTGGACGTGACCAGCAAGCCGCCCGGCACCATCGAGTGGGAGTAGGCCTCGGGCCGGTGGCCGGCCCGAGGCCCAGCGGGAACGCCCGCCCTACCGGAACGCCCGCTCCCTGACCAGCACCACTTGTCCGGCGTGGTCGATGCCCAGGAACGAGGCGACACTCCAGGCCGACGCGAACAGTTTCCCGTTCTTGAGGACCAGGCCGGTCGGCATGGTCACGCCGGCGTGGGTGACGTGGCCGTGCTTGATCCGGGTGATCCGGCCGACCGTGGACGGGTCGAAGTTCGCCGGCGGAGGACCCTCCGGAGCCCCGTGCAACACCTGGGAGAAGTACATCGTCCCGTTGTGACGAACCGCGACGCCGGTCGGCGCCGTGAGGCCCTTCCACACCCGCTCCACCGCGCCGGTGCGGACGTTCAGCTGGTAGATGCGGCCGGCACCGGGCACCTCCGCCCCGAGCGTGCTCACGTAGAGGCTGCCGTTGCGGACCTGGACGCCGGTCGGGACCGGGTCACAACCGCGGGTGCCGGGGTTGGCCTGCGCGCCCGGGGCAAGACACGCCTTGACGCCAGTGACGGTGCGCGGCGCGAAGAACGTCGAGACCCTGCCGGTGCGTGGGTCGACCTTGAGTACGTCGTTGGCACCACCGTCGGCGATGAACAGGCCGTACCGCGACCACGTCATGCTGAAGGGGTTGGAGAGCGCGTCGACCGGCTTGCCGTTGACGAACTGCACCTGTCCGTCGGGATTGTGCCTGAGCTCGTACCTCATCAGGTTGGCGATCACCTTGACGTGCCCGCCGTGGTAGCCCATCCGCAGCAACCGGCTGGAGCCGTACTTGCCGCCGGAGGGGTCGCCCTGCTCGCTGGGGCCACCGATCACCGCGAACACCTTGCGCGGACCCGCCGCGACACCGGCGACGCCGGGTACTCCCCGCAGGATCGTGTGCCTGTGCCCGCTGCGGAAGACGCGGGTGACCTTCCCGGACACGCTCTGGGCAATGACCAAACCTGGGTGTCCGCCGCGGGCCTTCTGCAGGCCGAACGGCCCGTCGAGCCGCTTGGCGATGGCCGTGCCGGGACCGCCCGCTCCTACCGCGGTGGCAGGTGGCACAGCCACCACCGCGGCGGCTGTCCCCATCGCGACCAGCGAGAGTGCGCCCGCTCTTGTCCTTGACGACATCTGACATTCCTCTTCGTCCGAAGGTGGTGGTGGCTATCCGGCAGACGCTATGGGCCTCGGGCCTGGCGCGACCTCACCTGAACGGGTGGTTTCGGTTCACCTCATCGGACAATGGGCTCGGCGGGCTGCTGCGGCCGGTGCCGCGGCGCAGCCACGGGCTGGGCCGCGCCGTGGCAGTTCGAGCAGGACCGCGCGCTGGTCCCGCTGGCGGAGGCCGCGCACGAGCTCGCCCGCCGCGCCGGCTGGCCGAAGCTGTACGACGCGGAGCGGCTCGCGGCCAACACCGCCCGGTCGCGGCCGCGGTCTACCACGACGACATGTACGTCGACCGGGCGATGTCGCTGGGCATCGCCGCCTCGGTGCGGGGGCTACGGGCCTGGGTGACCAACGAGCACGAGCACGACGGGCTCCGGCTCGGCGAGGTGTTCGACCGGCTGCTCGGCATGGCACGAGGCCGGGCCCGACCGGCCAACGGTGCAGGCTGGGGCATCTCGGGCGGTTCGCCGCGAGTTCGACGCGGTCGGCGGCTAGGCTGAGGCGTTCGATCAGCGGATACGACGGGGAGAGCGACGTGGCCAGGGTCCTGGGCTACCTGAAGGAGCGGGTGCGTACCCGCCTGATGGCGCACGCTACCCGTGACGGCATCGACCTCACCCGCATCGACAAGGTCCCCGAGTCGCTGAGCTGGCCGCTGAACCGGGTCGGCATGGACCCGGTGGCGAGGCTCGATGAGGTCGATCCGGTGCACAAGCTGACCTCGTTCCTCGGCCTGAACATCTGGCTGGTCACCGGCGCCGCGGAGGCGCGCGAGGTGCTGGCCGACACCACGTCGTACAGCAACGACATCCGCCCGCTGATGGGCCGCCGCGGCTCCACCACCGACGGGGACATCGGCGGGCTCGGCTTCACCGACCCGCCCGACCACACCCGGCTGCGGCGGCTGCTCACCCCGGAGTTCACCATGCGGCGGCTCGAGCGTCTTCGCCCGTGGATCGCCGAGACCGTGGAGCGCCAGCTCGACGAGGTGGAGCGGCAGGGCCCGGAGGTCGACCTGGTGCCAACGTTCGCGTTCCCGGTGCCGTTCCTGGTGATCTGCGAGCTGCTCGGCCTCCCCGACGAGGACCGGGAAACCTTCCGCCAGCTCGGCTCGGCCCGCTTCGACGTGTCGTACGGCGGAGCCGGGTCGATCGGCGCGGTCTCGGAGTCCCGGCGGTTCCTGATGGAGGCGACCCGCAAGCAGCGCAAGGACCCGGGGCCCGGGCTGATCGGGCAGATCATCCGCGAGCACGGCGACGAGATCAACGACTTCGATCTCGGCGGGCTCGCCGACGGGGTGTTCACCGGCGGGCTGGAGACCAGCGCGAGCATGCTCGCCCTCGGCACGGCGGTGCTGCTGAACAACCGCGACGACTACCTGCGGCTGGCTGAGGACCCGGGTTCGGTGGACCGCACCGTCGAGGAGCTGCTGCGCTACCTGACCGTGGTGCAGGTGTCCTTCCCGCGGTTCCCCAAGCACGACCTGGAGCTGGCCGGCCACCACATCGGCAAGGGCGACGTGGTGATCTGTCATTTGGCTGCTGCGAACCGAGACTCGCGCGTCGACGCCGCTCCCGACGTCTTCGACTCCGGCCGTATGCCGGTTTCGCACCTGGCGTTCGGGCACGGGTTCCACCGCTGCGTCGGCGCGGAGCTGGCCCGGATGGAGCTGCGCAGCGCCTACCCGGCGCTGGCCCGCCGGTTCCCGGACCTGCGGCTGGTCGAGACCGACCTCGACTTCCGCCGGCTCTCGCTGGTGCACGGAGTGAACGCGCTGCCGGTCCGGCTGGTGCCCGCCCAGGTGCCCGTCGGCCGCTAGAAGCCGAGCGAGCGGCCGATGATCTCCTTCTGGATCTCGGTGGTGCCGGCGTAGATGGTCTGGATCCGGCTGTCCAGGAACGCCCTCGCGACCGGGTACTCGGTCATGTAGCCGTAGCCGCCGAACAGCTGCACCGCCTGGTCGGCGGTCTTCTTCTGCAGCTCGGTGGTCCACCACTTGGCCATCGAGGCACCGCTGGCGTCCAGCTCGCCGGCGTTGTGGCGGCGTACGCAGTCGTCGACGAACACCCGGGCGATGCGGGTCTCGGTGGCCATCTCGGCGAGCAGGAACCGGTTGTGCTGGAACTTCCCGATCGGCCGGCCGAACGCCTGCCGCTCGCGGGCGTAGTCCAGGCACATCTCCAGGATTCGCTCGCACGCCGCTGCGGCGACCGTCGAGATGGACAGCCGCTCCTGGGGCAGGTTCTGCATCAGGTAGATGAAGCCCTGCCCTGCCTCGCCGAGCAGGTTCGCCTTCGGCACCGCCACGTTGTCGAAGAACAGCTCGGCGGTGTCCTGCGCGTGCTGGCCGATCTTGTCCAGGTTGCGGCCGCGCTCGAAGCCGGCCATGCCGCGCTCGACGACGAGCAGGCTGATGCCTTGGTGCCCGGCGTCGGGGTCGGTGCGCGCGACCACCACGACCAGGTCGCCAAGGATGCCGTTGCTGATGAACGTCTTGGAGCCGTTGAGCACGAAGTGGTCGCCCTTGTCGACGGCCGTGGTCCGGATGCCCTGCAGGTCGCTGCCCGCCCCCGGCTCGGTCATCGCGATCGCCAAGATGGTCTCGCCCGTGCAGCAGCCGGGCAGCCAGCGCTGCTTCTGCTCAGCGGTGGCCAGCGAGGTGAGGTACGGCAGGATGATGTCGTTGTGCAGCCCGAACGCCGGGCCGTGCAGGCCGAGCCGGGTCATCTCCTCGTTGAGCACCATGTTGTAGCGGAAGTCCCGCACACCCCCTCCGCCGTACTTCTCCTCGACGTCGAAGCCGAGCAGCCCGGCCCTGCCGGCGGCGCGCCAGACCTCGCGCGACACCACGCCGTCGGCCTCCCACTGCTCGTGGTGCGGCACGGCCTCGCGCTCCAGGAACGTCCGCACGGTGCTGCGGAACGACTCGTGCTCCTCGGTGAGGATCTCGCGGCTGGGCATCAAGCGACCCAGTCCTTGAGCCGGGCCACCAGCTTGGCGGGGTTCTCGTCCACGGGGGTGACCTGGAGGTTGGTGACCCCGGCCTCGCGGAACGCCGCGATGCGCTCCTTCACGTAGGACTCCGGTCCGACCAGGTTGCACATCTCGAGCAGCTCGGTGGGGACCACCGCCTCGGCGTCGCGCTTGTGCCCGGAGAGGTACATCTCCTGGATCTTCGCGGCCTGCTCCTCGTAACCGTAGCGGCGGGCGAGCTCGTTGTAGAAGTTCTTGTTCCGGGCGCCCATGCCGCCGATGTAGAGCGCGAACACCGGCCGCGCGAAGTCGAGCATGCCCTTGACGTCCTCGCCCACCGCGACCATGCCGCCGGCGGCGATCTCCAACGGGGCAAGGCCGTCCTGCCGTTTGGCGGCTCCGCGCGCGAGCGGCTCGCCCCACACCGAGGCGGCCTTCTCCGGCGCGAACATGAACGGCAACCAGCCGTCGGCATACTCCGCGGCGCCGGCCACGTTCTTCTCGCCGAGCGCCGCGATGTAGATCGGCACGGCCGGCCGCTCCGGCTTGGTGAGCATCTTCAGCGGCTTGCCGAGGCCCATGCCCTGGTCGGCCGGCAGCGGCAGGTCGAAGACCCTGCCGTGGTACTCGATGGTCTCCCGGCGCAGGGCGGCCCGGACGATGTCCACCACCTCGCGGGTGCGGGTCAGCGGCTTGTCGTAGGGCACGCCGTGCCAGCCCTCGATCACCTGCGGCCCGGAGGCCCCGAGGCCGAGCACGGCACGCCCACCGGAGACGTTGTCCAGGCCGGCCGCGGTCTGCGCGATCGCACCGGGGGTGCGGGAGTACACGTTCAGGATCGCCGAGCCGATCTCCACGCTCTCCGTGCGCGCGGCGAGGTAGCCCATCAGCGAGGGCGAGTCGAAGCCGTAGGCCTCCGCGACCCACACGGTGTCCAGGCCGGCCTGCTCCAGCGCGGCCACCGAGTCCGCGGCCTCCCGCGGGTTGCCGGAGTAGGTCAGCATCGTGGAGAGCTTCATGCGCGTCCTTCGCTGGGTCGGGTCGGGCCGGTCAGTCCCATCGTGACAGTATCGCTGTCACCGACGCCAGGGCACGAGGCGCACGACACAGGACGGAGACCCATGTCGACGTACCGCATCGCCGTGATCGGCGGCACCGGTCCGCAGGGCCGCGGGCTGGCCTACCGCTGGGCGCTGGCCGGCCACACCGTGACGATCGGCTCCCGGACCGTGGAGCGCGCCGAGGCGACGGCCGAGCAGATCCGCGAGCGGGCGCCGGAGGGGAACGTCTCCGGCGCGGTCAACGAAGAGGCGGCCGCAGGCGCCGAGGTGGTGCTGCTGGCGGTTCCGTACGACGGACATGACGCGCTCGTCACGTCGCTGGCCCCCGTGCTCGCCGGCCAAACGGTGATCTCGTGCGTGAACCCGCTCGGCTTCGACGCCCAAGGCCCGTACGGGCTAGACGTCCCGGGCGGCAGCGCCGCCGAGGCGGCTGCCGCGCTGCTCCCGGACGCCCGCGTCGTGGCCGCGTTCCACCACGTCTCAGCGCCGTCGCTGTGGAAGACCTCCGCGCCGCTGGCGCACGAGGACGTGCTGGTGTGCGGCGACGACGACTGCGCCAAGGCGGTGGCGATCGAGCTGGCGCGGTGCGTGACCGGCCGGGACGGCGTGGACGCCGGCCGGCTGCGGATGGCCCGCCAGCTCGAGCCGCTGACCGCGGTGCTGATCAGCGTCAACAAGCGCTACAAGGTGCGCAGCGGCATCGCCGTGTCCGGCCTGCCGCGCTGAGCCCCAGGCGCCGTCGCGCTGCGCCTCAGGCGGTGGTGCGCAGCCGCGTGCGGGCTGCGTGCTCGATCACGTGGCCCGGCTCCGCCGGCCACTGGCGGTCGCAGGCGCTGACCGTCCTGATGACCTCGCTGGCCGACAGGTCCCTGAACTCGTTGAGCAGTCTCATGGCAATCTGCGCGCGGCTGTTCGCCGGCTGCGCGACATCGGCACGACCGAAATGACGCAACATAGTGGATCCTCCCCAGTCCCACGTCGCATCATGCCGGACGAAACGGACATCCGGCCACATCAACGGCATCGTGGCGCGGAAGTTTTACCTTCGGTACGACGGAGCTGGGCGCCCCCAGCCCGGCGGAGACCGTCAGGCCTGTGGCACCGTCTCGGCCGCCCCGTGCCACGACGACCACAGCGCGGCGTACGACCCGCCCCGCTCGACCAGCTCCTCGTGCGAGCCGAGCTCGCTGATCCGGCCGTCCTCGACCACGGCGACCCGGTCGGCGTCGTGGGCGGAGAACAGCCGGTGCGCGATCGCGATCACCGTCCGGCCCTCCAGGACGGCGGCCAGCGACCGCTCCAGGTGCCGGGCGGCCCGCGGGTCGATCAGCGAGGTCGCCTCGTCGAGCACCAGGGTGTGCGGGTCGGCGAGCACCAGCCGGGCCAGCGCCAGCTGCTGCGCCTGCGGCGGGGTCAGCGACCGGCCGCCGGAGCCGACCACGGTGTCCAGCCCGTCGGGCAGCGCGCGGATCCAGTCCAGCGCGTCGACCGCATCCAGCGCGGCGAGCAGCGGTTCGTCGGAGGGCGCCAGCCCGTCCGGCATGGCCATCACCAGGTTGTCGCGCAGCGTGCCCACGAACACGTGGTGCTCCTGGGTCACCAGCGCGACGTGCCCGCGCAGCTCGCCGAGCGGCAGCTCGGTCAGCCCGACCCCGCCGAGGGTGACTGCGCCGGTGCGCGGGGGGTGGATGCCGGCCAGCAGCCGGCCCAGCGTGGACTTGCCGGCCCCGGAGGGGCCGACCATGGCGAGCCGCTCACCCACCCCGAGCGTCAGGTCCACGCCGTGCAGCACGTCGCGGCCGGGGGCGTAGGAGAACCGCACGTCGCGGGCCTCCAGATGCTCGTCGACGGGGGAGCGGCCGCTCGGGGTCCGGTCGTCGGGCACGTGCGCGACGCCGACCAGCCGGGCCAGCGAGGCCGCGCCGACCTGCAGCTCGTCGAGGATGGACACGATCCGGTCCACCGGGTCGATCAGCATCTGCACGTACAACGTGGCCGCGGTGACGTCACCGAGCGAGACGCTGCCGCGGGTGTACAGCCAGCCGCCGAACAGCAGGGTGGCCACTGTCGGGATCAGGTAGGCGACCTCGACGGTCGGGAAGAACCACGTGCGCAGGTGCAGCGTGTACTTCTCCGCGTCGTACGACTCCGCGATGTCGGCGTCGATGCGCCGCACCCGGCGGCGCTGCAGGCCGAGCGCCTCCACCGTGCGGGCGCCTTCGACGGTCTCGCTCAGCGAGGCGTTGATGACGGCGTACGACGCACCCTCGCGGAGGTACCCGTCCTTGGCGCGGGCCAGGTACCAGCGCAGGCCCAGCACCAGCGGCGGCACGCCGAGCAGACAGGGCAGCCCCACCCACCAGCCGACGGCCAGCGCGCCGCCGAACGTGAGCACGGCGGTGATCACCGCGATCACCCACTCCGGCAGCGCGTAGCGCACCGAGTAGCCCAGCGTCTCGATGTCGCGTGACGTGCGGGTGAGCAGGTCGCCGCTGCCGGCGTTCTCCACCACGCCGACCGGCAGCGCGAGGGTGTTCTCCACGAAGTCCTCGCGGAGCTCGGCGAGCACCCGCTCGCCGAGCACGAAGGACAGGTAGCGCGCGTAGCGGGTGAGCACGGTCTGCGCAAGCAAGAACCCGGCCAGCACCGCCACCGTCGTGTCCACGTGCCCGAGCGTGGTGCCCTGGTGCACCGACTCCACGAGGTCGCCGAGCAGCCGGGGACCGGCAAGCGCCGCCAGTGCGGCCAGCAGGTGCAGCGCCAGCGCGCCGTAGACCCAGCGCGGGTAGCGGCGCATCAGCGAGCGGGCGTAGCGGGCCACCTGCCGGTTGGTGGCCACCGGCAGGATCTTCCCGACACCGGCAGACGCGACGGTGTCCTCGGGCCGATCCAGGGCCTCCGTGCTCACGCCGGCACCTCCTCACGCGTGACCACGGCCCGGTAGGCCGGCACCACGTCGAGCAGGTCGCGGTGCGTCCCGAAGGCGGCCACTCGGCCGTCCTGGAGGAACGCCACGTGGTCGACCCGGTCCAGCAGCAGCAGCGGGCTGGTGGTGGTGACCACGGTGGTCCGGCCGGCCCGGTGCTCACGCAGCCGGGCGGCCACCCGCGCCTCGGTGTGCGCGTCCACCGCCGAGGTCGGCTCGACCAGCACCAGCACCTCCGGGTCGGCGGCCAGCGCCCGGGCCAGCACCAGCCGCTGCCGCTGGCCTCCCGAGAACGACCGGCCGCGCTCGGCGACCAGCGTCTCCAGCCCGTCCGGCAGCGCCTCCAGCACGTCGTGCGCGGAGGCGGTCTCCAGGGCGGCGGCCACCGCGGCCGGCCCGCGGCCGCGGATGTCGAGCTGCTCGCCGAGC
>DASTWW010000196.1:0-26313 GCA_035765755.1 Nocardioidaceae bacterium
ACTCCGGTCTCGACCCGGTCCGCACCGCCTACCTCAACCAGCTGATCGTCGACCTCAACGCCCAGATCGAGGCGACGTTCCTCATCGTCACCCACGACATCAACACCGCGCGCACGGTGCCGGACAACATCGGGCTGCTCTACCACCAGCACCTGGCGATGTTCGGGCCGCGGGAGATGCTCCTCAGCTCCGAGGAGCCGGTGGTCCGCCAGTTCCTCAACGCGCAGCGCCAGGGGCCGATCGGGATGTCGGAGGAGAAGGACGCCGACGAGCTGGAGGCCGAGAAGGACCAGGAGCTCCCGCCGTTGCCGCCGATCCCGCTGCAGATCGAGCCGTCCAACGGCATCCCGCGACGCAGCCAGAAGACCCCGGGAGAGTGGTGCCGGGAGAACGGCGTGACCCCGCCGCCCGGCTCGTTCGACGCCAACATGTCGATGGCGCCCGGGGGAGCCTGAGGTGTCCACGCTCACCTCGTCCCGGATCCTCGCGCCGATCGGCACTGCGGGCAAGCTCTTCGCCTTCGGTCTCGACGTGGCGCGCGGCCTGTTCCGGCGCCCGTTCCAGCTGCGGGAGTTCTTGCAGCAGGCCTGGTTCATCGCCTCGGTCACGATCGTGCCGACGGCCCTGGTCGCGATCCCCTTCGGAGCGGTCATCGCCCTGCAGGTCGGCGGCCTGATCAAGCAGTTCGGCGCCCAGTCGTTCACCGGCTCGGCCGCCGTGCTGGCCGTGGTCCGCGAGGCGGGCCCGATCGCGACCTCCCTGCTGATCGCAGGAGCCGGCGGCTCGGCCATCGCGGCCGACCTCGGCGCCCGCAAGATCCGCGAGGAGCTCGACGCGATGATGGTGCTCGGTATCGACCCCATCCAGCGCCTGGTGGTGCCGCGGGTCCTGGCGACCATGCTCGTCGCGGTCTTCCTCAACGGGCTGGTCAGCGTCGTGGGCGTCGCCGGCGGCTACGTGTTCAACGTGGTGCTCCAGGACGGCACGCCCGGCGCCTACCTGGCCAGCTTCACTGCCCTGGCCCAGCTGCCCGACCTGTGGCAGGGCATGGCCAAGGCACTGGTCTTCGGGCTGATCGCCGCGATCGTCGCCAGCTACAAGGGCATGAACGCAGCGGGCGGTCCCAAGGGCGTGGGCGACGCCGTGAACGAGTCGGTGGTCATCACGTTCATGCTCCTGTTCGTCGTCAACTTCGTGATGAGCGCGATCTACTTCCAGCTCGTCCCACCGAAGACAGGGTGAGGTCCGGCTCATGGCTGACGTCAAAGCGATCTACCAGAAGCCGCTGCGCTCGCTGGACAACCTCGGCGAGGAGCTGTCGTTCTACCTGCGCGCCATCGCCTGGACGCCGCGCACCCTGCGCCGCTACAAGAAGGAGATCCTGCGCCTGCTCGCGGAGGTGACGCTGGGCTCGGGCGCGCTGGCGGTCATCGGCGGCACGGTCGGCGTCATCACCGCGATGGCGTTCTTCACCGGCACCGAGGTCGGGCTGCAGGGGTACGCCGCCCTCAACCAGATCGGTACCGCCGCGTTCGCCGGGTTCGTCTCGGCCTACTTCAACACCCGCGAGATCTCGCCGCTGGTCGCCGGGATCGCGCTCGCGGCGACGGTCGGCTGCGGATTCACCGCCCAGCTGGGCGCCATGAGAATCTCCGAGGAGGTCGACGCGCTCGAGGTGATGGCGATCCCGTCGCTGCCGTTCCTGGTGACGACCCGGATCATCGGCGGCCTGATCGCGATCATCCCGCTCTACGTCGTCGGGCTGCTCTCGTCGTACTTCGCCACCCGGCTCACGGTCACGCGCTTCTTCGGGCAGAGTCCGGGCACCTACGACCACTACTTCAACCAGTTCCTGCCGCCGGGCGACGTGCTGTGGTCCTTCGGCAAGGTCCTCGTCTTCGCCGTCGTGGTCATCTTGATCCACTGCTACCACGGCTACACCGCCTCGGGCGGTCCCGCCGGGGTCGGTCTGGCCGTGGGCCGGGCCGTGCGCACCTCCATCGTGGCCATCAACGTGATCGACCTGTTCCTGTCCATGGCGATCTGGGGCACCACGACCACCGTGAGGCTGGCCGGCTAGATGAAGCGCAACACCAGGGCCTACCACCGCCTCGTCGCGATCGAGCACCGCGTGCTCGGCGTGGCGTTCCTGGTGCTGCTCCTGGTGTTCGTCGGGCTCACCTACGCCATCTTCAACAAGTCCTTCGCCGACTACGCCGACGTGACGCTCGAGTCCGGCAAGACCGGCCTGCAGCTGCCGGCTCGCGCCGACGTGAAGATCCGTGGGGTGCTCGTCGGCGAGGTCACCGACGTGCGCACCGCCGGCGACGGCGTCGCGCTCACCCTGGGCCTGGACCCCAGCAAGATCTCGATCATCCCGCGCAACGTCTCGGCACGCATCCTGCCCAAGACGCTGTTCGGCGAGAAGTACGTCGCGCTCCAGGTGCCCGAGCAGCCGGCGCCGGAGCACCTCGAGGCCGGCGACACCATCGAGGAGTCCGAGGTCAGCATCGAGGTGGAGCGGGTGCTCTCCGACATCTACCCGCTGCTGCGCACCGTGCAGCCGGCGCAGATCAACTACACGCTCAACGCGATGGCGACGGCGCTCGAGGGCCGCGGCGAGCGGATCGGGGAGAACCTCGAGACGCTCGACGGCTACCTGAAGCGGACCAACCCGCAGATCCCGCTGCTCGTCGACGACCTGCGCAAGCTCGGGCAGGTCTCCGACGTCTACCGCCAGGTCGTCCCGGAGCTGGCGAACCTGCTGCGCAACTCGGTCACCACGGGGAAGACGTTCATCCAGAAGGAGCAGAAAATCCAAGCGTTCTTCAGCGACGTCGCCGCGTTCTCGTCGACGAGCCGGGACTTCCTCGAGCAGAACGGCGACAACATCATCCGGCTGAGCAAGCAGGGTCAGGAGCAGCTCCCCGTGTTCGCGAAGTACTCCCCGGAGTACCCCTGCCTGCTCAACGGGATCGTCAAGGTCCTGCCGCGCCAGGAGCAGAGCTTCCGCGGCTACACGCTGCACATCAACCTCGAGACGCTGCCCAAGCAGCCCCGGGGGTACGACGTGCGCGACGACCCGCAGTACGACGACCATCGCGGCCCGCTGAACCTCTCCGACTGCGAGGCCGCGATCCACGACCGGTGGAGCCAGTCCAACCTGCCGCCGGAGCGCCTGGTCCCCGAGCTGCGCGACGGGGTCGACTACCCGGTGGGCAAGCGCGCCGCGACCGGCTTCGACGTGACGTCGGGCTTCGCCGGGACCGGTGCCGAGCGGGCGGTGGTCAACGCCGTGGCCGCGCCAGTCCTCGGGGTGCCCGCCGCGCAGGTCCCCGACGTCGCCTCGCTGCTGTTCGGCCCGATCGCCCGCGGGACGGAGGTCAGCGTCCGGTGAGCACCCGCACCCTGCTGGCCGGCGGGCGCCATCGCGTCCTCGGCGTCGCCTTCCTGGCCCTGCTGCTGTTCTTCGTGTGGGGGACCTACGCCGTCTTCACCAAGAAGTTCGTCGACTACGTGCCGGTGACCCTGAAGACCTCCAAGATCGGCCTGCAGCTGCCGGCGCTGGCCGACGTGAAGATCCGGGGCGTCATCGTCGGCGACGTCCGCGACATCAGCTCGACCGGGGACGGCGCCACGCTGAGCCTCGCGATCGACCCCGACCGGGCCGACATCATCCCGGCCAACGCCACGGCCCGGATCCTGCCCAAGACGCTCTTCGGCGAGAAGTACGTCGCGCTCCAGGTGCCCGAGCAGCCCTCGAGCGACTCGATCAGCGCCGGCGACGTCATCAACGAGTCCGACGTCGCCATCGAGGTCGAGAAGGTCCTCTCCGACATCTACCCGCTGCTGCGCACGGTGCAGCCGGCGCAGATCAACTACACGCTCAACGCGCTCGCGACGGCGCTCGAGGGGCGCGGGGAGCAGATCGGGGAGAACCTCGAGACGCTCGACGACTACCTGAAGCGGACCAACCCGCAGATCCCGCTGCTCGTCGACGACCTGCGCAAGCTGGGCCAGGTCTCCGAGGAGTACCGCGACGTGGTGCCGGAGCTGGCCAACCTGCTGCGCAACAGCGTGAAGACCGGCCACACGTTCGTCCAGAAGGAGCAGAAGATCAAGGCGCTGTTCTCCGATGTCGCCAGCTTCTCCTCCACCAGCCGGGACTTCCTGGAGCAGAACGGCGACAACATCATCCGGCTCAGCAAGCAGGGCCAGGCGCAGCTCCCGCTGTTCGCGAAGTACTCCTCGGAGTACCCCTGCCTGCTCCAGTCGATGGTCGACTGGTCGCCCAGCATGGAGAGCGCCTACCGCGGCTACACGCTGCACATCAACCTCGAGACCATCCCCAGGCAGCCGCGCGGCTACGACGTGCGCGACGACCCGCAGTACAACGACAGCCGCGGGCCGATCAGCACCGGCGCCTGCCGTGCCGCACCGCAGTACAGCCAGAAGAACCTGCCGGGCACCCGCTACGCGCCCCGGCTCCAGGACGGTGTCGACTACCCGGTGGGCAAGCGTGCCGCGCCGGGCTTCGACCTCACCTCCGGCTTCGCCGGTACGACGGCCGAGCGGTCGGTCGTCAACGCAATCGCCGCCTCCGCGATGGGAGTCGCCTCCGATGAAGTGCCCGACGTGGCCACCTTGCTGTTCGGCCCCCTGGCCCGGGGAACGGAGGTGAGCCTGAGATGACCGGACTGGACAAGCGGACCAGCGCGGACGCCGTGAAGCTGATCGTGTTCATCGTGGTGACCACGATCGCGACGAGCATGCTCGTCGTGACGATCGGCAACATCTCGTTCGGCGCCACCAAGACCTACAAGGCCGTCTTCAGCGACGCCACCAGCGTGGTGAACGGCGACGACGTCCGGGTGGCCGGGGTCAAGGTCGGCAACGTCGAGGACGTCTCGATCGTCGACCGCACCCACGCCCTGGTGACGTTCACGGTCGACGCCGACCGGCAGCTCACCGCCAGCACGTTCGCGCAGATCCGCTACCGCAACCTGGTCGGGCAGCGCTACATCGCGCTGACCCAGGGTGTCGGCGGCCCGTCGATCCTGCACGAGGGCGCCACGATCCCGCTCAGCAAGACCTCGCCGGCGCTGGACCTCACCGTGCTCTTCAACGGGTTCAAGCCGCTGTTCCAGGCGCTCTCGCCGGCCGACGTGAACAAGCTGTCGTACGAGATCATCACGGTCTTCCAGGGTGAGGGCGGCACGCTCGAGAGCCTGCTGGCCCACACGGCGTCGGTGACCTCGACCCTGGCCAACCGTGACCAGCTGATCGGCGACCTGATCACCAACCTCAACCAGGTCATGGTGACCATCGGCAAGCGCGACGGCCAGCTCTCGGACCTGCTGGTCAAGCTGCGCACGTTCGTCTCCGGGCTGACCCAGGACCGCCAGGCGATCCTCGGCTCGCTGGACTCGGTCTCCTCGCTGGCGGTGCAGACCTCCGACCTGGTGACCGGGATCCGCCCGGGACTGACCGAGGACGTCAGGCAGCTGCGCAAGGTCGCCGGCAACCTCGACCGCAACAAGGCGGAGATCGACCGGGCCCTTCAGGTGCTGCCGATCAAGCTGAACAAGATCGGCCGCACCGCGACCTACGGCTCGTGGTTCAACTTCTACCTGTGCAACATGACGGGTCGGGTGAAGCTGCCTGGCGGCAAGTACCTCCCGGTCTCCTACGACACCGGCGGAGCGAGGTGCAATCTCGGATGAGCGTTCCCTTCCGTGAGCGGAACCCCGTCATCGTCGGGGCGGTCAGCCTCGCCGTGATCGCGGCCTTGGTGATGGCCGCGTTCCGGGCCGAGGACCTGCCCCTGATCGGCGGCGGCAACACCTACTACGCCTCGTTCAGCGAGGCCGGCGGTCTCAAGGCCAACGACGAGGTGCGCATCGCCGGCGTGCGCGTCGGCAAGGTCAAGTCCGTTGAGCTCGACGGCGACCACGTCGTGGTCAAGTTCCTCGTCGACACCGGCTCGCGCTTCGGCGCGCAGACCGGGGCGGCGATCAAGGTCAAGACGCTGCTCGGCGCGATGTACCTCGCCCTGAAGCCCGCCGGCTCCGGCCAGCTGCAGGAGGGCAGCCAGATCCCCGTCAGCCGGACCACCTCCCCGTTCGACGTCGTGCAGGCGTTCAGCGGGCTGGCGAAGACCTCCGAGCGGATCGACACCGGCCAGCTCGCCAAGGCCCTCAACACCATGGCCGCGCTCACCGAGCACACGCCGGCCTCGTTCCGCGGCGCGCTCAAGGGCCTGTCGCAGCTGTCGCAGAACATCGCCGCCCGGGACGACCAGCTCAACACCCTGCTCACCAACATGCAGAAGGTCTCCAAGGTGGTCGGCGACCACAGCGACGACCTGGTGACCCTGATGCGGGACGGCTCCAAGCTGTTCCAGGCCGTGGTCGCCCGCCGGCAGGCGATCCACGACCTGCTCACCTCGACCAGCAGGCTCGCCACCCAGCTCACCGGCCTGGTGCAGGACAGCCGCGCGGACCTGGCCCCGGCCCTGCAGCACCTCAACAGCGTCGTGGACATGCTCCGCCGCAACCAGGACAACCTCGACAACAGCCTGCGGCTGATGGCGCCGTTCTACCGGGTGTTCGCGAACACCCTCGGCACCGGTCCCTGGTTCGACACCTTCATCCAGAACCTGCCCCCGGTGCCCCAGGTGGGAGGGAACTGATGCTCACGTTCTTCGGCAGGCTCAGCCGCCTCACCCGTGCGCTGTCGCTGGTCGCCGTGGTCGCCATCCTGGCCGCGCTGGTGCTGGTCCTCGTGCCGCGAGAGCACCGCAAGTACCTCACCGCGAGCTTCCCGCGCACCGTGTCGCTCTACCAGGGCTCCGACGTGCGGATCCTCGGGGTGCCCGTCGGCAAGGTGGCCAGCGTGACGCCGTCCGGCAAGGACGTCCGGGTCCGGATGTGGTACGACGCGAAGTACAAGGTGCCGGCCGACGCCAAGGCGGTGATCATCTCCCCGGCCATCGTCGGCGACCGCTACATCGAGCTGACCCCCGTCTACAAGGGCGGGCCCACGCTGCCCCAGGACGCCACACTGAGCGCGCAGCGCACCGCGGTCCCGCTCGAGCTGGACCAGATCTACCAGAGCATCGACGACCTCACCGTGGCGCTGGGACCACGGGGCGCCAACAAGAAGGGCGCGCTGACCCGCCTGCTGGACAGCACCGCGAAGAACTTCGGCGGGCAGGGCAAGCAGTTCCACCAGACGATCGAGAACCTTTCCCGGCTGACCGGCACCCTGGACCACAACAAGGGCAAGCTGTTCGGCACGGCCAAGCAGGTGGAGCGGTTCGTGTCGGCGCTGGCGCAGAACGACGCGACGGTGCGCCGGTTCAACGACTCGCTGTCCTCCGCGTCCCAGGTCCTCGCCGGCGAACGGGGCGACCTGCGCTCTGCGTTGCGCAACCTGGGCGTGGCCATGCAGAGCGTGACCTCCTTCGTGCGGCACAACCGCCATTCGTTGTCGAAGAACATCAAGGGCCTGGACGCCATCTCGAAGATCCTGGTCAAGCAGCGGGACGCCCTCTCGGAAACCCTCGACGTGGCACCGCTCGCGCTGAACAACCTCTACCTGACCTACAACCCGACCACCGGCACCCTGGACACCAGGGCCAACGTGGGCGAGAACCTGAACCAGCTCTCGGCCGACCCGGCCACCTTCCTGTGCGCGCTGGTGAACCAGGCGGACACGTCGAAGAAGGGCTGCTCGCTCGTCAAGCAGGCCCTCGCCGGGTTGCCGCGCACCGCGCCGTTCCAGCACGGGCAGCAGCGCACGGTGCAGGTGGAGCACATCGACAAGTCGCTCGGCGGCATCCTGGGGGTGGACGGCCGATGAGCATCACTCGCCCCGGGCACCTGCTGAAGCTGCTGGTGCTGGTCTGCGCCGGGACCCTGTTGCTGACCGGGTGCGACTTCTCGGTCTACAAGCTGCCACTGCCCGGCGGCGTGGACCTCGGCGACCACCCGTACACGGTGCACGTGAAGTTCCGCGACGTGCTCGACCTGGTGCCGCAGTCCTCGGTGAAGGTCGACGACGTGACGGTCGGCAAGGTCGAGGACATCAGTCTCGACGGGTACGTCGCCGACGTGACCGTGCAGCTGCGCGGCAACGTGAAGCTGCCGGACAACGCGGAAGCCAAGATCCAGCAGACCAGCCTGCTCGGTGAGAAGTTCGTGGCGCTGTCCCCGCCTCCCGGCGGCCAGGGTCACGGGCGCCTGGGCAACGGCGACGTGATCGGGCTGGACCACTCCGGCCGCAACCCGGAGGTCGAGGAGGTGCTCGGCGCGCTGTCCCTGCTGCTCAACGGCGGCGGTGTGGGGCAGCTGAAGACCATCTCCACCGAGCTCAACAAGGCACTGTCCGGTCGTGAGGGCGACGTGCGGTCAGTGCTGCAGCAGCTCGACACGTTCATGGGCCAGCTCGACCAGCACAAGGACGAGATCGTCCGGGCGATCCAGAGCCTGAACCGGCTGGCCGTGTCCATCAACAAGCAGTCCGGCCCGATCAAGCAGGCCCTCGACGAGCTGCCCGGTGCACTCGCCTCGATCAACCGGCAGCGCGACGACCTGGTCAAGATGCTCAAGGCGCTGTCCCGGCTGAGCTCGGTCGGCACCCGGGTGATCCAGGGGTCGAAGGCGGCCACCATCGACAGCCTCCGGGAGCTCGCGCCTACGCTCACCGAGCTGGCTCGGGCAGGTGACGCGCTGCCGAAGTCGCTCCAGGTGTTCCTGACCTACCCGTTCGTGGACGCGGTGGTCGGGCAGAACCCGGTGCAGGCCCGCAACCTGCACATGGGCGACTACACCAACCTGTCGATCAAGCTCGACCTCAGCCTTCGTGGCCTCGGGGTCACCGCCGGCGGCGCGGTGTCGGACCTGATCGACACGTGCAAGAAGTCGCCGCTCGCGCCGGTCTGCCAGCAGCTGCCGTTGGACGCGGTCAAGCAGATCTGCGCGCAGACCCCCCTGTCGCCGCTGTGCGACGGGCTGCCCGGGTCAGGCGGCTCCGGCGGATCCGGCGGCCCGGGCGGCTCCGGGGGCGGGCTGCTCGGCGGCGGTGGGCTTCTTGGTGGCTCGGGCGGCTCGGGCTCCGGCTCCCGGTCCGGCGGCACGGGCGACGGCGGCTCCGGCGGCACGGGCTCTGGCTCCGGCTCCGGGTCCGGCGGCACGGGCGACGGCGGCTCCGGCGGCTGCCTGATCGGGCTGCTGTGCCGGACCGCGCCCGGCCTTCCGGCCGACCAGCGGTCGGACCCCGGCCTCCGACACCTGCCGCCCGGCTCCTACGACCCGACTCTCGGTGCCCTGCTGGTGTGGGGGATGGTGCAGCGATGATCTCGAGACGCACGAAGATGCAGCTGATGGTGTTCGTGCTGATCACCATGGTCGGCGTGGCCTACGTCGGCGCGAGGTACGCCCGCCTCGGCCGGCTGATGTTCGACACCACCTACCAGGTGGTGGCGCACTTCGACGAGTCCGGCGGGATCTTCGCCGGCGCCGAGGTCTCCTACCGGGGCGTCACGGTCGGCCGGGTGGACAGGCTCCAGCTCACCGACCAGGGCGTCGACGTGATCCTGGACATCGACAACGGCAGCCGGCCGATCCCCGCAAAGACCAAGGCAGTGGTCGCCGACCGTTCGGCGGTGGGGGAGCAGTACGTCGATCTCGAGCCGGTCACCGACTCCGCTCCGTACCTCACCGACGGGTCGCAGATCCCGACCTCGATGACGCAGACCCCGATCTCGTCGACAAAGCTGCTCGTCGATCTCGACACCACGGTGAACTCCGTGCACAAGAAGAGCCTGCGCACGGTGGTGTCCGCGCTCGGCCAGGCCTTCCACGGCACCGGGGACGACCTGGGCCGGATGATCGACTCCTCCAACTCGTTCATCAGTGCGGCGAACGCCAACTTCGGCACCACGACCGCGCTGATCCACGACGGCAACACGGTGCTGCAGACCCAGATCGACAAGACCTCGGCGATCAAGAGCTTCGCCAAGAACCTCGCGCTGTTCACCGGCACCGTCGCCGCCAGTGACGCCGACCTTCGCAAGGTCATCGACAGCGGCAGCGCAACCGCGAACCAGCTGCGCACGTTCCTGGAGCGCAACCAGGTCGACCTGGGCGACCTGATCAACAACCTGGTCACCACCGGCGAGATCACGGTGGCGCACCTCGACGGCATCCGACAGGTGCTGGTGCTCTACCCGTACGTCGTGGCCGGCGGTTACACCGTGGTGGCCAAGGACCCGCAGACGGGCCTGTACGACGCCCACTTCGGGATGGTGCTGACCAACAACCCGCCGGTGTGCCACCACGGTTACGAGAGCACCACGGCCCGGCCGCCGCAGGACCGAAGTGACCGGCCGATGAACACCGCCGCGCACTGCGCCGAACCGCAGTCGCAGTCCAACGCACGCGGGGCCCAGTGGGCGCCGCGCGCCGGAGCGGCGTACCGTGCTCCGGTCGTAGCCGCCTACGACCCCGGCACCGGAAGGCTCCGCTACACCGACAGCAGCCCGAGCGGCTCGGTCAGCTACACGGGAGGCGCGGCGTCGGTGTTCGGGGAGGCGTCGTGGAAGTGGCTGCTGCTGCAGCCGTTGGCGGGGGCCGGAAAGTGACTCCTTCGAGGGGAGCGACGATGAGTACAACTCAGCTGAGTGCTTCGACCGGAGCAGCGAACGAGGCGACCAGCGCGGAGGCCGTGGCGCGGCCACGACTCGGGCGGCGGCTCCGGATCGCGGTGGCCGCGGTGCTCGTCCTGTTGATCGCCGTGGGCGCGGCGGTGCTGGCCCTGAGCTATCCGCGAGTGCACGCCTACCAGACCGAGACGCAGAACCGTGCCGACGTCGTACGCGTCGCCGAGCGGTTCACCACCGAGGTGAACAACTACGACGTCTCCTCGATCGATGGGTACCAGAAGCGGATCTCGCCGCTGCTGACGACCAAGTTCCGAGCAGACTTCAAGCACGCGATGGGCGACATCGTCACCTCGGTGCAGAAGGCCAAGATGACTTCGCAGGGGCAGGTGCTGGCCTCCGCGGTGTCCGGCATCGACCAGGACTCGGCGACCGTGCTGGTGGTCGCCGACGCCAAGGTCAAGACGGTCTTCGACACCCGGGCGCGCCACTTCCGGTGGAAGATCTCGCTGGTCAAGGTGAACGACCGGTGGCTCGTCGACGACTTCCAGCCGATCTCGTGAGAGGGGGGACCATGCCCAAGCCCAGCCCCGTCAAGACCGGCCGTCGCCGGATCGCCGGCGAGCGGTCGACCAGGCGTCCGGAGTCCCGGGCCCCGCAGCCGGAAGCCGAGGAGCCCAGCTCGACCGTCGACCCGGAGCACTCCGCCGTCGTCGACCCTGAGCTGTCTTCCACCGGCGAGCCGGAGGTCACGCCGGCTGCGGGTGCAGCTGACCAGACGCGGCGTCCCCGCCCGTCCGGCACCGGTCCCTCGAACCTGGTGCTGGCGATCCTCGCCGTCCTCGCAGCGGCCACGGTCGCCGGGGCAGCGTTCTTCGCGGTGCCCGCCTGGCGGGATCACGGAGTCCAGCAGGCGCAGCAGAACGCACCTTCGGTGGCCGAGCGCGCGGCCAAGGCGATCTTGTCCTACGACTACACGTCGCTGGACCACGACGAGAAGGCCGCGGCGAGCTACATGACTCCGACGTACCGGAAGAAGTACGAGCACACCTTCCGCCTTGTCAAGGACAGTGCGCCGCACCTGAAGGCCAAGGTCACCTCTCGCGTCCTCGGCTCCGGCGTCTCCGAGGCCGACGGAGAACACGCGCACGTGCTGGTCTTCGTCGACCAGACGACCAAGAGCACCGCCAACGGCGGTCAGCCTCAGGTCGCCCTCAACCGGGTGATGTTCACCATGGTGCTGCAGGACGGACGCTGGTTGGTCAACGGCATCACGTCGTACTAGATCGCCTGGCACACCCCGCAGTGGCCGCGGCGGCAGAATTCTTTACCTTGTGTTGTCCCCGGTCCGGGGCACCTGACCGCTTTGTGGCCCGGGGAACTGTCGGAGCCTGTCCGTAGTGTCGTTCATATGTTCGAAGTCATCGATGGGTTGGACGGTCAGGGTCTTGCTGATGCCCTGGACGTGAACCATCGTGCCGACCTGGGGCGGCGGGCCTTCGAGCTGGTGATGGTGGCCGGCCGGGCCGATGTGCACAACGAGGACAGTGTGCCCTGGCCACCTCGCCGTTGGCGGCCGACAACCTGCTGCGGGACGGGTTGGATCTGCGGCACCGGCATCCACACCGCCGCGTTCACCGTCGACGAGCACGGCGACCCCGCCCAGCCCGGGCAGACCCGGCTGGACAACCTCGGCGGCCTCGAACGCCGCCTGCACCGGGTCAAGACCCACAAGAAGGGCTGGCGCGTCTACCAGCCCACCAGAGGTGTCTATCTGTGGCGCAGCCCACACGGCCACTGGTACCGCGTCGACCACACCGGCACCCACCGCCTCGGCAAGACTCCCGATCTGAGCCAGCCGGACATCGACCCCGACGCCGCCTGAGCGCGGGCCGGCGGGCCGTCCCTTGAGTCCGTCCACGGCATTTGCCAGGCTTGACCGGCCCGACTTGCCGGGCGTGGGAAGGCCTGACGTCCTTGACTCCGCGTCTGCAGAGGGTTCATGCTTCGACTCGAACGGCACCGGTGCAGATAGCGGCCCGGGGCCGTGGCGGCGCCAACGGGGTCGCCTTGACCGCCCGTCACCAGGGTTCCAGAGGTGGCGGGCCGGGGGTTAGTGGAGTTGTGCCCGGTGGGCGCATCGGCTAGGATCACTCTTTGCGCCTGCCCTCAAATGCTCCCCGGTCGACCGGTGGCCGGTTTGTGGTGGGCCGGCGTCATCACCAGATGAGTCCGCGAGCCTTCGGAAGGACCCCTCTTGGCCGCCTCGCGCCGCAACCATTCAGCCAGCACCCCGCTCAGCCCCCGCCGCATCTCCTTCGCCAAGATCGATGAACCTCTCGAGGTTCCCCGGCTCCTCGCCCTCCAGACCGACAGCTTCGACTGGCTTGTCGGCAACGAGCGCTGGCAGACGCAGGTCCAGGAGCGCACCAGCAAGGGCGAGGACGTCAGCCCCAAGTCCGGCCTCGAGGAGATCTTCGAGGAGATCTCGCCGATCGAGGACTTCTCCGGGACCATGTCGCTCTCGTTCGAGAACCCGGTCTTCTACGACCCGAAGAACTCCGTCGAGGAGTGCAAGGAGAAGGACTTCACCTACTCCGCCCCGCTGTACGTCTCAGCGGAGTTCACCAACAACGAGACCGGCGAGATCAAGGGCCAGACGGTCTTCATGGGCGACTTCCCGCTGATGACCCCGAAGGGCACCTTCGTCATCAACGGCACCGAGCGGGTGGTCGTCTCCCAGCTCGTCCGCTCGCCCGGGGTGTACTTCGAGCGCAGCGCCGACAAGACCTCCGACAAGGACATCTTCACCGCGAAGATCATCCCGTCGCGTGGCGCCTGGCTCGAGTTCGAGGTCGACAAGCGCGACCTGGTGGGTGTGCGACTCGACCGCAAGCGCAAGCAGAACGTCACCGTGCTGCTGAAGGCGCTGGGCTGGACCGAGGCGCAGATCCTGGAGGAGTTCGGCGAGTACGAGTCGATCCGGCTCACCCTGGAGAAGGACCACACCTCCGGCCAGGACGACGCCCTGCTGGACATCTACCGGAAGCTCCGCCCGGGCGAGCCGCCGACGCGTGAAGCGGCGCAGACCCTGCTGGACAACTACTACTTCAACCCGAAGCGCTACGACCTGGCCAAGGTCGGCCGCTACAAGATCAACAAGAAGCTCGGCCTGCACGAGGCCTTCGACCAGCAGACGCTGACCATCGACGACATCGTGGCAACCATCCGCTTCATCGTCGCGCTGCACGACGGGAAGAACGAGCTGGAGATGCCGGCGGGCGCAGTCGAGGTCCGCGCCGACGACATCGACCACTTCGGCAACCGGCGCATGCGCACGGTGGGCGAGCTGATCCAGAACCAGCTGCGCACCGGCCTGGCTCGCATGGAGCGTGTGGTCCGGGAGCGGATGACCACCCAGGACGTCGAGGCGATCACGCCGCAGAGCCTGATCAACATCCGCCCGGTGGTGGCTGCGCTGAAGGAGTTCTTCGGCACCTCCCAGCTGTCGCAGTTCATGGACCAGACCAACCCGATCGCTGGGCTGACGCACAAGCGCCGGCTTTCCGCGCTCGGCCCCGGTGGTCTGTCCCGTGACCGCGCGGGCTTCGAGGTCCGAGACGTGCACCCGTCCCACTACGGCCGGATGTGCCCGATCGAGACTCCCGAGGGTCCGAACATCGGTCTGATCGGCTCGCTGTCCACGTTCGGCCGGATCAACCCGTTCGGCTTCGTCGAGACGCCGTACCGCAAGGTCGAGAAGGGTCGCGTCACCGACAAGGTGGACTACCTGACCGCGGACGAGGAGGACCGCTTCGTCATCGCCCAGGCGAACGCCGCGCTGACCGACGACGGTCGGTTCGCCGAGGAGCGCGTGCTGGTCCGCCAGCGGCACGGCGAGGTCGACGTCATCCCGGCCGAAGAGGTCGACTACATGGACGTCTCGCCGCGGCAGATGGTGTCCGTGGCAACCGCGCTGATCCCGTTCCTGGAGCACGACGACGCCAACCGGGCGCTGATGGGCTCCAACATGCAGCGTCAGGCGGTGCCGCTGATCAAGAGCGACGCCCCGCTGGTCGGCACCGGCATGGAGTTCCGGGCCGCCGTGGACGCCGGCGACGTGGTGGTGGCCGAGAAGGCCGGCGCCGTCATCGAGGTGTCCGCCGACGCGGTCGAGGTCATGAACGACGACGGCACGCAGACGACGTACCGCATGCAGAAGTTCAGCCGCTCCAACCAGGGCACCTGCATCAACCAGCGCCCGCTCGTCACCGAGGGCCAGCGCCTCGAGGTCGGCTCGCCGATCGCCGACGGCCCGTGCACCGACGAGGGCGAGATGGCGCTCGGCACCAACCTGCTCGTGGCGTTCATGCCGTGGCAGGGCCACAACTACGAGGACGCGATCATCCTCTCCCAGCGGCTGGTGCAGCAGGACGTCCTCACTTCGATCCACATCGAGGAGCACGAGGTCGACGCCCGCGACACCAAGCTCGGTCCAGAGGAGATCACCCGCGACATCCCGAACGTCGGCGAGGAGATGCTGGCCGACCTCGACGAGCGGGGCATCATCCGCATCGGCGCGGAGGTGAGCACCGGCGACATCCTGGTCGGCAAGGTCACCCCGAAGGGCGAGACGGAGCTGACCCCGGAGGAGCGGCTGCTCCGCGCGATCTTCGGTGAGAAGGCGCGCGAGGTGCGCGACACCAGCATGAAGGTGCCGCACGGCGAGGAGGGCACGGTCATCGGCGTGCGCGTCTTCGACCGTGAGGAGGGCGACGAGCTGCCCCCGGGCGTCAACCAGCTGGTGCGGGTGTACGTCGCACACAAGCGGAAGATCTCGGTTGGTGACAAGCTGGCCGGCCGGCACGGGAACAAGGGCGTGATCTCCAAGATCCTGCCCGTGGAGGACATGCCGTTCATGGAGGACGGCACCCCGGTCGACGTGGTGCTCAACCCGCTCGGTGTGCCGGGCCGGATGAACATCGGCCAGATCCTCGAGATCCACCTCGGCTGGCTGGCCAAGACCGGCTGGGAGGTCGACGGCGACGACGAGGACTGGAAGAAGCGGCTGATCGAGATCCACGCCGAGTCTGCTCCGGCCGACTCCAACGTCGCGACCCCGGTGTTCGACGGTGCCCGCGAGGACGAGATCACCGGTCTGCTCGGCTCGACCTTGCCGAACCGCGACGGCGTGCGCGTCGTCAAGGAGAACGGCAAGGCCAACCTGTTCGACGGCCGCTCCGGCGAGCCGTTCCCGGATCCGGTCTCGGTCGGTTACATGTACATCCTCAAGCTGCACCACCTGGTGGACGACAAGATCCACGCACGCTCCACCGGCCCGTACTCCATGATCACCCAGCAGCCGCTCGGCGGTAAGGCCCAGTTCGGTGGCCAGCGCTTCGGTGAGATGGAGGTCTGGGCGATGGAGGCGTACGGCGCGGCCTACGCCCTGCAGGAGCTGCTCACGATCAAGTCCGACGACGTACCCGGTCGGGTCAAGGTGTACGAAGCCATCGTCAAGGGCGAGAACATCCCCGACTCCGGGATCCCCGAGTCGTTCAAGGTGCTCGTCAAGGAGATGCAGTCCCTGTGTCTCAACGTCGAGGTGCTCAGCCAGGACGGCACGGCGATCGAGATGCGCGACGCGGAGGAGGACGTCTTCCGCGCCGCCGAGGAGCTCGGCATCGACCTGTCGCGCCGCGAACCGAGCAGCGTCGAAGAAGTCTGAACCACTCTTAAGCCAAGGAACCGAGGGAAGTAACCAACGTGCTCGACGTGAACTTCTTCGACCAGCTTCAGATCGGCCTGGCCACCGCTGACGACATCCGTCAGTGGAGCCACGGCGAGGTCAAGAAGCCGGAGACGATCAACTACCGCACGCTCAAGCCGGAGCGTGACGGGCTGTTCTGCGAGAAGATCTTCGGTCCCACCCGGGACTGGGAGTGCTACTGCGGCAAGTACAAGCGGGTCCGCTTCAAGGGCATCATCTGCGAGCGGTGCGGGGTCGAGGTGACCCGGTCCAAGGTGCGTCGCGAGCGGATGGGCCACATCGAGCTCGCCGCCCCGGTGACCCACATCTGGTACTTCAAGGGTGTGCCGAGCCGGCTGGGCTACCTGCTCGACCTCGCCCCGAAGGACCTGGAGAAGGTCATCTACTTCGCGGCGTACATGATCACGCACGTCGACGAGGACGCGCGGCACCGCGACCTGTCCTCTCTCGAGGCGAAGATCGACCTCGAGCGCAAGCGGCTCGAGAACCGCCGGGACTCTCAGCTCGACGAGCGGGCCAAGAAGCTCGAGGAGGACCTGGCAACGCTGGAGGCCGAGGGCGCCAAGTCGGACGCGCGCCGCAAGGCCAAGGACGGCGCGGACCGCGAGATGCGGCAGGTCCGCGACCGTGCGCAGCGGGAGATCGACCGTCTCGACGAGGTGTGGAACCGCTTCAAGAACCTCAAGGTGCAAGACCTCGAGGGCGACGAGATGCTCTACCGCGAGATGAAGTCGTGGTTCGGCAAGTACTTCGAGGGGCACATGGGTGCCGCCGCGATCCAGAAGCGCCTGGAGACCTTCGACCTCGAGGCCGAGGTGGAGTCGCTGCGCGAGACGATCGCGACCGGCAAGGGCCAGCGCAAGGTCCGTGCCCTCAAGCGGCTCAAGGTGGTCGACGCCTTCCGGAAGACCGACAACAGCCCCCGGGGCATGGTCCTCGACGCCGTCCCGGTCATCCCGCCGGACCTGCGTCCGATGGTCCAGCTCGACGGTGGCCGGTTCGCGACCTCCGACCTGAACGACCTCTACCGCCGGGTGATCAACCGGAACAACCGCCTCAAGCGGCTGCTTGACCTCGGCGCGCCGGAGATCATCGTCAACAACGAGAAGCGGATGCTGCAGGAGGCCGTCGACTCGCTGTTCGACAACGGCCGTCGCGGACGGCCGGTCACCGGCCCGGGCAACCGCCCGCTGAAGTCGCTCTCGGACATGCTCAAGGGCAAGCAGGGCCGGTTCCGGCAGAACCTGCTCGGCAAGCGCGTCGACTACTCCGGCCGCTCGGTCATCGTGGTCGGCCCGCAGCTCAAGCTGCACCAGTGCGGCCTGCCCAAGCAGATGGCGCTCGAGCTGTTCAAGCCGTTCGTGATGAAGCGGCTCGTGGACCTCAACCACGCACAGAACATCAAGAGCGCCAAGCGAATGGTCGAGCGCGCCCGTCCGGTGGTCTGGGACGTGCTCGAGGAGGTCATCGCCGAGCACCCGGTGCTGCTGAACCGGGCGCCGACGCTGCACCGGCTGGGCATCCAGGCGTTCGAGCCGCAGCTCATCGAGGGCAAGGCGATCCAGATCCACCCGCTGGTGTGCACCGCGTTCAACGCCGACTTCGACGGTGACCAGATGGCGGTGCACCTGCCGCTGTCGGCCGAGGCGCAGGCCGAGGCACGCATCCTGATGCTCTCGACCAACAACATCCTCAAGCCGTCGGACGGCCGTCCGGTGACGATGCCGACCCAGGACATGATCATCGGGATCTTCTTCCTGACCATGGAGCGGGACGGCGAGCCGGGCGAGGGTCGCTCCTTCGGCTCCACGGCCGAGGCGATCATGGCCTTCGACCGTGGCGAGATCACCCTGCAGAGCAAGGTGAGGATCCGGTTCAAGGAGGGCGTCGTGCCCCCGGAGGGGACCGCCCTGCCCGAGGGCTGGGAACCCGGCCAGTCGCTGAGCCTCGAGACCACGCTCGGCCGGGCGCTGTTCAACGAGGCGCTGCCCGTCGACTACGGCTTCGTGAACTACGAGGTGGGCAAGAAGCAGGTCGGCTCGATCGTCAACGATCTCGCCGAGCGCTACACCAAGGTCCAGGTGGCCACGTCGCTCGACGCGCTGAAGGACCTCGGCTACCACTGGGCCACCCGGTCCGGTGTCACGGTGTCCATCGAGGACGTGGTGACCCCGCCGCGCAAGCAGGAGATCCTCGAGCAGTTCGAGGAGCAGGCAAAGAAGGTCCAGAAGCAGTTCGAGCGCGGTCTGATCACCGACGACGAGCGCCGGCAGGAGCTCATCGAGATCTGGACGCAGGCGTCGAACAGGGTGGCCGACGAGATGGAGACCACCTTCGACAAGAGCAACCCGATCTTCATGATGGTGCACTCCGGCGCCCGCGGAAACATGATGCAGGTCCGGCAGATCGCCGCCATGCGAGGTCTCGTGGCCAACCCGAAGGGCGACATCATCCCGCGGCCGATCAAGTCCAACTTCCGTGAGGGACTGTCCGTGCTGGAGTACTTCATCTCCACCCACGGTGCCCGGAAGGGTCTGGCGGACACCGCGCTGCGGACCGCGGACTCGGGCTACCTGACCCGGCGGCTGGTCGACGTCTCCCAGGACGTGATCATCCGCGAGTACGACTGCGGCACCGAGCGCGGCCTGCCCAAGCGGATCGGCGTCAAGGACGTCGACGGTGCGGTGGTCAAGGACGAGAACGCCGAGACCGCGGCGTACGCCCGTTCTGCCGCCGTGGACATCTCCCACCCGGAGACCGGGGAGGTGCTGGCCAAGGCCGGCGACGACCTCGGCGACGTGAAGATCAACGAGCTGGTCGCCGCGGGCATCGAGGAGGTGAAGGTCCGCTCGGTGCTCACCTGCGACGCGCGGACCGGGACCTGCGCCAAGTGCTACGGCCGGTCGCTGGCCACCGGCAAGCTGGTGGACATCGGCGAGGCGGTGGGCATCATCGCCGCCCAGTCGATCGGCGAGCCCGGCACGCAGCTGACGATGCGTACCTTCCACACCGGTGGTGTGGCCTCCGCGGACGACATCACCCAGGGTCTGCCCCGTGTGGTGGAGCTGTTCGAGGCGCGCCAGCCCAAGGGCCGTGCCCCGATCACCGAGGCGGCCGGGCGGATCACCATCGAGGAGACCGACAAGGCCCGCAAGGTGCTCGTCACGCCCGACGACGGCTCGGACGTGCAGGAGTACCCGGTCAGCAAGCGCTCGCGCCTGCTGGTCGCGGAGGGCGGCCACGTCGAGGTCGGCCAGCAGCTGACGCAGGGCACGCCCGACCCGCAGGAGGTGCTGCGCATCCTCGGCGTCCGCAAGGCCCAGGAGCACCTCGTGGACGAGGTCCAGGCGGTGTACCGCAGCCAGGGCGTCTCCATCCACGACAAGCACATCGAGATCATCGTGCGGCAGATGCTGCGCCGGATCACGGTCATCGAGTCCGGCGACACCAACCTGCTGCCGTCCGATCTGGTCGACCGGGTGCGCTTCGAGGAGGAGAACCGGCGGGTGGTCTCCGAGGGCGGCAAGCCGGCCTCGGGTCGCCCGGTGCTGATGGGGATCACGAAGGCGTCGCTGGCCACCGAGTCGTGGCTGTCGGCGGCCTCCTTCCAGGAGACCACGCGGGTGCTGACGGACGCGGCGATCCACGCCAAGTCCGACTCGCTGCTCGGCCTGAAGGAGAACGTGATCATCGGAAAGCTGATCCCGGCCGGCACCGGCCTGGAGCGGTACCGCAACATCCGGGTGGAGCCGACGGAGGAGGCCCGTGCCAACGCGTACTCGGTCACCGGGTACGGCGACTACGACTACGACTTCGGCAACGCCGGAGGCCAGGCCGTGGCACTCGACGACTTCGACTTCGGCTCGTACCAGAACTAGCCCGAAGCAGTCGCAGGAAGGCCCCAGGACGTCCGCGTCCTGGGGCCTTCCGGCGTCCGGTGCACGCACCGGACTAGGCTCCGACCCATGCCCGCCGAGCCCGTGCCGTCCCCGCGCCAGCGGGTGGCCTCCTACGCGGTGCTCACCCGCGACGGGCAGGTGCTGCTGACCCGGATGTCGGCGCGCACCCGCATCGAGGGCAGGTGGACGCTGCCGGGTGGAGGGATCGAGCACGGCGAGGACCCCCGTGACGCGCTGCGCCGCGAGGTGTACGAGGAGACCGGTCTGTGGGTCCGGCCGGGCCGGCTGGTCGACGTGCACGCCTCGCACTTCGTGGCACCCAACGCCGCCGGCGTCGTCGAGGACTACCACGGCATCCACCTGCTGTTCGACGCGGTCATCGACGAGTCGTCCCTGGGCGTCTCCCCGCACGTCGTGGAGGCGGACGGCTCCACCGAGCGCGCGGAGTGGGTGCCCGTGGCCGACGCCCTGCGGCTCGACCTGCTCGGCGCCGCCCGGCACGCCCTGACCCTGCTGCACCCGGAGGAGTGAGATGTCCGAGACCGTCTTCACCTACGGCGCGCCCGCGCTCAAGTACGGCGCCGGCGCCAGCGACGAGATCGGCTACGACCTGTCGGAGCTCGGCGCGAGCAGGGTGCTGGTGATCACCGACCCTGGGGTGGCCGCGACCGGGCACCCACAGCGCGTCGCCGAGCAGATGGCCGGGTTCGGGATCGAGGCGCGGGTGTACGACGGGGTGCACGTCGAGCCCACCGACCGGAGCATGCGCGACGCGGTGGAGCACGCCCGCGAACACGGCCCCTGGGACGCCTTCGTGGCCGTGGGCGGCGGCTCGGCCATCGACACCGCCAAGGCGGTCAACCTGCTGACCACCAACCCCGGCGACCTCATGGACTACGTCAACGCCCCGGTGGGCGGGGGAGCCGCGCCCACCAAGCCGCTGCGCCCGCTGGTCGCCGTGCCCACCACCACCGGCACCGGCAGCGAGAGCACCACCGTGTGCGTGCTCGACGTGCTCGACCAGCACGTCAAGACGGGGATCAGCCACCCCCGGCTGCGCCCCACGCTCGCCGTGGTGGACCCGCGGCTGACCGCGACCCAGCCGTCGGGGGTGACCGCCTCGTGCGGCATGGACATCCTCTGCCACGCGCTGGAGAGCTGGACCGCGCGCCCCTACGACTCGTTCGACAGAAAGACGCCGGAGCAACGGGTGCCCTACTGCGGGGCCAACCCGATTGCGGACATGTGGTCGGAGAAGGCGATGGGACTGCTGGCCGGGGCGTTCCGCCGGGCGGTCCGCGACGGCGAGGACGAGGCGGCCCGCGCCGACATGGCCATGGCCGCGACGTTCGCCGGGATGGGCTTCGGCAACGCGGGGGTGCACATCCCGCACGCGAACGCCTACCCGATCGCCGGCCGGGTGCGCGACTTCCACCCGGACGGCTACCCGGCAGACGAGCCGATGGTGCCGCACGGCATGGCCGTGGCGCTCACGGCTCCCGAGGCGTTCCGGTTCACGTTCGAGGCCGCACCGGAACGGCACGTGCGCGCGGCCGAGCTGCTCGGCGCGGACCGGCTCGAGAGCCGCCCGGACGACACGCGGGACCTGCTGCCCCAGGTGCTCGCCGACCTGATGCGTGACATCGGCATCCCCAACGGGATCGGTGCGGTCGGGTACGGCGAGGCGGACGTGGACGCCCTGGTGGAGGGCGCGCTCAAGCAGCAGCGGCTGCTCGCGACCGCGCCGCGGCAGGCCACCGCCGAGGACCTGGCCGGCGTCTTCGCGGGATCCCTGCAGCTGTGGTGAACGACGTCGTCGCCGCCCTGCGCCGGGCGGGGGTCGCCGAGGTCGACGACTCCTCCCTGGCCAGGGCGTTGTACTCCTCCGACGCCTCGTTGTACCGGGTCCCGCCCCGCGTGGTGGTCCGGCCCCGCGACGTGGACGAGCTGCTGGCCACCGTCTCGGTCTCCGCGGAGACCCGAACCCCGCTGACCCTGCGCGGCGCCGGCACCTCGATGGCCGGCAACGCGGTCGGCACCGGGATCGTGGTGGACACCTCCCGGCACCTGAACGCGCTGGTCTCGGTCGACCGGGACCGCCGCACCGCACGGGTGCAGCCGGGCATCGTGCACGCCGCCCTGCAGCGCCAGGTGAAGCCGCTCGGGCTGCGCTTCGGGCCCGACCCGGCCTCGCACTCGCGCTGCACGATCGGCGGGATGATCGGGAACAACGCCTGCGGGGCGCGGGCACTCGGCTACGGCCGCACCGTCGACAACCTCGTCGACCTCGACGTGGTCACCATCGCCGGGGAGCGGCTGCAGTGGCGCGCCGGCGTGTCGGCTCAGTCCCCGACGCTCGACCGCGTGGCTGCCGTGGTGGACGAGGACCTGAGCACGGTGCGCACCGAGTTCGGCCGGTTCGGCCGTCAGGTCTCCGGCTACGCCCTCGAGCACCTGCTCCCGGAGCACGACCGCCGGGTCGACCGGCTGCTCGTCGGCAGCGAGGGCACCCTGGCGGTGGTGCTCGGCGCGACGGTGAAGCTGGTGGAGGACCCGCCCCACCGCGCCCTGGCGGTGCTCGGCTTCGACTCGATGGCCGACGCCGCGGACGCGGCGCCCGCGCTCTGCGAGCACGAGCTGGTGGCCTGCGAGGGGATGGACGGCCGGATCCTCGACGTGCTGCGGCGACGCAAGGGCGACGCCGGCCTCCCGGAGCTGCCCCGCGGCAAGGCCTGGGCGATGGCCGAGGTGACCGCGGACTCACCGGAGGAGGCGCGGGCGAGGGCCGAGCGGGTGGCCAAGTCGGTGGACTGCGTGGACCGGCGGGTGTTCGCCGACGAGGCCGAGGTGGCGGCGGTGTGGCGGGTCCGCGAGGACGGCGCGGGCCTGACCGGCCAGGCCCTCGCCCGGCCCAGCCACGCCGGCTGGGAGGACGCAGCAGTCCCGCCGGACCGGTTGGGCGACTACCTGCGCGACTTCGACGCGCTGATGAACTCCTACCGGCTCGACGGCCTGCCCTACGGCCACCTCGGCGAGGGCTGCATGCACATCCGCATCAACTTCGAGCTCGCTGGCGCGGACGGGCTGCGGGCCTTCCGTGAGTTCGTCACCGAGGCCGCGCGGCTGGTCGCGTCGTACGGCGGCACCCTGTCCGGCGAGCACGGGGACGGCCGGGCCCGCTCCGAGCTGCTGCCCGCGATGTACTCACCGCGCGCGCTCGGGCTGTTCGCTGCGGTCAAGCACGTCTTCGACCCCGACAACCTGCTCAACCCCGGCGTGCTGGTCGACCCGGCACCGGTCGACGCCGACGTACGCCTGGCGCGGCCGCTCGTGGACCCGGCCGGCCGGCTCATGCGGCTGCCGGAGGACGACGGCTCGTTCCTGCACGCGGCGCACCGGTGCACCGGCATCGGCAAGTGCCGGGCCGACAACACCGGCAACGGCGGGGTGATGTGCCCGTCGTACCTCGCTACGGGTGAGGAGAAGGACTCCACCCGCGGCCGGGCCCGGGTGCTGCAGGAGATGCTGAACGGCGAGGTGGTGGACGACGGGTGGGAGTCGCAGGAGGTGCACGAGGCGCTGGACCTGTGCCTGGCCTGCAAGGGCTGCGCCCGGGACTGCCCGACCGGCATCGACATGGCCACCTACAAGGCCGAGGCTCTCTACCAGCGCTACCGCGACCGGCTCCGGCCGCGCAGCCACTACACCCTCGGGCGGCTGCCCCAGTGGGCGCGGCTGACCCAGCCGGTGGCGCCCCTCGCCAACCGGATGCTCCGGCTGGGCCCGGTGCAGAAGGTGGCCCGGTTCGCCGCCGGCATCGACCAACGCCGCGGGATCCCGCCGTTCTCCCCGGTCAGCCTCAGCCGCTGGGCCCGGCGCCGGGACCAGGCCGCAGCGGACGTGGTGATCTGGGCGGACTCGTTCACCGACAGCTTCTCCGCGGACGCGGGGCGGGCCGCGGTGGCGCTGCTGGAAGGCGCGGGTCTGCGGGTCGGCGTGGTCGGCCGGGGCGCCTGCTGCGGGCTGACCTGGATCAGCACCGGCCAGCTGCCCGCCGCCCGGGCGACGCTGCGCCGCACCCTGCGGATCCTCGACGAGTACGTCTCCGCGGGCATCCCCGTGGTCGGGCTGGAGCCGTCGTGCCTGGCCACCCTGCGCTCGGACGCCGTGGAGCTCGTCGGTGGCGACCAGGCCACCCGGGTCGCGGCCGGGGTCCGCAGCCTGGCGGAGGTGCTCTCCGGCCTGCAGGGCTACCGGCCGCCGGACCTGAGCGGGGTGAGCGTCGTCGCGCAGCCGCACTGCCACCACGCCTCGATCATCGGCTGGGAGGCCGACGAGGCGCTGCTGCGCCGCGCCGGCGCCGAGGTGACCCGGGTGGGCGGCTGCTGCGGGCTCGCCGGCAACTTCGGGGTCGAGAAGGGTCACTACGAGGTGTCGGTCGCGGTCGCGGAGACCGCTCTCCTGCCCGCCGTACGACGGGCGGGGGAGGGTGCCGTGGTGCTCGCCGACGGGTTCTCGTGCCGCACCCAGCTCGACGACCTGGCCGGCGTACGCTCGGTGCACCTCGCGGAGCTGCTGACCGGCTCGTTTTGACCCTGGTACGGCGACCCGGTAATCTTTTTCAGCGTGCCTGGGACCACCAGGCCATCACGCGTGCTTCCCGAGCCCCGGGGCGGGCCCCACGGCCCAGGCCCAAGGTTTCAGGAGAGCGGCGTGGCTGCGATCGCAGCGTTCACTCGAATGCTCCTCTGCCGCGGTCAGTCCGCGGCGGCCAGCGACAAGGGCGACACGCCCGACCGCGGGGGGTGCTCGGAGGGCGTCGCGGTCACCGAAGGAGCCAGTACTACTACCGAAGGGGAACCACGCGGTGCCCACCATCCAGCAGTTGGTCCGCAAGGGCCGCCAGGACAAGGTGTCGAAGAACAAGACGCCCGCTCTGAAGGGCTCGCCGCAGCGACGCGGCGTGTGCACGCGTGTCTACACCACCACCCCGAAGAAGCCGAACTCCGCGCTGCGGAAGGTCGCCCGTGTGCGGCTCTCCAGCGGCATCGAGGTGACCGCCTACATCCCGGGCGTCGGCCACAACCTGCAGGAGCACTCGATCGTGCTGGTCCGCGGCGGCCGGGTCAAGGACCTCCCCGGGGTGCGCTACAAGATCATCCGCGGCTCGCTGGACACCCAGGGCGTCAAGAACCGCAAGCAGGCGCGCAGCCGCTACGGCGCGAAGAAGGAGAAGAGCTAATGCCGCGCAAGGGTCCGGCCCCGAAGCGCCCGGTCGACGTCGACCCGGTCTTCGGTAGCCCCATCGTCACCCAGCTGGTCAGCAAGGTGCTCCAGGACGGCAAGAAGCAGGTCGCCCAGCGCATCGTGTACGGCGCCCTCGAGGGCTGCCGCGACAAGACCGGCACCGACCCCGTGGTCACCCTGAAGCGGGCTCTCGACAACGTCAAGCCCACCCTCGAGGTCCGCAGCCGGCGGGTCGGTGGCGCCACCTACCAGGTGCCCGTCGAGGTGAAGGCCGGCCGGTCCACCACGCTGGCGCTGCGCTGGCTGGTCAGCTACGCGCAGGCCCGCCGGGAGAAGACCATGGCCGAGCGGCTGATGAACGAGATCCTGGACGCCTCCAACGGCCTCGGTGCCGCGGTCAAGCGTCGCGAGGACACCCACAAGATGGCCGAGTCGAACAAGGCCTTCGCCCACTACCGCTGGTGACCACCGGCGGTACGCCGGAACAAGACCGCGTGCCGAGGTTGTTTCCGACCTTAGGCTGCGTACGACGTACCGCAGGCTGCCTCCAGTAGGCACACACCCACGCATACGCGCAACGAACCAAGGAATCGAAGCAGTGGCTGTCGACATCACCACCGACCTGAACAAGGTCCGCAACATCGGCATCATGGCGCACATCGACGCCGGCAAGACCACCACCACCGAGCGGATCCTGTTCTACACCGGCATCACCTACAAGATCGGTGAGGTCC
>DASTWW010000197.1:0-36371 GCA_035765755.1 Nocardioidaceae bacterium
ATGCAGCCCAAGCTGATGCTGTTCGACGAGCCGACCTCGGCCCTCGACCCGGAGCTGGTCGGCGAGGTGCTGGACGTGATGCGCGAGCTGGCCCGCTCCGGCATGACGATGATCGTGGTCACCCACGAGATGGGCTTCGCCCGGGAGGTCGGCGACACCCTGGTGTTCATGGACGAGGGATTCATCGTCGAGGCCGGGAACCCGCGCGAGGTGCTCAGCAACCCGCAGCACGAGCGGACCAAGCTGTTCTTGTCGAAGGTGCTCTAGGTCCGTCTGCGGGGGCGGCGGAACATCCGCATTAGCTGGTCGGCGATGTCCTGGGCGAGCTGCTCGGCGTCCAGGGCGCGGCCGGGTCGGTACCACTCCTGGACGTAGGCGACGGCGCCGAACGAGTTGAGCAGTGCCCGGTGGCTGTCCTCGGCGGCGAACTCCCCTCGCCGTACTCCCTCGTCGACGACGTGCCGGTAGACATCCCCGTGGTCGCGGCGGAGCCTGCGGATGTGCGCCGACACCTCGGGGTTGGGCACCTGGAGCCGCATGAACAGCGGCATGAACTCCGGGAAGTCCCGGATCTGCACCAGTACCTGGTCGGCGAGCAGCCGGCGCAGCACCTGGCGGGCCGAACCCGGGCCCGCGGCGGTCTCCCGGGCCCGACCGGTCACCGCCGCCGCGGTGTGGTCGAGGCAGGCGATCAGCAGGTCGTCCTTGGAGGAGAAGTAGTAGTAGAGGCTCGGGCCGCGCATGTACAGCCGGGCCGCGATCTCCTCGAGGTTGGCCTGGTCGTAGCCGAGCTCTGCGAAGGTGAGCGCCGCGGTGTGCAGGATCTTGTTGATCCGCTGCTCACGCTTGCGGCTGACGTGCCGGCTGGTCGCCGGGGAGCCCGCTGCCGGGTCGCTGGTCACTGGCCTGCCCATCGGTCGAGGTGCGTCGGCGCAACCGCGGTCCGCGAGTGCCGACCTCTGCATAGGTCTCCTGCAGCCGGAACTTCAACACCTTCCCGGTAGCGTTGTGCGGCAGCTCCGGCAGCAGCCGCACGTAGCAGGGGCGCTTGTGCGGCGCTAGCCGGTCGGACAGATGAGCCAGAAGCTCCTCGGGGGTGACGCTGGAGCCCTCTCGAAGGGTCACGCACGCCATCACCTCCTCGCCCATGGTCTCGTCCGGGACGCCGAACACCGCGCACTCGGCGACCGCCGGGTGAGTGTAGAGCACCTCCTCCGTCTCGCGCGGGTACACGTTCACCCCGCCGCGGATCAGCATGTCCTTGACCCGGCCGGTGACCGACAGGAAGCCGTCGCGGTCCAGGGAGCCGAGGTCGCCGGTGTGCAGCCAGCCGCCGGCGAAGGCCGCCGCCGTCTCCTCCGGCAGGTTGTGGTAGCCGAGCATCTCGGTGGGGCCACGCAGAGCGACCTCGCCGACCGTCTCCGGGCCGACCGGCTCCCCGGTCACCGCGTCGAGCACGGCGACCTGCAGGTAGGGCCACGGTGTGCCGACCGAGCCGGGCCGCTCCAGCGCGTCCCGCGCATGCAGGCACGTGCCCGCCGGGCCGGACTCCGTGCACCCGTACCCGTCGATCAGGTCGACGCCGGGGAAGGCCTCGATGCACCGCTGCTTCAGCGCCTGTGGCACGGGGGACGCCCCCGTGAAGAGGATGCGCAGGCTGGACAGGTCGCGGCCCGCCAGGTCCGGCACGGCCAGGGTCGCGATCAGCATCGGCACCACGCCGAAGTACACCGTCACCCGGTCCTCGGTGATCCGGTCGAGCACCTGCACGGGGTCGAAGCCGGGGGTCACCACCCAGCTCGCCCCGAGCAGCGCATGCGCCATCAAGAAGGTGTGCATCGCGGCCGAGTGGTAGAGCGGCGTGCACAGCAGCACCCGGTCTCGCCGGGACAGCTCCATCATCCGGCCGGCCGACAGGGCCGTGGCCAGCACGCTGAAGTGGGTGTGCACCGCGCCTTTTGGCCGCCCGGTGGTGCCCGACGTGTAGTAGATGACCACCGGGTCGTCGGGGAAGGCCACCGACGGCGCCTCGGCACCGGGCCGCGCCGCCGCGACCAGGTCAGCCAGGAGCAGACACTCGTCGGCGGCCGGTGACGCGCGGCCGACCTGCACCACGTGGCGCAGGCTCGGCACGTCCCCGGCGGCGCGCAGGGTGCGGGCCGCCTCGGTGTGCCGGTCGTCGAGGAGCACCGCGACCGCCGCGCAGTCCGCGAGGAGCATGGTGGCCTCGTGCGCGGTCAGAGCGGGGTTCAGTGGTACGGCGACGGCGCCGATCCGCGCTGCCGCGAAGTAGGCGTGCACGAGCTCCGGGCAGTTCGCCAGCCAGATCGCGACACGGTCGCCACGCCGTACCCCCAGCCCGTGCAGGCCCGCGGCCAACCGGGACACGACGTCGTCGAGCCCCGACCAGGTGGTCACCGACCCGTGCCACAGCATCGCCGGGTCGTCCGGGTACCGCGCCCGGTTCTCCGAGAGCACCTCGCCGACGGTCCGGCCGGCGATGTCCTGCAGCCGCAACGTCATTGGGCCAGCGAGCTGGCTGGCGCCGTGAGTGCCGCACGGAGCCTGAACTTCTGCACCTTGCCGCTGGCCGTGGTCGGGAACGTGTCGAGGATCTCCAGCACCTCCGGCCAGTACTGCCGGGTGAGCTTCTTCTGCTCCAGCCACGCGCGCATGTCGTCGACGGTGAACGACTCGCCCGGCTCGCAGATCACGCAGGCGCACGCCTTCTCACCGAGTCGGTCGTCGGGTACGGCGACGATGGCGACGTTGAGGACCGAAGGGTGCTCCAGCAGCAGCGACTCCACCTCCGCGACCGGGACGTTCTCCCCGCCGCGGACGATGATGTCCTTGCTGCGCGCGGTCATCACGAACCGGTTGCCCGCGAGGAGGTGGCCCCGGTCCCCGGTGAGGTACCAGTCGCCGTCCAGGAAGTACCTCGACGACAGCTCGGGCTGCACGAAGCCGAGGTGCCGCAGCGGTCCCCGGGTGACCAGCTCACCGTCGACGCCCGGCGGAGCGTCGCTGCGCAGCGACTCGTCGAGGACCCGGATCTCGGTTCCCGGGCACGGGACCCCGTCGGTGTCGCAGATCTGCTCGAGGGTGTCGGTGAGCGGGTTGGTGACCGCCAGCCCGGTCTCGGTCATCCCCCAGCCCCCGAACACCGTGCAGTCCGGCAGCAGCTCGCGCGCCCGCAGCACCAGCGGCCGGGGCAGCCCGGCGCCGAAGCACCCGAACAGCCGCAGGCTCGAGGTGTCGTGATCGGCGAAGTTCGGAGCGTGCAGCAGGTCCGACAGGTACGGGATGGCCCCGTTGGTCATCGAGATCCGTTCGGCCTCGAGGAGCTCGACGAACTCCGCGGCGTCCCAGGTCTCCTGCAGCACCAGGGTGCTCCCGGTCATGAGCGGCATCTGCACGCCGAACAGGAACCCGGTCTGGTGGCCCAGCGTGGAGGCCATGTGGAAGGTGTCGGACGAGGTGAGCGCGAACTCGTCGACGAACGCCTTGGTGGCGGCCAGCACGGTGTTGTGGGTGTGCAGGATGCCCTTCGGCTCGCCGGTGGTGCCCGACGTGAACGCCGCCTGGGTGACGGTGTCCGGGTCCGGCGGCGCGGGCAGCGACCCCGCCCCGCTTCCGCTGGCCACGAAGTCGTCCCAGCCGACCATGCCCTCCGGCGCCGGCCCGCCGACGATGACCACATCGGTCAGGCCCTCGGTGGCGGCCCGTAGCGAGGCCGCCATCCCCGCGTGGTCGAAGCCGCGGAAGACCGCAGGCTCGACGAGGACCTTCGGCCGGGCCAGCCGCAGCATCACACGCATGTCCCGCTCCCGGAAGATCGGGGCGATCCCGTTGTAGACGGCGCCGATCCGGCTGCACGCGGTGGCGATGACCTGTACCTCGCGCCAGTTGGGCAGCTGGCAGGTCACCACGTCCCCCGGCTCCACCCCTGCCCGGACCAGTGCGCGGGCCACCTGCAGCACCAGCGCCTGGAGGTCGCCGTAGCCGATCCGGCCGGACCGGTCCACGATGGCGGCCTTGCCCGGGTCGGCGGCGGCGGCGTCCTCCAGGTACCCGGCCAGCGTGCGGTCCGGCCACCAGCCGTTCTCCTTGTAGGTGCGTGCGCGCTCCTCGTCGAACTGGGTGAGATGGCTGCTCCAGTCCTTCATGCCGGATTCCCCTCTCTGGTTCCTTGCAGGGTCGGCGACCCCGTCGTACTCGACGCATCGGCGACGAAACCCGGCAACGACTGGCCGCCCACGTCGTACACCACGGTCCGCACGGCGGCACCGGCCGTGACCGGCTGTTCCGGCGGCCCGAGCAGCCGGCCGACCAGGCGCGCCCCGTCGGCGTCGTCGAGCTCGACCACCGCGATCGTGTAGGGCCCTTCGGCGGCGAAGGCCTCGTCCATCGGCCGGTGGACGACCACCCACGAGTAGACACGTCCGTGCCCGTCGAGCTCGCGCCATCCGTGCTCCTCGGCCCCGCAGTGCGGACAGCGGGGCGAGGGCGGCGACCAGGTGTGCTGGCAACGCGAGCACCGTGGCAGCTGCAGCCGGTTCTCCGCGAGCGCCGACCAGTACGGCGCGGAGTCGGCATCGGCCTCCACCGGGATGATCCCGTGCCGAGGCGGGGCGCTGACGCGTTCGATCACTGCCGGCCCCCCGGGTCCCGCGTCAGCACCAGGGCCGAACCGTCCACCACGGCGCCGGAGGTGACCGCCGCCACCTCGGCACCGGGCACCTGCCGCTCGCCCTGGCCGCCGCGCAGCTGGCGCACCGCTTCCACCACGGTGTTCATGCCGTGCAGATAGCCCTCGCAGAGCAGCCCGCCGTGCGTGTTGGTGGGCAGCGAGCCGGAGAGGCCGGTCCGGCCATCGGCGACGAAGGCGCCGGACTCGCCGCGATCGACGAACCCCAGCCCCTCGAGGCCCATCAGCACCACGTGGCTGAAGCAGTCGTAGATCTCCGCCACGTCGACGTCGTCCGGTCCGAGCCGTGCGGACGCCCACAGCCGGTCGGCCAGGTGGGAGGTGAAGTTGCGCGAGTAGTCCGGCCAGGCGAACACGTCCCCGATGTCCAGGCCGGGTCGTGGCCCCGCGACGTACGCCGCGCCGGCGACCACGACGGGAGGTCGTCGCAGTGTCCGGGCCCGCTCCAGCGAGGTCACCACCAGGGCACAGGCGCCGTCGACCTCGGTGGTGCAGTCCGCCACCCGGAGCGGCTGCACGACGTACGGCGAGGCGAGGTACCCGTCGATGTCCAGGCCCCGGCGCAGCACCGCCCGGTCGTTGCGCTCGGCGTACCAGCGCTGGGCGACCGCCACCGCGCCGAGGTCCTTCTCGCCCATGCCCGTCTCGGCCAGGAACCGCTGGGCCCACAAAGCCTGGTACTGCGGCCAGGCGGTGAGCCCGACCGGGTAGCGGAACTGGGCTCCCGGGCCGCCGGTCCTGGTCCGGCCGACGCGTTGCCCACTGCGGCCGTTGAGCGCCCGGAACACCAGGACGGTGTCCGCCAGCCCGGCCGACACCGCGGCCGCTGCCTGGGCGACCAGCAGGCACGGTGCCTGACCGCCCATGTTCAGGTCCGCCACGTGCCGGAGCTCGGGCACGCCGAGACTGGTGGCCACCGCGGCCGCCCCCACCGAGTCGTCCCCCAGGCTGTAGCTGACGATGCCGTCGACGTCCTCGTGCCGCAGCCCGGCGTCGTCGAGCGCCCGGGTCGCCGCCTGCGTGGCCAGAGCCAGCACGCTGCGCCCGGACTGGCGGGTGAACGGCGTGGAGCCGATCCCGACCACGGCGGTGCCACCGCAGAAGGCCGGCCGAGCCCGGGACCGGCGCATGCGCCTCACCTCCCCCCGAACCGTGGCGGCCGCTTCTCCGCGAAGGCCGCCAGCCCGGCCTGCGCGTCGTCGCTGGTCACGCAGTAGTAGGACGTCCGCTCGCGCTCCAGGCGCAACGCGGCGTCGACACCGGTGCCGTCCGCCCAGGCGCTGTTCATCACGAACTTCGCGTTGGCGACCGCGAGCGCACTGGCGCCGGCGACCTCCCGGCCGAGCTCGAGACCGGCCTCGAGCAGCTCGTCGTCGGGAACGACCCGGTTCACCAGTCCCCAGGAGCAGGCCTCCTCCGCGGAGAGGTACCGACCGGAGAACACCAGCTCCCGGGCCCGGGCAGGTGACAGGAGGCGTGGCAGCAGGGTGAGCGCGCCACCGCCACCCATCTGCCCGAACCGCACATGGGCGTCTCCGATCCGAGCCGAGGCAGCGGCGTAGCCGAAGTCGCAGGACGCGATCAGCTCCAGGCCGCCGGCGGCTGCGACGCCGTTGACCAGGGCAACCACGGGCGTGCGCATGGTCCGGATCCCGGCGAACGTGCGGTGCAGGTCGGCCAGGAACGCCGGGAACGCCAGACGGTCGCGCTGCAACTGCTGGTAGGCCTTCAGGTCGCCGCCGGCGCTGAACGCCCGCCCGGCCCCCGTCACCAGGATCACCCGGACGGTGTCGTCCTGGTCCGCCTCGGCCAGCCGCTCGTCGAGCGCCCGCACCGTGTCCCAGTCGAGGGGGTTCAGGTCCTCGGGTCGGTTGAGGCGCAGCAGCGCGGCGACGCACCCGTCCGTCAGGCCGTGGTGCTCCACGACGACGCGCTCCTGGTCTGGAGACATCGGGTCCTCCACCGGACTCGGAAAACAAGATGTTCTATCGAGTGCTAGAAAACATAGGGCCATGTTTGTAGGCTGCGCAAGAGGATGGCAGGAGGTGGCCAGGTTGGAAGGCACGGGCAAGGGCAGTGCGGTGTCGGTGGTGGACCGGCTCTGCGCGATGCTGGGGATCCGGTACCCGGTCGTGCAGGACGGGATGGGCCCGTTCCGGACGGGACGGCTCGCGGCCGCGGTCTCAGGGGCCGGCGGCCTGGGCACCGTGAGCATCCCGGGCATGACGGTGGACCCGGCGGAGGGAGCACGGTTGCTGCGCCGGCAGATCGAGGAGGCCACCGGGCTCACCGACGGGCCGGTCGCGGTCAACGTGCCCGTCGGGTTCGCCAGCACCGGGGACGTGCTCCCGGTCACCGAGGCATACATCGCCGAGGCGATCGCGGTGCGGAGCGAAGGCGGCAAGGCCGGCCGCCAGCTGGTGGCGGTGACCACCTCGGCCGGGTTCGCCGGAAGCTACAGCGCCCGGCTGCACGAGGTCGGCCTGGTGCACATGCACAAGGTCGGTGCCCTTCGGCACGCCCGGAAGGCGGCGGACGCCGGGGCCGACGTGGTCATCGCCTCCGGTTACGAGATGGGGGGACACACCCACGAGCACCCGGTGCACACGATGGTCCTGGCGGCACAGGTCATCCCGGCGCTGCAGATCCCCGTCCTGGTCTCCGGCGGCATCTTCGACGGCCGTGGACTCGCCGCAGCGCTGGCGATGGGAGCCGCGGGCGTTGCCATGGGGACCCGGTTCATCGCGACCGAGGAGAACGACTGGCACGAGGCCTACAAGCAGAGGATCGTCGCCGCGACGGAGTGGTCCGACGTGGTCTTCCCGGGGGTCTACGGACCCGCGCGTGGCCTGGACAGCGCGGGGGTGAGACGGCTGCAGGCGATGGTGGACGCCGGCGAGACCAGCGAGAGCGAGCTGACCCGGTGGAAGGACGAGGCGATGATCCGGGCGCAGCGCGACGGCGACGTCGACGAGGGTCTGCTTCCAGCCGGCCAGTGCGCCGGCGCCATCTCCGGCATCGTGCCGGTGGGACGACTGGTCCCGGAGATGGTCGAGCAGGCCCGTGCCCTGCTGGCGGCAGCCCATGACGTGCTCCCCGACCCGCGTCGTACGCCCGCCGCGGACCGGGCCTCGTGATCGCCGTCGTCACCGGTGCAGGCTCGGGCATCGGGCGGGCCGTCGCGTTACGGCTCGCGGCGGGCGGCGCACGGGTCGCCGCCGCAGACATCGACCTGGCCGCCGCCACGGAGACGGCACGGATGGCCGGGGGCCCGGTGCAGGGGTTCGAGGTCGACGTCGCCGACAGCGACCGCGTGGATGCGCTGCGTGCGGAGGTCCGCGGCGAGCTGGGCCGGCCCACGGTGCTGGTGAACGCCGCGGGCTGGGACCGCACCGCGCCGTTCCTGGACGTGACCGCGGACTTCGCGCGTCGGGTCGTGGAGATCAACTACCTGGGGCAGGTGCACATGTGCCGGGCGTTCCTCGCGGACATGGTGCAGGCGGGCGAGGGCGGCCGGGTGGTCAACATCGGCAGCGATGCCGGGCGTGTCGGCAGCTCCGGTGAGTCCGTCTACGCCGGCGCGAAGGGCGGGGTCATCGCGCTCACCAAGTCGCTCGCCCGGGAGATGGCCCGGCACGGCATCACGGTGAACTGCGTCTGCCCCGGGCCCACGGACACGCCGCTGTTCCGGGCGCAGCCGGAGAAGCTTCAGGAGGCGCTGGTCCGGGCCATTCCGATGCGCCGCCCGGCCCGGCCGGACGAGGTGGCCGGGGTGGTGGAGTTCTTCGTCGGCGACGCTGCCGGGTACGTCACGGGCCAGGTGCTCAGCGTCAACGGCGGCCTCACCATGGCCGACTGACTGCCATCGAGAACCGGGGCTCCGCACCGGTGGAGGAGACCGAATGGGATACGACGGCTACCAGCATCTGACGTTCGAGCGGCGCGACCACGGCGTCACGCTCGTCACGCTGAACCGGCCGGACCGGTACAACGCCACCGACGAGGTGCTGCACGCCGAGCTGGCACGTGTGTGGCGGGACGTCGCGGAGGACCCGGGCACCCGCGTGGCCGTGGTCACCGGCGCGGGCAAGGCCTTCTCCGCGGGCGGTGACCTGGCCATGGTCGAGCGGATGGCGGGCGACCACGCCCGGGTGTCGGCGATGCTCGGTGAGATGAGCGACCTGGTCTACAACATCGTCAGCTGCGAGAAGCCGATCGTCTCCGCGGTCAACGGAGTGGCCGTGGGCGCCGGCCTGGTGGTCGCCCTGCTGGCCGACATCTCGGTCTGCGCCGAGGATGCCCGGCTCGGCGACGGGCACATCAAGCTCGGCGTCGCCGCCGGCGACCACGCCGCGTTGATCTGGCCGCTGCTGGCGGGCATGGCCAAGGCGCGCTACTACCTGCTCACCGGGGAGATGCTCGACGGCGTCGAGGCCGAGCGGATCGGCCTGGTCAGCAAGGCGCTGCCCAGGGACCGGGTGCTCCCGGAAGCTCTCGCGATCGCCGCAGGTCTGGGCCAGGGGCCGCAGCAGGCCATCCGCTGGACCAAGCGGGCGCTCAACAACTGGTTGCGCACCGCGGGCCCGGTCTTCGACCAGTCCGCCGCCTACGAGATGCTCGGGTTCCTGGGTCCGGACCTGCGAGAAGGCGTGGCCGCGCTGCGCGAGAAGCGTCCGCCGCGGTTCCCCTCCGCCCGCTAGCCAGACGCGAGGGTGTCGAAGGTGACGGGCGAGGCCACCGGGCGGCGGGCAAGCCCGGTGGGGTCGTACGGCGCACCGCTCCACCGCGCCGTGAGGCACGACGTGGCGTAGCCGCAGACCCGGCCCTGGCACCAGCCCATCCCGGGCCGGGCCAGCAGCTTCGCCGTGCGGGCGTCCGCGACCGCACTGGCCTGCACCGCGGCCCGGACCCTGCCGACCGGCACCTCCTCGCACCGGCAGAGGAGGGTGTCGTCGTCGAGGGCGTCCATCCAGGCATCCGGCACCGGGTGGGCGCGGTGCACGGCCGCCGCGAAGCGGCGCAGTGCCGCCCGCCGCCGAGAGGTACGACGGGGGACCGGCGCTCGCCCCGCGGCGGCCCCGGCGATCCGGCCCTCCACCAGGGCAAGGGCCGCCCCGCCGACCCCGCACGCCTCCCCGGCGACGTACACCCCCGGCACGCTGGTCTGCTGGTACTCGTCCACCTCGCAGACCACGGATCCGTCGGCGTCGACCCGGGTGCGGCAGCCCACGCCGACCGCAAGCTCGACCTGGGGGGTGAACCCCCAGCCGACCGCGAGCGTGTCCGCCTCGACCACCCGTTCCGCCCCGGCGACCCGGTGCCCGGAGCGGTCCAGCCGGGCCACGGTGACCGACGTCAGCGCGTCGCCGCCGTCCGCCCGGGCCACGGTCCAGCCGGTCCGGACCGGCACCCGGTGAGCCGCCAGCGTCCGCAGGTATCCGGCCGCCTCACCGAGCTTGCCGGCGTTCCGGAGCACCACGGGCGCCTCTCGCAGCCAGCGCCCCCGCGGGCTCGCTTCCAGCACCGACACCACGTCGGCGCCGCCAGCCACCAGTCCGGCGGCGACCGGCAGCAGGAACGGGCCGGTGCCGGCCACCACCACCCGTCGGCCGGCGGCCACCCCGTGCGCCTTGAGCAGCGCCTGCACGCCGCCGGCGGTCATCACGCCGGGGAGGTCCCAGCCGGGGAAGGGCACCTGCCGGTCGTAGGCGCCGGTGGCCAGCACCAGTCGCCGGCCGTGCACCTCCACCGGGACCTCCTCGGCGCCGGAGCGGTCCACGGCGTGCACGGTGAAGCCGTGCCCCTCGGCGGTGACCGTCCAGACGTGCTGCTGGGGCAGGTAGCGGACCCCATCGCGGCCCAGCGCGGCAACGAGCCGGGAATAGGTGCCCAGGTCGTGGTGCAGGCCCGCAGGTGCCGGTGCGCCGGACGCCGGCTGCCTCCAGAACTGGCCGCCCGGGCCGTGCCCGGCGTCGAGCAGTGCGACGGTCGCCCCGGCTCTGACCAGCTGGTCGACGGCGGCGAGCCCGGCCGGACCCGCACCGACGACGACGGCGTCGTGCTCAGACCTCGAGGTCGCCATGCCCGGTTCCTTCCTGCGTCGTGACGCGCATGCCGTTGGCAACCCGGACCAGGCAGGCCCGCTCGTTCGGCCGGCCGTCGACGGTGACCAGGCAGTCGAAGCAGATCCCGATCCCGCAGAACAGGCCGCGGGGGCGGCCGCCGACGCGCGTGGTGCGCCAGGACCGGATCCCTGCCGCGGTCAGCGCCGCGCCCACGCTCTGTCCCTCGGCGTACGGCGTGGGCTCCCCGTCGAACAGGAACGTCGGCTCAGCCACGGGCCACCTCCAGGAACCGTCCGGGGGAGTACGGCGCGGGGTCGACACCCGGCTCCGCGCCAGACAGCAGATCGGCCAGCAACCTGCCGGTGGCCGGGGCCAGACCGATGCCGGCCCCCTCGTGGCCGCAGGCGTGGAACACCCCGGGGACGCGCGGATCCGGGCCGATGACCGGACGGTGGTCCGGGCAGTACGGGCGGAAGCCGTGGTAGGTGCGGATCACCCGCACCCGGGCCAGGAACGGGAAGATCCGCGTGGCCTGCGCGGCCAGCCTGCGGACCACCTCAGGGGAGAACGCGTCGTCGTAGCCGACCCGCTCGCGGCTCGCGCCGACCAGCACGGTGCCGCCCTTCGTGCCCTCCACCACCGTGGAGGTCTCCAGCCCGGCGTCGGAGGAGGCCACGTTGTCGACGTAGTCGGCGGAGTACACCTTGTGACGCACCACCCGCGGCAGCGGCTCGGTGACCAGGATGAAGCCGCGCCGGGGCAGCACCGGCACGGCACAGCCCAGACGTTCCGAGAGGACGCCGCCCCAGGTGCCCGTGGCGTTCACCACCGCGCCGGCCGGCACCGTCCCGTGGTCGGTGACCAGCCCGGTCACCCCGCCGCGGGCGTCGCGCACCAGACCCACCGCCTCGACCCCGGTGCGCACCTGTGCCCCGCGCGCCCGGGCGCCCGTGAGCAGGGCCGCCGCAGCCGCCACCGGCTGCACCTGCAGGTCCTGGCCGTAGAGCACCCCTCCGGCGAGGTCCGGGGCCAGGTGCGGCTCGTGCTCGTGCAGCGCGCCGGCGGGCACCGGCACCGTGTCCACCCCGGCCTCCTGCTGGTCCCTGGCGAACCGGGTCAGCGAGGCCATCGCCGACTCCGTGGCGGCCACGACCAGGCCGCCCTTGCGCTCCAGCTCGAGGGGTTCGTCCCCGAGGTCGGCACCAATCTGGTGCCACAGCTGCCGGGACCAGAGCGCGAGCGTGAGCTCCGGGCCCGGTGCCTTGTCCGAGACGAGGATGTTGCCCTCGCCGCGGCTGGTCGTGCCCGCACCGGCCGGCCCGCGGTCGACCACCGTCACCGCGAGGCCGGCGCCGGCGGCGTAGTAGGCGCACGCGGCGCCCACGATCCCGCCGCCGACCACCACGACGTCACTCATCGGCCAGCCACCTCCGGTGGGCGGCCTCCGCCACCACGAGGTCCTGCCAGCCCATCCCGACGCTCTTGAACACCGAGATCCCCGGACCCGGCCGCATCCGCACCGCGTCCGCGAGAGCCACCAGGTCTTCGCCGGCGACCGCGCCGGCGGCAACCGCCGTCACCACGTCACCGGCCTCGGCCAACGCGACCTCGGCGGTTTCCACCACCACCCGCGCGGCGCGGGCGAACACCGTCTCGTCGAGCTCTCGGGCGTCCGGCTCGTGCGAGCCGACGGCCACCACGCACGCGTGCTCGGGCAGCAGGTGCCCGTCGAACAGCGGTGTGCGTGCCGTGGTCGCGCACACCACCACGTCCGCGGCCTCGACCTCGGAACTGGTTCCGCAGTGTGCGGGGACTCCCTCTGCCGTGAGCCGGTCGGCCAAGGCGGCCGCCCGCCCGGCGTCGCGGCCGACCACCGCCACGGACCGCACCGGCCGTACCGCGGCGATCGCGTGGGCGTGCCCCCAGGCCTGGGGGCCGGACCCGAAGACCACCATCCGCCCGGCCTCCGGGGCGGCGAGGTGCTTCACCGCCACCGCGGAGACCGCGGGCGTGCGCAGCGTGGTCAGCGCGGTGCCGTCCACAAGTGCGACCGGTCGCAGCGTCTGGTGGTCGAAGAGCACGAAGAGCGCCTGGATCCTCGGCAGGCCCCGGCCCGGGTTTCCCGGGGTGACGGTGCTCAGCTTCACGCCTGCCGCCCTCGGCGACTGCGCCGGCATCAGCAGGAACTGCCCGTGGTCGAGCCCGTGCACCGAGCGGGGTAGGGCTGCCTCCGGTCGCAGCCCGCCGAGCAGCGCCGACTCCAGAGCACCGACCGCTTCCGGCCAGGGCATCAGCCGGGCCAGCGTTGCCTCGTCGAGATAGGGCGGCGCGGTCATCGGGCAGCCACGCAGGGTCGCACGGTGGCCGGGCCCGGCGGGTCTCCCGCGCGCACCTCGACCTCGTCGTCGGAGCAGAGCCGGTCCAGCGCGAAGCCGTCCAGCCAGACGACCGGCATGCGTACGCCGTACAGCTCGGCGGCGACCAGCGCCCCGAGCAGCAGCACCGCGTCCCGCTCGCCCACCAGCAGCGCTGCGGGTGCGTGCCCCGAGCGGATCTGCTCGGCGAGTACGGCGGAGGCGGAGCTCGACCCGCGGCCATCTCTCATCACCACCACCCGGCCGGCGACGGAGGTGCCGCGTTGCGGGTGATGACGGTCCACGACCACCCCGTCGGCGTTCACGCCGCCCCAGAACGAGACCGGCTCGGTGAGCACCAGCAGCGGGCCACGCGCGGTGCCGGGGTGCAGCGACTCGCCGGTGAGCTCAGCCCCAGAGGCGTTCATCGCGCACCACCCTCCCGGCCCGGGCCGAGGCGACGCACTCGGCGAGGCTGCCGAGCACGGTGTCCACGCCGAGGTTCCCCGGGGCGTACCACGCCCACTTGCCGGAGTTGGTCATCACCACCCCGGTGCCCGGACGCAGCACCGGGGTGACGTAGGTGCAGGTGTCGGTGAGCACCCGGCCGCCGGCCGCGAGCAGCGGGTCGACGTACCCCAGCGCGCGAGCCTCGTCCAGCACCCTGCGGCTGGTGGACACCCAGACGTCGACGCCGTCGGCGAACGGCGCGCCGCCGCGCAGCAGGTCTGCCAGCGCGGCGAGCTCGGTCAGGGAGAAGTGCGGGGTGCCGAGGCTGACCGCGTCGAGCCGGTCGCCGGAAGCGGTGCTGAGCTCGTCGCGCGCCGCACGCAGGTCCGCCGTCCCGACGGAGAGGGTCGGCGCGCCGGGGGCGGCGACCGCCTCCAGCGTGGGCGCCTCCGGCGTCACCCCGACCACGTGGAACAGGGCGACCCCTCCACTGGACGCCGCCGTCGCGCCCAGCGCCTTCAGCCGGTCCTCGGTGCGGCCACCGTCGGCCAGGTCGCCGGGCAGCCCGGTCAGCGCGGCGACCCGGGTGCCGGCCCGCGCGCCGAGCACCGCGCCGACCAGCGGCCAGGCCACGTCCTCCTCGAGCAACGCCCGCGACACCCCGGAGAGGTCCAGCACCAGCACCGCCCTGCGCGCCTCGTCCCGGTGCAGTCCGGCGTCCGGGGCCCGGCCGGTGACGGCCGCGGCGATGTCGAGGAAGTCGCCGTAGCGGTCGGTCCGCGCGCCGAGCACGCTGTTCACGAACGCGATCGCGTTGGACTCCGCCCAGGCCACGTGGCTGCCGAGGGCCGGCCGGTGGCCGGACTGGTACGGCGCGCAGGACCAGGTCGGCTCGCAGCCGAGCTCGACGTACGCCTGCATCAGCCGCCGGCCCGAGGCGGCGATCTCCTGGTCGCGCACCAGCCACGGGTGCAGCAGGTCGAGCGAACCGACGTTGAGGGTGGTGCGCACCGACACCCGCCCGCCGGTCTCGACCAGCCGCTCGGCGAAGTCGAGGCCGGCCCGTCCGTGGTACAGGCAGCCGTCCACGTGCGCGGACGCCACCTCGAGCAGCCGCGGTGCCCCGCTCGCCCGGGCAACACCGGTCACCAGCCGCATGCACAGGGCGACGGCCTCCCCGTCCCGTCCGTCCAGCATCTGCTGCTCCCGCTCGGTCAGCCGCAGGGGTGACCCCGAGTGGGTGTCGGAGCGGGTCCCAGAGCCGGTCCCAGAGCGGGTCACAGCAGGAAGCCGGCGGGGAACGGGTCGGTGGGGTCCAGGAAGTACTGCGCGGTGCCGGTCAGCCAGGCGCGCCCGGTGATGGTCGGCACCACCGCGACGGTCCCGTCGGCCAGCGCCACCTCCTCGACCAGGCGGCCCACGAACCGGGTGCCGATGAACGACTCGTTCACGAACTCACGGTGCAGCGGCAGCCGGCCGCGGGCGTGCAGCTGCGCCATCCGGGCGCTGGTGCCGGTGCCGCAGGGGCTGCGGTCGAACCAGCCGGGGTGGATGGCCATGGCGTGCCGGGAGTGCTTCTCGTCCGACCCTGGGGCGAGCAACGCCACGTGGTGGCAGCCGGAGATCTCCGGGTTCTCCCGGTGCACCGGCCGGTCCTGGTCGTTGATGGCGGCCATGATCGCCAGCCCGGCGTCGAGGAGCCGCTGCTTCTCGGCGCGGTCGAACGGCAGCTCGAGCTCGGCCAGCTCGACCATGGCGTAGAAGTTGCCGCCGTAGGCGAGGTCGTAGCGGACCGGCCCGAGGCCGGGGACCTCGACGCAGGCGCCGAGCCGGTGGGCGTACGACGGCACGTTGCGGATGGTGACCGCCGTCGCGGCGCCGTCCTCGACGGCGACCTCGGCGACTACCAGGCCGGCGGGGGTGTCCAGCCGCACGGAGGTGACCGGCTCGGTCACCTCCACCATGCCGGTCTCCACCAGCACGGTCGCCACCCCGATGGTGCCGTGGCCGCACATCGGCAGGCAGCCGGACACCTCGATGTAGAGCACTCCGAAGTCGGCGTCCGGCCGGGTGGGCGGCTGGAGGATGGCGCCGGACATCGACGCGTGCCCGCGCGGCTCGTACATCAGCAGCGTGCGCAGGTCGTCGCTGTGCTCCAGGAACCAGCGGCGACGCTCGAACATGGTCGCTCCGGGCAGCACACCGACGCCTCCGGTGATCACCCGGGTCGGCATCCCCTCGGTGTGGGAGTCGACTGCGTGGAGGACCCGACGGCTGCGCACGCCCTCAGCCTAGGCCCGCGGCGAGGGCTGCCTCCGTCGCTGCCCGCACCACGCTCTCCTGCTCTGGCAGCAGCGGCTGGCGGGGTGGCCGGCAGCCGCCGCCCTTGCGGCCAACAATGTCCATCGACAGCTTGATCGCCTGCACGAACTCGGTCTTGGAGTCCCAGCGCAGCAGCGGGTGCAGCTGCCGGTACAGCGGCAGCGCGGTGTCGAGGTCGCCGGCCACCGACGCCTCGTAGAGACGCACCGTGGCCTTCGGGAACGCGTTGGTGTAGCCGGCGACCCAGCCCTTGGCGCCGGCGATGCCGACCTCGAGCACGACGTCGTCGCTGCCGATCATCAGCTCGAGGCCGGGCGCGAGCTCGGCGATCTCGTAGGCGCGCCGGACGTCGCCGCTGAACTCCTTGACGGCCACGATCAGCCCCTCGTCGTACAGCTTGGCGAGCAGTGCGGGGGTGAGGTCGGTCTTGGTGTCGATCGGGTTGTTGTAGGCGCTGACCGGCAGGCCGACCTTGCTGATCTCCCGGAAGTGCTCGAGCACCGCGCGCTCGTCGGCCCGGTAGCTGTTCGGCGGGAGCGCCATGAGCACCTGCGCCCCTGCCTCCGCGGCCTCCTCGGCGCACCGGCGGGACTCCAGAGCGCCGTAGGCGCCCACGCCCGGCATCACCGTGAAGCCCTCGGGGGCCGCCTGGACCGCGGTCTCGACCACCCGCCGACGCTCCTCGGGGGTCAGCGTCGGGTACTCCCCGAGCGACCCGTTCGCGGCCACGCCGTGGCAGCCGTTCTCGGCCAGCCAGCGCACGTGCTCGGCGTAGGCGTCGAAGTCGACGCTCAGGTCGTCGTTGAACGGCAGCGCGGCGGCGACGATGACGCCGTGCCAGGGCTGACGGGGTGTGCTCACCGGTCCTCCTCGGGGGTCTCTGATGACGGCGAGTATGGCAGTACCATAGTACACATCACATATCGATTTGATAAAGGTCTGGTCGTCTAAAACAGGTCAGAACAGGCAAAATCAGACAGAACTCGCGGCAGCGAGGCGCCGACGGGGGACAAAGCGGTCCATAGCGGGGGTTCCGCGGTGCCTGCTTCCGTGCCATAGTCGGCCTCCGCTGTCAGTACAACATCACACCGTAGTGCTTTCTCGGCCGACGCCCGTCGGCGCCGGGCACCTTCACCGAAAGCGAGAGACGCTCCATGACTCATCCAGCACGTCGGCGCCGTCGGTTCGCCGCCCTGGCCGGCCTGGCCTCCGCCGCACTGCTCGCCAGCGGGTGCAGTGGCGGTCTGCTGTCGGGCGGAGACTCCTCCTCCGGGTCCGGGCCCATCAGGCTGGGCATGGTGGCCCCGATGTCGGGCAGCAGCGCGGCCATCGGCCCGTACATGCGCAACGGCGCCCAGCTGGCCGTCGACGAGATCAACAGCAAGGGCGGCGTCAACGGCCGTCAGCTCGCGCTGAAGGTCGAGGACGGCGCCTGTGACCCGAAGACGGCCACGGCGGCGGCCAACAAGCTGGTCACCGACGACATCGCGATCTCGGTGGGCGGCTACTGCTCCGGCGCGACGCTGCCGACCCTGCCGCTGTTCAACAAGGCCGACATCCCGATGCTGATCCCGGCGGCGAACTCCAACGACCTGGTCGACCAGCACTTGCCCAACGTCTTCCTGATCAACGGCACCGGCACTCAGCAGGCGGACACGGCGGTGGCCTGGATGAAGAAGGTCGGCGCGAAGCGGGTCTCCCTGATGGACGACAACACCAGCTACTCCAAGAACATCGCCGACCTCACCGCACAGCTGCTCTCCCAGGGCACGCCCACGCTGGCCGGCCGCCAGTCCGTCACCCCGGGCGAGAGCGACTACAGCGCCAACGTGAACGCGGTGATCTCCCAGCACCCCGACTTCGTGTACTGGACCGGCTACTACCAGGAGGGTGGCCTGATCATCCGCCAGCTCCGGCAGGCGGGCTACACCGGCGACATCATGGTGGCCGACGGCTCGGTCGACCAGAAGCTGATCGACATCGCCGGCGGGTCCAACGCGGACGGTGTCTTCGCGACGATGACCCAGACGCCGCAGACCATCCCCGGCGCGAAGCAGTGGATCTCCGACTACAAGGCCAAGTTCGGCTCCGAGCCGGGCCCGTACTCCACCCAGGCGTACGACGCAGTGCGGGTCGCCGCGGAAGCGATCAAGGACGCCGGTTCCACCGACGGCACCAAGGTCGAGAAGGCTCTCGAGGGCATCGACGGCTTCCAACTGTTCTCCGGGCCGCTGAAGTTCACCCCTGACCACACGCTGAGCGAGGGCGGCTTCCAGATCCTCGTGGTCGACGGCGGGAAGTTCAAGCTCAAGGACGCGATGACCCAGTGAGCCAGCTGCTCTGGAACGGGCTGTTCGTCGGGTCGTTCTACGCGCTTGTCGCCCTGGGCTACAGCATGGTCTACGGCATCATCAAGCTGCTGAACTTCGCGCACGGCGACATCTACATGCTCGGCGCGTTCACCGGTTTCGCCGTCCTCACCCTGGGTGGCGGGCTGGTGAGCTCGCTCGGGTTCCTCGCGCTCCTGGTCGTCCTCGTGGTGGCGATGCTGGCCACCGGGGTCTTCGGACTGGTGCTCGAGCAGGTCGCCTACCGCCCGCTCCGGAACGCGCCCCGGCTGTCGGTGCTGATCACCGCGGTCGGCGCCTCCTTCGCCATCGAGTACGGCATGCGGCTGGTCGCCGGGCCGAACCCCCAGGTCTACCCGGTTCGGCTCGGCGGTCAGGCCGTCGAGGTGCTCGGCGCGCGGCTGACGCTCCAGCAGGTCGGCCTGGTCCTGATCGCCGTGGTGCTCATGGCCGGTCTGCAGTGGCTGGTGATGGGGACCAGCACCGGGCGTGCGATGCGCGCAATATCGATGGACCCCAAGGCGTCCCTGTACATGGGGATCAACGTCAACAAGGTCATCTCCCGCACCTTCTTCCTCGGCTCGGCGCTGGCCGGGGCCGCCGGGGTGATGGCGGGTGCCTACTACGGCAAGATCGACTTCCTGATGGGCTTCATCATCGGGCTGAAGGCGTTCACAGCGGCGGTGATCGGCGGCATCGGCAACATCAAGGGCGCCATGCTCGGCGGTCTCGCGCTCGGCATGCTGGAGTCCTTCGGCACCGCCTGGCTCGGAGGTCAGTGGCGAGACGTCTTCGCGTTCGGCTTCCTCATCTTGTTCCTGACGGTCCGGCCCACCGGCATCCTGGGCGAGCGTGTCACGGAGCGGGTGTGAGAGCCGCGATGCGGGCCACCGCGGGTGACACGTCCCAGGACGGCCGTCCGCGGCGCCGGCTGCCGGGCAACCGGAGCCTGGCCGGGCTCGGGATCCTGGTCGCCGTGCTCGCGCCGTTCGTCGACGCCAGCGACTACGCACTCTCGGTGATGACCTCGGCCCTGCTGTTCGTGATGCTCGCCGCGGGCCTGAACATCGTGGTCGGCTACTGCGGGCTCCTCGACCTCGGCTACGCGGCCTTCTTCGCGATCGGTGCCTACACCAGCGGCATCCTCGCCACCCGTCTGCACTGGCCGCTGCTGGCCACCGTCCCGGTGGTGATCGCCGCGGCGGTGCTCGCGGGCATCGTGATCGGTGGCCCGACCCTGCGGTTGCGCAGCGACTACCTGGCCATCGTGACCCTGGGCTTCGGGGAGATCATCCGGATCACCGCCACCAACCTCTCGATCACCGGCGGCCCCTCGGGGATCTACGGCATCCCCGGCCTCGACGTCTTCGGGGTCGACCTGAGCGGTCCGGTGGGCTTCTACTACGCCTGCGTGGCGATCGTGGCGCTCGCGGTGCTGGCGGCCGCCCGCCTTGGTCGCAGCCGCATCGGCCGGGCCTGGCGCTTCGTCCGGGAGGACGAGGACGCCGCCGAGGCGATGGGGATCCACACCTACAAGGTCAAGCTCGCGGCCTACATCGCGGGGGCGATCTGGGGTGGGCTCGCCGGGATCCTGTTCGGCGCCCAGCTGACCGCGATCTCTCCGCAGAGCTTCACCTTCCTGCAGTCCGCGCTGATCCTGATGGCCGTGGTGCTCGGCGGCATGGGCTCGACACCCGGAATCGTGGTGGGCGCGGTCTTCGTCAGCGTCCTGCCCGAGCTGCTGCGTGGGGCAGCGGACTACCGGTTCTTCCTGTTCGGGGTGCTGCTCATCGTGGTGATGATCTTCCGCCCCCAGGGCGTGTGGCCGAGCCGGGCGGCGGAGCGGCTCACGGGCCGTGGCCGGTCCGGTACGTCGGAGGAGCCGGAAGGAGCCCTCCAGTGAGCCGGGCTCTGCTGGAGGTGCAGGACCTGCGCCTCACCTTCGGCGGCGTGACCGCCTGCGACGGGGTCAGCTTCGCGGTCGGCGAGGGTGACATCGTCTCGGTCATCGGGCCCAACGGCGCCGGCAAGACCAGCGCCTTCAACTGCATCACCGGCTTCTACCGGCCGACAGGCGGCAGCATCCGGTTCGCGGGCGAGGACATCACCGGGCTGCGGCCCTCCGCGATCGCGGCCAAGGGGGTCTCGCGCACGTTCCAGAACCTGCGGCTGTTCGGAGAGCTCACCGTGCTGGACAACGTCCGCGCGGGCATGCACCTGCGGATGCGACAGAACGCCCTGGACGCGATCCTGCACACCCCGCGGTTCCGGCGTTCGGAGCGGGAGGCGACGCAGGAGGCCAACCGGTGGCTTGACTTCGTCGGGCTGCGCGGGGACCGAGCCGCAGAGGCCAGGAACCTGCCGTACGGGGAGCAGCGCCGGGTGGAGATCGCCCGGGCACTGGCGCGCGGGCCGAAGCTGCTGCTGCTCGACGAGCCGGCCGCAGGCCTCAACCACAACGAGAAGACCGAGATGCTCGACCTGCTGCGCCGCATCGGTGAGCTCGGCATCGCGCTGGTGCTGATCGAGCACGACATGGGACTGGTGATGAAGGTGTCCCGGCGCATCGTGGTGCTCAACTTCGGGCGGGAGATCGCCGACGGCACACCCGAGCAGGTCCGCAACGACCCGGCGGTGCTGGAGGCCTACCTCGGCCGGGACGACGAGCCGACTGAGGAGGGTGTCCGGTGAGCGCCCTGGAGATCACCGACCTCGACGTGATGTACGGCCGTGTCCAGGCGCTGCGTGGACTCTCGCTGCGGGTCGCCGAGGGCGAGATCGTCGCCCTGCTGGGCAACAACGGCGCGGGCAAGACCAGCACGCTGGCCGCGGTGTCGGGAGTGGTGCGTGCCAGTGGCGGCACGGTCACCGCCTTCGGGGAAGACGTCACCAGGGCCGATCCGTGGGACATCGTCGGCCGGGGCGTGGTGCACGTTCCGGAGGGTCGCAGGATCTTCTCGCGGCTGACCATCCACGAGAACCTGCAGCTCGGCGGTTATCTGCAGAAGGACCAGAGCGTGGTCGCAAAGCGGATCCGAGAGGTCTACGAGCTGCTGCCCCGGCTCGCCGAGCGTCGGCAGCAGCAGGGCGGCACGCTGTCGGGCGGCGAGCAGCAGATGCTCGCGGTCGGCCGCGCCCTGGTCGCCGGCCCCCGGCTGCTGATGCTGGACGAGCCCTCGATGGGGTTGGCGCCGCTGATCGTCAACCAGGTCATGGGGCTGATCAGCAGCATCAACGCCGACGGCACCTCCGTGCTGCTGGTCGAGCAGAACGCGAAGGCGGCGTTGCGCATCGCGCACCGGGCGTACGTCGTCGAGGACGGCGCCACAACGCTCGAGGGTCCCGCACACGAGCTGGCCGGCGACTCCAGAGTCGTCGACGCCTACCTGGGAGCCTGAGGTGGCGGCGTCCGGCTGGCTGGAGGTGCGCAGCACCGACTACCACACCGCCGGAGAGCCGTTCCGGATCGTCACCAGCGGCGTCCCTGAAATCCCCGGGACCACGGTCACGGACCGCCGCGAGGTCGCCCGGCGCAACGCCGAGGTGGACCACGTCCGCAGGCTGCTGTGCCACGAACCACGCGGGCACGCCGACATGTACGGCTGTTTTCTCGTCCCGCCCGACGACGCGGCCGCGCACCTGGGTGCGCTGTTCTGGCACAAGGACGGCTACTCCACGGCCTGCGGGCACGGCACCATCGCCCTCGGGGCATGGGCGGTCGAGTCCGGGCGGGTGCCTGCCGCTCCGGACGGCGAGACAGACGTCGTCATCGACGTGCCCTCCGGCCGGGTGGTCGCGCGGGTGCGCTGCTCGCGCGGGAAGGTCCGCGGCGTCACCTTCCGCAACGTCGAGTCCTATCCGCTCGGCCGGGACGTGACGGTGGAGACCTCGCGGGGGCAGGTGCGCTGCGACCTCGCCTGGGGCGGGGCGATCTACGCCTCGGTCGCCGCTGCCGACCTCGGCCTCGAGGTGGTGCCGGACAGCTACACGGCGCTCATCGCGGCCGGGCGCGAGATCAAGCAGGCGCTCGCCGACAGCGAGTGGGCGCGACACCCGAGCGACTCCCGACTCGACGGCGTGTACGGGACGATCATCCACCAGCACCTCAGCGCGACCGAGAACGGGCTGCACCAGCGCAACGTCACCGTGTTCGCCGACGGCGAGGTGGACCGCTCGCCCTGCGGCTCGGGAACATCGGCCCGGCTGGCCCTGCTCGTCGACTCCGGAGAGCTGCCGCTTGGCGCGGTGCTCACCCACGAGTCCATCGTCGGCACCCGGTTCCTGGCACGTGCCGTCGGCCCGGGGCCGGGGAACGACCGCGGCGTGGTCACCGAGGTGGAGGGCTTGGCCCACCAGACGGGCGAGCATCTGTTCGTGCTCGACCCCGAGGACTCGCTGGATACGGGCTTCGTGCTGCGATGACCGGAATACTGGCCACGTGAGCGAGAGCGCCCGAACCGACCAGGAGCCGCCGGGCCTGCACCTGCCCCAGTTCGGGGAACGGCAGAGCCTGCGCCAGCAGGTCGCCCATGCCCTCCGGGCGGCTCTCGTCGCCGGGGAGATGCGCCCGGGTGTGCTGTACTCCGCGCCGACGCTGGCCGAGCAGTTCGGGGTCTCCGCCACCCCCGTCCGGGAGGCGATGCTCGACCTGACCAGCGAGGGCCTGGTGGAGCCGGTCCGCAACAAGGGGTTCCGGGTCACCGAGCTCTCCGAGCGCGACCTGGACGAGATCACCAGCCTTCGGATGCTGATCGAGGTGCCCACCGTCGCCGAGATCGCCCGGCACATGGACGACGAGCTCCGTCCCAGGGTGGAGGCGCTGCGCGAGGGCGCCCGGGAGATCGAGATCCTCGCGGTCAAGCGGGACCTGATCGCCTACGTGGAGGCGGACCGACGCTTCCACCTTGCCCTGCTCGACCTGGCGGGCAACGGGCACCTCGTCTCGGTGATCGCCAACCTGCGGGCTCGCAGCCGGCTCTACGGTCTGCAGCGTCTCGCGGACCGCGGCGAGCTGGGTGCCTCGGCCCGAGAGCACGAACAGATCCTCGAGCTGGTGCTCCGCGGGGAGGCCGAGGCCGCGGCCGCCGTCATGGAGCAGCACATCGGCCACGTGCGGGGGACCTGGGCCGGTCGCGGCGAGCAGCAGGGTGCGGTTGACAGCGGTCCCTCCGCTGGCTAGACAGGAGGCGAGAGCCGGACACATCCGTCCGATAACCGTGCATCATGGGAGAGGCTGATGGCGTACTACCGACGGGTGGGCGACGTCCCCGCCACCCGGCACACCGCGTTCCGCGACGGCTCCGGCGGGCTGCGCTTCGAGGAGCTGATGGGCGAGGAGGGGTTCTCCTCCGACTCCTCGCTGCTCTACCACCGCGGGGTGCCCTCGGCGATCGTGGACTCCCGGGTCTGGGAGCTGCCCGAGCTGACCACCGAGGCCAACCACCCGCTCAAGCCTCGGCACCTGAAGCTGCACACGCTCTTCAACGAGGCCGACGCCAAGGCGGTCGACCCGGTGCAGGGTCGGCGCCTGGTGCTCGGCAACGCGGACGTGCGGATCAGCTACGTGGTCGCCGGGGAGGTCTCGCCGTACTACCGCAACGCCATCGGTGACGAGTGCGTGTACGTCGAGCAGGGACACGGCACCGTGGAGACTGTCTTCGGTGCGCTGTCCTACCGGACGGGCGACTACGTGCTGATTCCCCGGGCCACCACCCACCGCTGGCTGCCCGACACCACGGACGGGCCGAGCCGGCTCTACGCCGTCGAGGCCAACAGCCACATCGCGCCGCCCAAGCGGTACCTCTCCCGGTTCGGGCAGTTCCTCGAGCACGCGCCGTACTGCGAGCGGGACTTGCACGGGCCCAGCGAGCCGCTGCTGGTCGCGACCGGCTCGACCGCCGATCCCACCGACGTCGAGGTGCTGGTCAAGCACCGCGGCCGCTCCGCGTCCGGCATCGTGGGGACCGCGATGACCTACGCCGGCCATCCCTTCGACGTCGTCGGCTGGGACGGCTGCTTGTACCCCTACACCTTCAACGTCGAGGACTTCATGCCGATCACCGGCAAGGTGCACCAGCCGCCGCCGGTGCACCAGGTCTTCGAGGGCAGCAACTTCGTGGTCTGCAACTTCTGCCCCCGCAAGGTGGACTACCACCCGCAGTCCATCCCGGTGCCCTACTACCACTCCAACGTCGACTCCGACGAGGTGATGTTCTACGTCGGCGGCGACTACGAGGCGCGCAAGGGCTCGGGCATCAACATCGGCTCCATCTCGCTGCACCCCGGCGGCTACGCGCACGGCCCCCAGCCGTCCGCGGTGGAGGCGTCGATCGGCGTGGAGTACTTCGACGAGCTCGCGGTGATGGTCGACACCTTCCGCCCGCTCGAGATCGGCGAGGGCGGCGCCGCGGTCGAAGAGCCCGGCTACGCCTGGACCTGGGCGGGTCGCGGTCCCAGCTGAGCCTTCGGCAGCCGGACCTCCACGCGCAGCCCCGGGCCATCGGGCGCGCCGCCGGCGTCACCGAGCCGCACCGAGCCACCCGCCTTGCCGACCAGCTGCCGCACGATGGACAGGCCCAGACCGGTGCCTCCCGCGTCCCGGTCTCGGGCGTCGTCGAGTCGCGCGAACCGCTCGAAGACGCGGTCCCGGTCCTGCGCGGCGATCCCGGGGCCGTCGTCGGTGACGGTGAGCACCGTCCACGGCCCCTCGGCGATCGCGCCCAACGACACCCGGCTGGTCGCGTGCCTGATCGCGTTGTCGACCAGGTTGGACAGCACCCGGTCCAGGTCTCCGGGAACGACGGACGCTGCCACCGGGTCGACGTCCGCGACCACCACCGGCACCCGCGCCGCGGCGTACCGCTCCGCCAGTCCGCGCAGCAGCGGCTGCATCGGGAGGGGCTCCGGCGACGAGGACGGCCCCGAGTCCGCCCGTGCCAGCAGCAGCAGGTCCTCGACCAGGGCGGAGAGCCGGGTGACGTCGGCCAGCAGGTCGTCGGTGAGCGCACCACCCTCACCGAGCTGGCGAGCCACCTCGAGCTGGGTACGCATCGAGGTGAGCGGGCTGCGAAGCTCGTGCGCGGCGTCGGCGACGAACGCGCGCTGCCGGGCCCGGGCCGCCTCCAGCCGGTCCAGCATGTCGTTCAAGGTCAGGGCCAACGCCCGGATCTCGTCCGCCGCCACCGGTACGCTCAGCCGCTCGTCGCGCTGCTCGCCGGAGATCCGGACCGCGCCGACCCGGAGCTCGTGGACCGGCCGGAGGGTGCGGCCGATCACGAACCAGGCGATCAGCGCGAGCACCGCCAGTAGCAGCGGGAAGGTGACCAGCAGGATGGTCCGCAACAGCCGCTCGCCCTGCAGCAGGTCCTGCACCTGCTGGGCGACGACCACCGTCACCGGTCCGGACGGCGAGTCGGCCGGGTCGGCGGTCACCCGCAGGGGGCCGTTGACGCCCGCCCGCGACCCGGGCACGGACAGCGTGGCCCCTGCCCGGGCACGCGCCACCTCCGACGGCCGAAGCAGCGAGGTGAGCCGGTCCCCGTTGACCGACGCGGTGAGCACCCGGTTCCTGGCGTCGACGACCTGCACGATCTGGGCGCCGGAGACCGGGATCGGCTGCGGCAGCTGTCCGGTGCCGACCAGCGCCTCGACCTGCCGGGCGGTCGCCTGCGCCTCGCTGTCCAGGGTGTGGTCGATGGCGTACTGCAGCACGGCGTACATCGCGACCCCGCCCACGGCGAGTGCGACCGCCAGGCCGGTGACCCCGATCGCCATCAGCCGGGAGCGCAGGCTGAGGCGACCCAGCCAGTCCCTCATGACGCCAGGCGGTAGCCGACCCCGCGCACCGTCTGCAGCGCGGCGTGGCCGAGCTTGCGGCGCAGGTACCCGACGTAGACCTCGACGGTGTTCGGGTCGGTGTCGAGCGGGCTGTCCCACACGTGGTCGAGGATCTCGGTCTTGCTGACCACCCGGCCGGCGTTGCGGATGAGGTACTCCAGCAAGGTGAACTCCCGCGGGGTAAGAGTCACCGGACGACCGGTGACGGTCACCTCCCGGGTGGCCGGGTCGAGCGTCACGTCACCGGCCTCGAGGACGGTGGGCCGTGCGGAGACCCCCCGGCGCAGCAGCGCCCGCAGCCGGGCCAGCAGCACGATGTAGGAGAACGGCTTGGTGAGGTAGTCGTCGGCGCCGCAGTCGAGTCCGTCGGCCTCGTCGTACTCCCCGTCCTTGGCCGACAAGATCAGCACCGGCACCCAGTTGTCCTCCTTGCGCAGTGTGCGCACCAGGTCGTAGCCGGACAACCGGGGAAGCATGATGTCGAGGACCACCGCGTCGAAGTCGCCGTACCGGGCCAGCTCGAGGCCGGTGGCGCCGTCGGCGGCCGTCTCGACCACGAAGCCCTCCGCGGACAGCCCGCGGCGGAGCGCAGCAGCCAGCCGCACCTCGTCCTCGACCACCAGAAGCCGCATGACCCCAGCCTGGCACGTGGACCAGCCCGCTGGCAGCAATTCTCAGGCTGCTCACAGCGCGGCCGCGGCACCATGGAGCACATGAGCTTCTTCTCCCGCGTGCCTCTCCTTCGCTGGCTGGTCCCGCTGGTCAGCGCCGTCGTCCTGCTCGGTGGGGGCTGGGCGCTGACCCAGATCTCCGCGGCTGCCCACACCGACCTGAAGCCGCGGTCGCCGGCGCAGCTGCTCGCCGACGTGCACCGCGCCCACCTCGACGGGCTGTCCGGGACCATCGTCCAGAAGTCGGACCTCGGCCTGCCGAGCCTGCCCGACTCCGGCGGCTCGGGCAGCTCCGACCTGAGCTCGCTCGTCACCGGCACGCACACCCTGAAGGTGTGGTTCTCGGGACCGGACAAGGCCCGGGTTTCCCTGCTCGGCACGCTGGGTGAGTCCGACGTGGTCTGGAACGGCACCGACCTGTGGATCTGGTCGAGCAAGAACGGCACCGCCACCCACCGGACCCTGCAGCCGGAGCACCAGTCCGGTCAGCGCCTCCCGGAGTCCGTGCCCACGCCGCAGGCCGCCGCGCAGGCCGCCTTGGACGCGATCGAGCCGACCACCAAGGTGTTCACGAGCGGTACGGCGACGGTGGCCGGCCGGCCGGCCTACCAGCTGGTGCTCGAGCCCCGTGACCAGAACAGCCTGATCGGCTCGGTGCAGATCGGCATCGACGGGGCCACCCACGTGCCGACCAGCTTCACGATCCTTGCCGACAACGGCACCACCGCCTTCCAGGTGGCCTTCACCCACTTCGACCCGACCCGGCCGGGTGCCGCGCAGTTCCGGTTCAACCCGCCGCCGGGCACCAAGGTCAAGGAGGAGAAGGCCCCGTCGGCCGGCGGTTCCGACCTGCAGGCTCCCTCAGGTATGCAGGACGGGATGCAGGGCATGCCGGACGTGACCGGGTCCGCCGCTCCTCAGGTCATCGGGCACGGCTGGACCAGCGTGATGGTGGCCGACCTCGGGTCCAAGGCGCTCAGCGGACTGAGCCAGAGCGCGGGTCCGGCTGCGGGCCAGCTCACCCAGCTGCTCGCCGCGCTCCCGCCGGCCGAGGGTCCGTGGGGGACCGGCCACGTGTTCGCGGGCACCATCTTCTCGGCCGTGCTCACCAACGACGGCCGGATCGCGATCGGTGCCGTGCCTCCCAAGCAGGTGGAGGCGGCGCTCGTCCAGGCCGGCTCGGCCCGGTGACCCAGTCGGTGCGCCTGCGCTCGGACCGGCCTTCCCCCGGTCCGAGCCAGGGCGCTGGCACCACGGACGGCCTGGCGGTCGCCACCGAGGGGCTGACCAAGCGGTTCGGGCACCAGACCGCGGTGAACACCATCGCGCTGCGGGTGCCCCGGGGCGCGGTCTACGGCTTCCTCGGCCCCAACGGCTCGGGGAAGACCACCACGATCCGGATGCTGCTCAGCCTGGTCACGCCGACCGCCGGCAGCATCGAGATCCTCGGTCTGCCCATGCCGCAGGGCGCCGGCCGCGCGCTGCCGCGGGTCGGCTCGCTGGTCGAGGGCCCGGCGTTCCACCCCTATCTGTCCGGCCGTGCCAACCTGCGCCGCCTCGACGCCGCGGACAGGTACGCCGACCCGGCCACGGCCGACCGGCGCATCGACGCGGCTCTGGACCGCGTCGGCCTGCTGGCCGCCGCGAAGAAGCACTACCGCGCCTATTCGCTCGGGATGCGGCAGCGGCTGGCCATCGCGGCCGCGCTGCTCGCGCCTCGCGACCTGCTGGTCCTCGACGAGCCCACGAACGGGCTGGACCCGCAGGGCACCCGCGAGGTGCGGTCGCTGATCTCCACGCTGGCGACCGACGGCACCACCGTGCTGGTCTCCAGCCACCTGCTGTCGGAGGTGGAGCAGGTGTGCAGCCACGTCGGGGTGATGCACGTGGGCCGCCTGGTCGCCCAGGGCCGCGCCGCGGATCTGCGCGGCGACGGCGATCCCCGGGTCCGGGTGGACACCCCGCAGCCGGAGGACGCCGCGCGCGTGCTCCGCGAGAAGGGCCTCGCCGAGGTGGCGGTCAGCACCGGCCGAGCCGGCGGTGTCCTCGGCGGAGTCCCGGCCGAGGAGGTGGTCGCCGCGCTGGTGCACGAGGGTGTCCCGGTGCAGGGCTTCGTGGTGGACCGGCCGTCGCTGGAGGACCTGTTCGTCTCGTTGACCGGGGAGGGTTTCGATGTCAGTGGTTGAGCTGTCCCCGCGTCGTACCGCCTCCGCGCGGTTCCTCCGCTCGGAGCTGTGGCTGATCTTCGGACGCCGGCGCAACCAGGCCGGGCTGCTGGTGCTGATGGCCGTCCCGATCCTGGTCGCGGTAGCTGTCCGGCTGACCGGAGGCGGACACGGCGACGGACCGGACTTCTTCTCCTCGATCACCGACAACGGGCTGTTCGTCGCGCTGGCGGCGCTCACCCTCGAGCTGCCGCTGTTCCTGCCGCTCGCGGTGGCCGCCATCTCCGGGGACGCCATCGCCGGGGAGGCCAACCAGGGCACGCTGCGCTACCTCCTCGCCGTGCCGGTGCAACGCACCCGGCTGCTGGCGGTGAAGTACCTCGCGATCGTGGTGTTCTCCTTCGCCGCCACCCTGCTGGTCACGCTCACCGGCATCGTGATGGGACTGGCGCTGTTCGGGGGCGGCTCGATGACGCTGTTCTCCGGCACCGAGATCGGTTTCGGTGAGGCGGTCGGCCGGGTGCTGATGGCCACCGCCTACCTGTCCGTGGGTTTCGCCTCCCTCGGTGCGGTCGGTATCTTCGTGTCCACGCTGACCGAGCAGCCGATCGGCGCGACGATCGCGGTGGTTATCTACTGCGTGGCCAACTTCATCGTCGACACCATCCCCCAGCTGGACTGGCTGCACCCGTACCTCATCACCCACTACTGGACCAGCTTCGGGGACCTGCTGCGCTCGCCCATCGCCTGGGACGGGGTCCGGAGCGGGCTGTTCCTGGCCGCGGTCTACATCCTGGTGTTCTGGTGCGCCGCCTGGGCCCGGTTCGCGGGCAAGGACGTGACCTCCTAGTCGGGGGGCGGGGCCAGGCTGCTGTGCTTGGCCACCAGCCGGTCGCCGGTGGACCGGCCGCGCAACCGGCGCAGCACCCACGGGCCGAGGTGGTCGCGGGCCCAGGCCGCGTGGCCGCGCAGCGCCTGGACGGACGGCACCGGCTCGGGTGGCGGAAGGGGCGCTGCCCAGTCGGCGTCCTCCGGCGCGAAGCCGAGGGTGGTGAACGCGGCCAGGGCGACCCGCCGGTGGCCCTCGCTGGTCATGTGCAGCCGGTCCTCCGCCCACATCCGCCAGTCCTGGAGCGCTCGCATCCCCCACTGGTCGATGACGTGGGCCCCGTGCCGACGCGCGATCGAGTGGATGTGTGCGGTGTAGGTCGCGTAGCGCCCTCGGGTGTACCGGATCACCGGCGCGCCGCGGGGGTCCGCAGGGGTGGCGAGCAACACGTCGGCGCCGGAGGCGCGGATGCGGCAGACCGCCCGCTCGAGGCTCTCGGCGAGCGCGTCCACGTCGGCCCGCGGGCGCAGGATGTCGTTGCCGCCGCCGACCACGGAGACCAGGTCCGGCTGGAGCGCGAGCGCGGCGTCGAGCTGCGGGCCGACCACGTCGTCGAGCATCCGCCCGCGCACAGCCAGGTTCGCGTAGCCGAACCCGTCCTCGGCCTGCTCGGCCAGCAAGGCGGCGAGCCGGTCGGCCCAGCCGCGGTAGCGACCCGGGTCGTCCGGGTCGGCGTCGGACAGCCCCTCGGTGAACGAGTCGCCGATCGCCACGTAGCGGCTCCACGCCCTCATCAGCCCTCCTTGCGGTCTGCGCGCCGAACCCTGACAGACTGCCGTAATGGCCCCCGACAGCGAGCAGGCGGGTGTGGCGGCCGCCCGGTTCGCGGGTCACCGCCTCGGTGAGCCGGGCTACCGGCGCATCTCGGTCGCGCTGTTCGCGGCGGGGCTGGCCACCTTCGCACTGCTCTACTGCACCCAGCCGCTGCTCCCCGAGCTGGCCGGCAGCTTCGGGGTGTCGGCGGCCTCGAGCACGTTGACGGTCTCGCTGTGCACCGCCGCGCTCGGGCTGAGCATGCTGGTGGCCGGACCCACCTCCGAGGTGGTGGGCCGCACCGGCCTGATGCGCTGGTCGCTGGTCGCCGCGGCAGTGGTCGGGCTGCTGTGCGCTGCGGCGCCGAGCTGGCCGGTGCTGCTCGTGCTGCGGGCCGTCCAGGGCATCACGCTCGCCGGGCTGCCGGCGATCGCGATCGCCTACCTGCGCGAGGAGGTGCACCCGGACAGCCACGCGGGCGCCTCGGGGCTCTACATCGGCGGCACCGCGCTCGGCGGGATGATCGGCCGGCTCGTCGCCGGCGGGCTCGCCGACGTGGGCGGCTGGCGGCTCGCCCTGGCCGGGATCGGTGGGCTCGGCATCGTCTGCGCGGTGGTCGTCATCGCGCTGCTCCCCGCCTCCCGGAACTTCACCCCGGTCCCGGCCGAGCCGCGGCGAATCGCGCGGATGACGGCCCGGGTGCTCACTGACCCGGTCCTGGTGGGGCTCTACGCGGTGGCCGCGGTGCTGATGGGCGCCTTCGTCGCGGTCTACAACGCGGTGGGCTTCCGGCTGACCGGACCGCCCTACCAGCTGAGCATCGCCGTGGCGGGTCTGGTGTTCTGCGTCTACTCGCTCGGCACCTTCAGCTCGGCGTACGCCGGCCGGCTGGCCGACCGGTTCGGGCGCCGGCCGGTCGAGCCGGTGGCCTGCGTGCTGATGCTGGCTGGGGTGCTGCTGACCCTCGCGCCCCAGCTCTGGCTGATCGTCCTCGGACTCGCGGTGATGACCGCCGGGTTCTTCGCCGCGCACGGGGTGGCGAGCGGCTGGGTGGCGGCCCGGGCGCAGCTCGGCGCGGGCGGCACCGCGCAGGCGGCCTCCCTGTACCTGTTCGGCTACTACCTCGGATCCTCCGTGTTCGGCGGGCTCGCCGGCGTGGCCTGGTCCGGAGGCGGATGGACCTGGGTGGTGGTGGAGACCGCGGCGCTCACGGTCGCCGGGCTGGGCCTCGCGCTGGCGCTGTACCGCAGCCGCAGCCTGGTGGAGAGCGGACGGACACCGCCCCCGGTGGCCTACTGAGCCGCGCCGCCGAGGTTCTGCAGCCTGACCTGGCCGCGGGCGATCATGCGGCCCTGCTCGTCCACGGTCTCGACCAGCCACACCTGCTGCGACCGGCCACGGTGCAGCGGCCGTGCGACAGAGCTGAGCAACCCTTCCGAGACCGCCCGGAAGAAGTCGGTGTTGTTGTTGACGCCGACCACCTTGCCGCGCTCACCCAGCCACACAGCGGCGCCGACGGAGGCGAGCGTCTCCACGACCGAGGAGTACACCCCACCGTGCACGATGCCGTAGGGCTGGTGCAGCCGCGGCTGGGCCTTCCACGTTGCCGAGACCCGGTCGCCGGTCACCTCCGTCAGCTCCAGCCCGAGATACTCCACGAAGGGGCCGGCGAGGGCGGTCGGGTCGTCGAGGAAGCTCGGGGCAGGTACGTCACCGTTGGTCACCCGCACAGTATTTCGCACGCCGACCCACCGCGCCGACACGCCTCGGCCCGGCGGTTGGTAGAAAGACCGCATGAGCGACACCTTCGAGTCACGCACCGCCATCGTCACGGGGGCCGGCCGCGGGATCGGCGCCGCGATCGCCGCCCGGCTCGCCGCGGACGGCCTGGCCGTCGCCTGCCTGGACATCGACGCGACCACCGCCGACGAGACGGCCAAGAGCATCGCGGGCACCGGCGCCCGGGCTGCCGGCTTCGCGGTCGACGTGAGCGACGAGGACGCCGTGCAGCAGGTGGTGGCCGACGTGGCCGGTGAGCTGGGTGCGCCCACGGTACTGGTCAACAACGCCGGCGTGCTCCGCGACAACCTGCTGTTCAAGATGTCCGCAAGTGACTGGGACACGGTCATGTCGGTGCACCTGCGTGGCACCTTCTTGATGACCCGCGCGGCGCAGAAGCACATGATCGACGCGGGCCACGGTCGGATCGTGAACCTGTCCTCCACCTCAGCCCTCGGCAACCGCGGGCAGGCGAACTACGCCGCCGCCAAGGCCGGCCTGCAGGGGTTCACCAAGACCGTCGCCCAGGAGCTCGGCAGGTTCGGGGTGACCTGCAACGCTGTCGCCCCGGGGTTCATCGTCACCGACATGACCCGGGCCACGGCCGAGCGGGTCGGCCAGTCCTTCGAGGAGTTCAGCGCCGCACGGGTCGCGAACATCCCGGTGAACCGGCCCGGGCAGCCGGAGGACGTCGCGGACGCGGTGTCCTTCTTCTGCTCTCCCCGCGCTGGCTTCGTGTCCGGGCAGGTGCTCTACGTCGCCGGTGGCCCCAAGGCCTGACCAACCGGTCAGAACCGGCCCGCGCCGTTGTCCCGGCCGTGGGACCGGCTCTAGCCTGAACGGATGGCGAGCACATCCGACCTCCTCATCGACGGGTTCGGCCGTATCCGTGAGACCGTGCACGCGGTCGTGGACGGCCTCGACGAGCGACAGCTGACGTTCCGCGCCGAGGGGCGGGGCAACTCGATCGCCTGGCTGGTGTGGCACCTCAGCCGGGTTCAGGACGACCACGTCGCCGACGTCGCCGGCACGAAGCAGGCCTGGACCGACGAGGGCTGGGCGGCCCGGTTCGGCCTGCCCTTCGACGAGACGGCGACCGGCTACGGCCAGAGCCACGACGAGGTGGCACAGGTGCGGCCGAGCGCTGAGCTGCTGGCCGGCTACCACGACGCCGTGCACGAGCGCACCATCGGCTACCTGCGCGGGCTGCGCGACGACGACCTCGACCGCGTGGTCGACGAGCGGTGGGACCCCCCGGTCACGCTCGCGGTCCGGCTGGTCAGCGTCGTCGACGACGATGCCCAGCACATCGGTCAGGCCGCGTTCGTGCGTGGTCTGCTGCCCGGCTGACCGGACCCTTTACCCGGGTTTGCCGGGCATCGGCTCGGGGCACCATCGAGACCTCCGGACGAAAAACGCAGGAGGCGAGCCAGATGGCAATTTCGGGCGCGATCCTGGTCGGGATCATCATCCTGGCCATCGTCGGGTTCGTCGTGATCACCCGTGCCACGGTCAAGGTGTCGAAGAGCGCCGACTCGGCCGACGATCCACGTGTCGATTCGCTGTACTACCCGGTGCCGCACGGTCAGGACCCGGTGGTGCTCGTCGCCGCCATGAAGGAGGCGGGGTACGAGTCCTCCGCGGACACCAAGGACGGCCAGATCTTCCTGGTGGTCAACACGCCCGCGGGCCGAGACCGTGAGCGGCCCAAGGTGCGGCAGGTGATCGCCTCCGCGAGCCACACCAGCCTGGAGGGCCCTGAGTTCGACCCCGGTCGGATCGTGTTCGTCGACGAGCAGCAGGGCGCCACGTGACGGCTGCCCCGCACCGCACCCACGAGATCACCGCGGCCGACGTGCCGCCGCGGGTGTTCCTGCGGCCCATCGGCACCCCGCTGCCGCTGGGCTTCATGGCGCTCTCGGCCACCACGTCGTTGCTCGCCGTGGTGCAGCTGCACTGGATCCCGGTCAGCCAGGGGCAGACAGCTGCCTGGATGGCGCTGCTGGTGGCCGCACCCCTGCAGCTGCTTGCCAGCGTGTTCGGCTACTGGGCCCGCGACCCGATCGCGGGCAGCGGGATGGCCTTCCTCGCCGGCACCTGGGCACTGACCGGGATCTCCACGCTGCTCAGCCCGCCGGGGTCCACCAGCCCCGGGCTCGGTGTCGGCCTGCTGGCGGCGGCCGCCGCCCTGCTCGTGCCGGTCCTCTCCTCGGGAGGCAAACGCGTCGCTGCGGGGGTGATCGCTCTGGCCGCGGCCCGGTTCGCGGTGACCGGCGTCTACGAGCTGACCGCCGCCTCCGGCTGGCGCGTGGCCGCCGGAGCGGTGGGCCTGGCGCTCGGCGCCGGTGCTCTCTACGGCGCCTTCGCCTACGAGCTCGAGGGAGCCCGCCGCAAGCCGGTCCTGCCGGTGGGCCGCAGCCGGGACGTCACCGAGAACGGCGAGCCCGGGGTTCGCCGCCGGCTCTGAGCGCGGGGCCGCACGACACTGACGGTCCGCATGACGGCGCCCGAGCCGGGTATCGCGTGCCCCGCTCAGAGCCCTGGGGTACACAGCCGCAGCGGGAACGGCTCGCGGGGCGCCAGCCGGGCACGGCAGCAGCTGAGCAGGATCAGCGCTGTCCGGCCTGGGATGGCGCCCTCGCGTCCCCCGGCGTCAGCCGTTCCAGGGCCGCACGACCACCGTGCCGACCATGCCCATGCCGTCGTGCAGCACGCAGATGTAGTGGTAGGTGCCGGGCTTGCGGAACCGCACCGTGAACGAGTTACCGGGCAGCATCTGCCCGGAGCTCAGCGCGCCGCCGTGGAAGTGCCACGGGTGCCCGTAGCGGGACATCAGGTCCGGGCCCTGCTTCTCGTCGCCGAACGTGACGGTGTGCGGCTCGCCCATGCCCGCGTTGCCGTTGATCACCGGGTTGGTGAACGTCACCGTCTCTCCACGGTGGATCCGCACCCGGTGGTGGATGAACCGCATCGAGGCCACCAGACCATCGTCGCCGCCGACGATCACGTGATGCCGGTCGGCCTGCTGGCGGAACTCACGCAGCATCTGCTGGCCGTCGAGGCGGAGGTAGTCGGCCTGGTAGGCGGCCTGCGCGTCATAGTCGGCCTGCGTGAACGGCAGCGTGACGTCGGCGGGCAGCACGTGCACGGTGCCCTGCATCGCCATGCCGTGCACCACGCACAGGTAGCCGAAGTCCCCGGCGTCGGGGAAGGTGAGCGAGTAGTCGGAGTACAGCTTCGTCCCCGGCACCAGCGGGCCGGCGTCCCCACCGTCCGGGACGGTGGTCAGCAGGCCGGAGTTGTAGTACGACGTCCCGTCGTAGGTGTCGCCGCCTTCGCGGGTGACGTCGTCGGGGTTGCCGGGGTTGAACGGCATCACCGTCGACGGGTCCTTGTCGCCGAGGAAGGTGACGGTGTGGATCTCGAAGGAGTTCGCCTTCCAGGTCACCGTGTCACCCGGGTGGATGAAGACGTCCTTGGGCAGGAACCACATGCCCTCGGTCGCCATTCCCGGTGACTCGCTGCCGACGAGCACCGTGAACGTCTGCGGGTCGCTGGTCGCTCCCGATGCGGAGCTCACCGTGCCGACCAGCGCGAGCGGGAGCACCGCCGCCGCGAGCGCCGCCACGACGGTGCGCAGCCGCGGCCGGCGTGGGAGTGGGATCTGATGTCTGACAGTCATCTCGAAGCCTCCTGATTCGTAGCTCCCCCGTGGAAGGCAGCGCCATCGGCGGCCCGAGCCACGGGAGAACCGCACGAACCTCGGGCCGGAGGGTGTCGGGTGCAGGCACCAAGCCGGAGTCTCGTGCTCGCGCGTTCAGAGCCGCTATCGCCCGAATGGGCAGTTTCGCGTAGTGCGTCCGGAGGATCCCGGCTCTTGCCGGGGCTGGCTACTTAGGAGTAACACTGGGGAGTAGCTTGTCGAAGGGAGCAGCGGTCGTGAGCGCAGAGGTCAAGAACCCAGAGGTCGGACGCACCGAGGTCACCGAGCAGCAGGCGCGGGAGGTCGCGGAGGCGGCCCGGGAGTCCGG
>DASTWW010000198.1:0-2029 GCA_035765755.1 Nocardioidaceae bacterium
GCCATCGTCGACATCGGCAACGAGCGCCGGTTGCTGCACAACCAGCTGCAACGAGCCAAGGCGCACTCCCAGGCCCTCGACACCCAGCTGAAGTCGGCGAAGACCGAGCTGCGCAAGGCCAGGCAGCGGGCCAACCGAGGCTCCCGCCACGGGTCCACCGACGCGCCCGTGTTCCAGGACCCGGAGGAGCAGTTCCGGCACGAGGTCTACCTGGCGTGGGCACGGCGGATCCCCGCCGCCGACAAGCCGGACCGCCCCCTGCACGACTACACCCTCGGCGAGGAGTTCCTGCCCAGCCTGGAGCACCTGGACGGGATCGACCACAGAAAGGTCGTCGACGTCGTGGTCGAGGTGCTCACCGGGCTGGCGGAGACCCTGGACGGGCGGGAGATGCATCCGCTCCGCACCGCACCATCCGGTGGCGCCCCGGCCCGGGTCCGCGACGACGGCGCCACCTGCTGGCGGGTCGCGCTGCAGGTCAAGACCCCCCAGGCGCGGAGGCTGCACTTCTGGCGGCAGAAGAACGGGGACATCGACCTCTCGCGGGTCGCGCTGCACGACGACTTCCGCCCTTGAGCGCGTTTCGCGCTGACTTCCCGGAAAATGACGCGCGGACCACGGTGAGACCAACCTCTTGTGCGCAAGGGCAAACGGCCCGAGTGGACCCTTGACCCTCGCCACTAGTGCTGCCCAGGGTGGAGTGACAGTCGGGTCCAGCGATCGGGCGGGGACCCGCGTCCACGGGGGGCCTGGGGCTGGTCACCATGATCCGAGCACACCGCACCGATGTCCGTACGCTCCGCGCGCTCGTCGCGAGTGTCCTGATCGGCAGCGTGGCGGTGCCAGCCGCTGCGACCGCCGCCGTCAGCCGGGCCCCCGCCGACTCCGCGGCCGCACCGTGCCACCGAACCTGTCTGGAACGGACGCTTCGCACCGACCTGCGAAGCTACCTGAAGGCACGCGGCAAGGCGGAGCACATCTCGGCGGCAGGTCTGACCGTGCGCTTCCCTGGTTCCCGCGGCACCCTGAGCGTCGCCGCCGGGACCACGCAGGTCGGAGGGAAGCAGCCGGTGCGCCCGACCGCCGTCTGGCAGATCGGCAGCAACACCAAGGCCTTCACCTCGGTGATCCTGCTGCAGCTGGAGGCCGAGCACCGCCTGTCCATCAACGACACCCTCGGGAAGTGGCTGCCGCGCTACCACCAGTGGAGCGATGTGACCATCAAGCGGTTGCTGAACATGACCAGCGGCATCCCGACATACGACAACTCGCTGGTCTTCCTGCACACCTACGCCGCCCACCCGCACCGCAACTTCACACCCCGGGCGCTGGTGAGGTATGCCGTCCCCGGCGCACCCACCACCGGGTACAGCTACTCGAACACCAACTACGTGCTCGGCGAGATGATCATCGAGAAGGTCACCCACCACACCTACCGGCACGAGCTGCAGGCCCGCATCATCCGGCCGCTGCACCTGCGCAGCCTGCACTATCGGTCCGACACCTACCCGCGATCGGTGACCCGTCGCGAGCCGGCCGGCTACTTCTTCAACAAGAAGACGCCCGGCCTCTCGAGCCTGATGGGCCACGACGTGAGCAGGTTGACGCTGTCCTGGGCGCGTGGAGCAGGCGGCATCATCGCCACCACCCACGCGATGACGGTCTGGGAGCACGTGTTGTACGGCGGGCAGCTGCTGCCCGCCCAGCAGGAGAAGGAGCTGCTCAGCCTGGTCTCGGTCAAGACCGGCAAGCCGATCAAGCACACCACCCCCAGCGACCCGCAGGGCTTCGCCCTCGGCACCGCCCAGCTGACCACCCCACAGACCGGTCGCATCTGGTTCTACGAGGGAGAAACGCTGGGATTCCGGACTTTGCACATGTACCTGCCGAAGTCCGGCGTGATCGTCGCCATGGGGCTCAACAGCCAGCCCACGGTCGACCAGATCGGCAACCTCGCCATCTCGGTGTACGACACCTTGAAGTCGAACGGCTTGCTGCGCCCGGCCGCCTAGCCGACCGGGAACGGGAC
>DASTWW010000199.1:0-7588 GCA_035765755.1 Nocardioidaceae bacterium
CGCACCGCCGGCGACGAGCTCGACCAGGCGATCATCGCCTGGATGAAGAAGGAGTACTCCCTGATGCTCGGGGAGCGCACCGCCGAGGAGATCAAGATGACCCTCGGTTCCGCCTTCCCGCTGCCGCAGGAGCCGGAGGCCGAGATCCGTGGCCGGGACATGGTCTCCGGACTGCCGCGCACCGTCGTGGTCTCCAGCGCAGAGGTGCGGCAGGCGCTCGAGGAGCCGCTGCACGCGATCATCGACGCGGTGCGGGTGACCCTCGACCAGACCCCGCCCGTGCTGGCCGGGGACATCATGGACCGCGGCCTGGTGCTGACCGGCGGCGGCGCGCTGCTGCGCGGCCTCGACGAGCGGCTGCGCCACGAGACCGGGATGCCGGTGCACGTGGCCGAGGAGCCGCTGCACTCGGTGGCCCTGGGGTCCGGCAAGTGCGTCGAGGAGTTCGAGGCTCTGCAGCAGGTGCTCGTCTCGGAACCCCGGCGCAGGTGAGGCGGTGATGAAGGACCACGGACATCGGCCGTCGCGGGGGCTGCTGGTGCTCCTGCTGCTGGCCTGCTTCACGGTGATCACCCTGGACGTGCGCGGCGGCTCGCACTCGCCGGTCGCCCCGCTGCGTGCCGCGGCGGGAACGGTGTTCGGCCCCGTCGAGGACGCCGCCGCCACCGCCGTACGCCCGTTCCGGGCGGTGCCTCAGTTCTTCCGCACCACCGGCGGGCTGCGCGCGGAGGTCGCGCGGCTGCGCGCCCAGAACGACGCGCTGCGCGGCCGGCTGGCGACCAGCACGTATGCGCGCAACCAGGCCGCCGAGCTCGACGGGCTGCTGCACACTTCGCGGGACACGGGCTACGCGCTGGTCCCGGCCCGGGTGATCGCGATGGGAGCGGCGCAGTCGTTCACCCGCACGGTCACCATCGACGCCGGCACCAGCTCCGGGGTGTACCCGGACATGACCGTGCTCAACAACGACGGCCTGGTCGGCCGGGTGGTGCGCGCCAACCGGACCACCGCGACGGTGCTGCTGATCGTCGACCAGGAGTCGGTGGTGGGCGGCCGGCTCGGCTCGAGCATGGAGCTCGGTTTCCTGCGCGGCCGTGGCGAGACCGGGACCGCAGGCCGGCTGGACCTGCAGCTGGTGGACCGGTCGGTCATCCCGCAGCGCGGTGACGTGGTGGTCAGCTGGGGCAGCAACGACGACCGGCCGTACGTCGCGGGCATCCCGATCGGCCGCGTCGAGTCGGTGCGCAGCAGCCCCCGGGAGCTGTCCACCCGGGCGGTGATCGCACCGTTCGTGGACTTCTCCTCCCTCGACCTGGTGGGAGTGGTCGTCAACCCCGACACCCACTCCGACCGGCCGTTGATCAAGGCCGGCCGGATCGCCTCCGCGGGGGGCGCCCCGACGGCCAGCACCGCGGGAGGTGACCGCTGATGGCCGCCACCCGGGGGATGGTTCTCGCGCTGACGGTGCTGCTGGCCGTCGTGCTGCAGGTCAGCGTGTTCGGCTACCTCACCGTGGCCGGGGTCGCTCCGAACCTCGCGCTGCTGGTGGTGGTCGCGGTCGCGCTGGTCCGCGGCCCCGACCTGGCGGCGGTGGTCGGCTTTCTCGCCGGCCTCGCGGTCGACCTGGCCCCGCCCGCCGACCACGTCGCGGGCCGGTGGGCGCTGGCCCTGGTGATCGTCGGCTACCTGGCCGGCCGGGTCCGGCCCGACGCTCGCACCTCCGCGTTCGCCGCGCTGCTCACCGTCGCGGCCTGCTCGTTCGTCGGCACCTCTGTCTACGCGCTCGGCGGCATGCTGCTGCACGACCCCGACCTCTCGGCGGTGGACGCGCTGCGCGTCATCGGCGTCTCGGTCGGCTACGACGTGCTGCTCACCCCGTTCGTGCTCCCGCTGCTGATGCGGGTCTTCCGCCGGCTCGACCCGCAGCAGGCCGCGTACTGATGATCCGGCGCGGCTCGACGAGACCGGGACGGGTGCGCCGCGTGCGGGTACGCAGCGCCACCCGCAGCCGGCTGCGCCTGGTGGTGCTGCAGGCGCTGGTGCTCTCGCTGTTCATCACCCTGTTCGCCCGGCTGTGGTACATCCAGGTGCTCGGCGGCGACGCCTACCAGGCCCGGGCGGCGGAGCAGTCGATCCGCGAGGTCGTGGTGCAGCCGCCGCGCGGCCTGATCGTCGACGACATGGGTCGCCCGCTGGTCGCCAATCGCACCTCGTGGGTGGTCACCGTGGACCGCAGCCTGCTGCACAAGATGGACGCCGACCAGCAGGAGGGGCTGCTGAAGCGGGTCGCCAGGACCGTGGACGAGCCCTACCGGCAGGTGAAGGCCCGCACCCTGGTGTGCGGCGAGGCCGGCTCGGTGGCCGGGACCTGCTGGAACGGGTCGCCCTACCAGCCCGTCCCGGTTGCCGAGGACGTCAGCCAGCAGGTGGCGGTCTCGATCATGGAGCGTGGTGAGGACTTCCCGGCGGTGATCGTGCAGGCCCAGCACGTGCGGGCCTACCCCGCGCCGTACGGCGTGAACGCAGCGCACCTGCTCGGCTACCTGAGCCCGATCACCGCGGCGGAGTACAAGCAGGCCAAGTCGGACCACGACTCCACCCTCAATGCCGCCTCGCTGGTCGGACGGGCCGGGCTGGAGGAGGAGTACGACACCTACCTGCGGGGCCGGCCCGGTTACAAGCGGGTGGTGGTCGACTCCATGGGCCGGGTGCTCGGCGACTCCGGGCAGGTCAAGGGCCAGGTCGGCGACACGCTGGTCACCTCGATCGACGCCAAGGTGCAGTCCGTCGTCGAGCGCCAGCTGCACAAGACGATCGTGCAGGCCCGGCACACCTACGACCCGGTCACGCACCGCAACTACCGCGCCGACTCCGGCGCGGTCGTGGTCCTGGACGCCCAGAACGGCCGGGTCGTGGCGATGGCCAGCGAGCCGACGTACGACCCGAAGGTCTGGGTCGGCGGGATCACCAGCTTGGCGCTGAAGCGGCTGTACTCCCCGAAGGCCGGCACCCCGCTGCTGTCGCGGGCCACCCAGGGCCAGTTCGCGCCGGGCTCGACCTGGAAGCCGTTCATGACCGCTGGAGCGTTCAGCCACGGGTTCGGCCCGAACAGCAGGCTGGACTGCTCCTCGTCGTTCACCGTCGGCAACCACGTGTTCCACAACTACGAGTCCGAGTCCTACGGGATGATCGACTTCGGCCGCGCGCTGCAGGTCTCCTGCGACACGTTCTTCTACCGGGTCGGCTACCACTTCTGGCAGAAGTACGGCAGCGACGAGTCGGACGTGAACGCCCGCGAGCCGCTGGTGAACGAGGCCAAGGCGTTCGGGTTCGGCAAGAAGACCGGCGTGGACCTGCCGGGAGAGTCCAGCGGACGGATCGCCGACCGGCACTGGAAGCTGGCCTACTGGAAGGCGAACAAGGACTACTACTGCAAGCTGGGCAAGAAGCCCGGCAACGACTTCATCCACGTGTTCGCCCGCGAGTTCTGCGTCGACGGCTACACCTACCGAGCCGGGGACGCGGTGAACTTCTCCATCGGTCAGGGCGACACGATGGTGACGCCGCTGCAGTCCGCGCGGGCCTACGCCGCGCTGGCCAACGGGGGCACGCTGTGGGCCCCCCGGGTGGGCAAGGCGATCGTCGCCCCGGACGGCACCGTGGTCAGGCGGATCAAGCCGAAGAAGGTCGGTCACGTGCCGGTGTCGCACAAGACGATCAGCTACATCGACCACGCACTGATGGGCACCGCGAAGACGGGCACCATGGCCTGGAAGTTCATCGGCTTCCCGCTGGACAAGGTTCGCGTGCGGTCCAAGACCGGGTCGGCCGAGGTGTACGGCAAGCAGAGCACGTCCTGGGTGGCGTCGTACAACAAGCAGTACGTCGTGGTGATGATGGTCTCGCAGGCCGGCACCGGCTCGGGCACCTCCGGTCCGGCAGTCCGCAAGATCTGGGAGTCGCTCTACGGCATCCACGGGATGCACGTCGACAAGGCGAACGCCGCCCTGCCGGACGCCACGCCCCCGGCCGGGCTGCCGGTCTTCGCCAAGGACGGCGAGATCCTGCCTCCGGTCCCGCCCCGGCGGAAGGAGGGATCATGACGCTTGCGACCGCGGCCCGGCCGCGCCCGGCGCGTGCCGAGACGAGCACCCGGGTGAAGGCGGCCCGGCTGGACTGGCTGCTGGTGCTGGCCACCGGTGGGCTGCTCGCCTTGGGGGCGGTGCTGGTCTGGGCGGCCACCGTCCACCGCACCGACCTGGACAGCGGCGACCCGGACGCCTACCTGAAGAAGCAGCTGGTCAACATCGCCATCGGCATCGTGCTCGCGGTGATGGTCGCCGCGACCGACCACCGGTGGGTGCGCATCCTGGCACCGCTGGTGTACGTCGCTTCGCTGGTCGGGCTGGGGCTGGTGCTGGTGATGGGCGCGACCATCAACGGCTCCCGGTCCTGGATCGAGCTCGGCGGCCTCTCCATCCAGCCCGCGGAGTTCGCCAAGCTCGCGGTGATCGTCGGGATGGCGATGGTGGTCGCGGAGCGGACCGAGGGGTCCCTGCGCGCCCGGGAGGTCGGCCACGTCGACGTGCTCGGCATGCTCGCGGTGGCCGCGGTGCCGGCCCTGCTGATCCTGCTGCAGCCGGACCTGGGCACCATGCTGGTGCTCTCCGCCACCGTCTTCGGGGTGATCGCGGTCTCCGGAGCGCCGCGGATCTGGCTGGTCGGGCTGGCCGGCGGGGCGGTCGCGGCCGCGGTGCTGGTGGTCAAGCTGGGGGTGCTCAAGGCATACCAGGTGGACCGGTTCATGGCGTTCACCAACCCGCACCTCGACCCGCGCGGCGCCGGCTACAACACCACCCAGGCCCGCATCGCCATCGGCAACGGCGGGGTGTTCGGGCAGGGCCTGTTCGGCGGGTCGCAGACCAACTCCGGCTTCGTCCCCGAGCAGCACACCGACTTCATCTTCACCGTGGCGGGGGAGGAGCTCGGGCTGGTCGGCTCCGCGGCGCTGATCGCGCTGCTCGGCGTGGTGCTGTGGCGGGCGCTGAGCATCGCCTCGCGTGCCGACGACCTGTTCGGCCGGTTGGCAGCGGCCGGCATCGCCTGCTGGTTCGGGTTCCAGGCGTTCCAGAACATCGGCATGTGCCTGGGCATCATGCCGGTCACCGGCGTGCCGCTGCCGTTCGTGTCCTACGGCGGGTCGTCGATGTTCGCCTCGCTGATGGCGCTCGGGCTGCTGCAGAACATCCACCTGCGCAGCGGCGGCCGGATCGGGGTGGCCCGCTCCCGCGCGGCCCGGTCCCGCTTCTGATGCCGCGCCACCCCTGGTCTGCTTGGATGTGACCATGAACACATCGAGCGAGCCCACGCCCGATCCCGCGGTGGTCGAGGTGGTGGAGAACATCAGCAACCGGTTCGGAGCGCAGGGACTGTGCGACCTGATCGCGCTGGCCCGCGAGGAGCTCGCCCGCGCCGAGGAGGCGCTGCGGGACCTCTCCGACGCGGAGCACTGATCCGGCCGGCCACGCGCTCGATCGGCCGCGTCGGTCCGTCGTACGCTTGACGGGTCCCCTCACACGCACGAGAGGTGCCTGCATGCCCGCCGAGACCGCCGAGTCGCTGTTCCCGAGGCTGGAGCCGCTGCTGCCCACGGTGCACAAGCCGATCCAGTACGTCGGAGGCGAGCTGAACTCCACCCCGAAGGACTGGGACGCAGCACAGGTGCGATGGGCGCTGATGTACCCCGACGCCTACGAGGTCGGCGCGCCCAACCAGGGCGTCCAGATCCTCTACGAGGTGCTCAACGAGCGCGACGGCATCCTCGCCGAGCGGACCTACTCGGTGTGGCCGGACATGGAAAAGGTGATGCGCGAAGGTGATGCCGAAGGGCCCATCCCGCAGTTCACCGTGGACAACCACCGGCCGGTGCGGGCCTTCGACGTGCTCGGGGTGTCCTTCCCCACCGAGCTGGGCTACACCAACCTGCTGACGGCGCTCGACCTGGCCGGCATCCCGTTGCACGCGGCCGACCGCACGGAGGCCGACCCGGTGGTGATCGCCGGCGGGCACGCGGCGTTCAACCCCGAGCCGATCGCCGACTTCGTCGACGCCGCCGTCCTCGGCGACGGCGAGGAGGTGGTGCTGGCCATCTCGGAGGTCGTTCGGGAGTGGAAGCTGGAGATGGCACAGGGGGCCGTCTCCTTGGAATCCGGGCGCAGTCCGCGCGAGGAGCTGCTCTACCGGCTGGCCGTCTCCGGCGGGGTCTACGTGCCGCGGTTCTACGACGTCGACTACCTGCCGGACGGGCGGATCAAGCGGGTCGCCCCGAACACCTCCGGGGTGCCGTGGCGGGTGCACAAGCACACCCTGATGGACCTCGACGCCTGGCCGTACCCGAAGAAGCCGCTGGTGCCGCTGGCCGAGACGGTGCACGAGCGGTTCTCGGTGGAGATCTTCCGCGGCTGCACCCGCGGCTGCCGGTTCTGCCAGGCCGGGATGATCACCCGCCCGGTGCGGGAGCGGTCCATCAACACCATCGGCGACATGGTCGAGAACGGGCTGCGCCAGTCCGGCTTCGAGGAGGTCGGCCTGCTGTCGCTGTCCAGCGCGGACCACAGCGAGATCGGCGACGTGGCCAAGGGCCTGGCGGACCGGTACGACGGGTCCAACGTGTCGCTGTCCCTGCCCAGCACCCGCGTGGACGCGTTCAACGTGACGCTGGCCAACGAGCTGTCCCGCAACGGCCGCCGGTCCGGCCTCACGTTCGCACCCGAGGGCGGATCGGAGCGGATGCGGCGGGTGATCAACAAGATGGTCACCGAGGAGGACCTGATCCGCACCGTCGCCACGGCGTACTCCCACGGCTGGCGGCAGGTCAAGCTGTACTTCATGTGCGGGCTGCCCACCGAGACCGACGAGGACGTGCTCGAGATCGCCGATCTCGCCAAGAAGGTGATCGCCAAGGGCCGTGAGGTCTCCGGCCGCAACGACATCCGCTGCACGGTGTCGATCGGCGGGTTCGTGCCCAAGCCGCACACCCCGTTCCAGTGGGCGGCCCAGCTCGACCACGAGACCACCGACGAGCGGCTGCGGAAGCTCCGCGAGGACGTCCGCAAGGACCGTCGCTTCGGGCGGGCCATCGGGTTCCGCTACCACGACGGGCGGCCGGGCATCATCGAAGGCCTGCTGTCTCGCGGCGACCGGCGCGTCGGCAGGGTCATCGAGGCGGTCTGGCGCGACGGCGGCCGGTTCGACGGGTGGAGCGAGCACTTCTCTTATCCGCGGTGGGTGGACGCCTGCAAGACCGCTCTGGCGGACACGCCGGTGGACCTGGACTGGTACACCACCCGCGAGCGGGACAGCGTGGAGACGCTGCCCTGGGACCACCTGGACTCCGGCCTCGACAAGGACTGGCTGTGGGAGGACTGGGAGGCCGCCGTCGACCCCGACCCGGGCGAGGTGGAGGACTGCCGCTGGACGCCCTGCTACGACTGTGGCGTCTGCCCGCAGATGGGCACCGAGATCCAGGTCGGCCCCACCGGCCAGAAGCTGCTCCCGCTGTCGGTGGTCTGACGCAAGGTGCCCGGCG
>DASTWW010000200.1:0-4591 GCA_035765755.1 Nocardioidaceae bacterium
CCCGGGTCCTCGAAGACCGCCTCGATGACGGTGTCGCAGCCCTTCAGGTCGGCCGGGTCGGCGGTCGGCGTGATCCGGGCCAGGATCTCGCCCTTGGCCTCCTCGGACAGCTTCCCGCGGGCGACCGCCTTGTCCAGCAGCCCGGCGGAGTAGCCCTTGCCCTTCTCGGCGGCCTCGACGCTGACGTCCTTGAGCACCACGTCGATGCCGGCGCGGGCCGCGGAGTATGCGATGCCGGCGCCCATCATTCCGGCGCCGAGCACGCCGAGCCGGGTGGCCTTGAACGGCGGTACGTCGGAGGGGCGCAGCGCCCCGGAGTTGATTGCCTGGAGGTCGAAGAAGAACGCCTGGATCATGTTCTTGGAGTTCTGCCCCACCACGAGGTTGGTCAGGTAGCGCGACTCGATCCGGGACGCGGTGTCGAAGTCGACCTGGGCGCCCTCGACCGCGGCGCTCATGATCGCCCGCGGCGCCGGGTAGTTCGCGCCCTTGGCCATCTTGCGCAGGTTGGCCGGGAAGGCCGGCAGGAACTGGGCCAGCTTGGGGCTGGACGGCGTGCCGCCGGGCATCTTGTAGCCGGGCCGGTCCCACGGCTGGGTGGCCGCCTCCTCGTCGTTCTGGTGCTCGCGCACCCACGCCTTGGCGGCGGTGAGCAGGTCGTCGCGGGAGCCGACCAGCTCGTCGACCAAGCCCTTCTCGCGAGCGGCGGCGGGCTTGTACTTCTTGCCGGTGAGCAGCACGTCGAGCAGCGCGCTCTGCAGCCCGAGCATCCGCACCGTGCGGGTCACCCCACCGCCGCCGGGCAGCAGCCCGAGGGTCACTTCGGGCACGCCGAGCACGACCGAGTCGTCGTCGACGGCGATGCGGTGGTGGCAGGCCAGCGCGATCTCCAGACCGCCGCCGAGCGCGGTGCCGTTGATCGCGGCGACCACCGGCTTGCCGAGCTTCTCCAGCCGGCGTAGGTCCTTCTTGACGGCCTCGATGTGCGCGAAGACGTCGGCGGCGTCCTCCGGCCTGGCCTTCATCATGTCCTTGAGGTTGCCGCCGGCGAAAAACGTCTTCTTCGCGCTGGTGACCACCACGCCGGCGATGTCCTCACGCTCCTGCTCGAGCCGGTCGACCGCGGCGGCCATCGACTCCTGGTAGAGCTCGTTCATGGTGTTCGCGCTGGAGGTGGGGTCGTCGAGCGTGAGTACGACGATGCGGTCGGCGTCCTGCTCGTAGCGGACGGCCGTCTGGTCGGAAACGGTCTGGGTCATCTTCCTTCAGTTCCTTCTGGCTCAGATGCGCTCGACGACGGTGGCGATGCCCATGCCTCCACCCACGCAGAGCGTGACGAGGCCGTAGCGGAGGTCGCGGCGGTGCAGCTCGTCGACGATGGTGCCGAGCAGCATCGCGCCGGTGGCGCCGAGCGGGTGGCCCATCGCGATGGCGCCGCCGTTGACGTTGACCTTTTCGTGCGGGATGTCCAGGTCCTTCATGAACCGCATCGCGACCGCGGCGAACGCCTCGTTCATCTCCACCAGGTCCATGTCGTCCGCGGTCAAGCCGGCCTTGGCCAGTGCCTTGGCCGACGCCGGCGCCGGGCCGGTGAGCATGATCGTCGGCTCCGAGCCGGAGACCGCGGTGGCCAGGATCCGGGCCCGCGGGGTCAGGCCGAGCTCGTTGCCGACCTCCTCGGTGCCGATTGCCACCAGCGAGGCGCCGTCGACGATGCCCGAGGAGTTGCCCGCGTGGTGGACGTGGTCGATCTTCTCCACCCAGTGGTACTTCTCCAGGGCCACCGCGTCGAAGCCGCCCTGGTCGCCGATGGCGGCGAAGCTCGGCGGCAGCGAGGCCAGCGACTCCACCGTGGTGCCGGGCCGGATGAACTCGTCCTTGTCCAAGACGACCAGCCCGTTCAGGTCCCGGACCGGGATCACCGAGTGGTCGAAGTAGCCGTTGGCCTGCGCCTTGGCGGCCCGGGCCTGCGACTCGGCGGCGAACGCGTCCACGTCGCTGCGGGAGTACCCCTCGATGGTGGCGATCAGGTCCGCCCCGATGCCCTGCGGCACGAACGAGGTGTCGAAGGCGGTGGCCGGGTCCATCGCCCAGGCGCCGCCGTCGGTGGCCATCGGCACCCGCGACATCGACTCGACGCCGCCGGCAAGGATCAGGTCCTCGAAGCCGGAGCGCACCCGGGCAGCGGCCTGGTTGACCGCCTCGAGGCCGGAGGCGCAGAACCGGTTCAGCTGCACACCCGCGACGGTGTCGGGGTAGCCGGCCTTGAGCACCGCGGTCTTGGCGATGTCGCTGCCCTGGTCACCGATCGGGGTGACCACGCCGAGCACGACGTCGTCGATCCGCGCCGGGTCGAGGCCGGGGTTGCGGGTCTTGATCTCGTCGAGCAGCCCGACCACCAGGTCGATGGGCTTGACCTCGTAGAGGGATCCGGTCTTCTTGCCGCGCCCGCGTGGGGTGCGGATCGCGTCGTACACGAATGCCTGCGGCGCATCGGTTCTGGTCATCGGCAGCGTTCCTGAGGTCGGGTGGCAGTACTTCGATTGTGACACTCATACTGTTAGCGTCGTCAACCACGATCCAAGGTGATCTACGTCGCCCCACCGAAGGACGCCCATGGCAGAGCAGGTCAGCTCGACGCAAACCGCCGGCGAGATGATCGGGCTGGCCGCGCTCACCGAGCGGGTCGGGATGAGCGTGCGGACCATCCGCTTCTACACCACGCGCGGGCTGGTCCCGCCGCCGGTGCGCCGGGGCCGGTCCGGCTACTACACCGCCGACCACGTCGCCCGGCTCGAGCTGGTCCGCGAGCTGCAGGCGCATGGGTTCACGCTGGCCGCGATCGAGAAGTACGTCGCTCGCATCCCCGCCGACGCCACCCCGGAGACGATCGCGCTGCACCGCACGATGCTGGCGCCGTGGATGGCCGAGCTGCCGGAGACGATGACCCGTCAGGAGCTGGTACGACGGGCGGGGCGGCCGCTCTCGGAGACCGACGTGGACACGTTGCAGGCGCTGGGCATCGTGCAGCCCGCCGACAAGGGCCGGTTCCGGGTCGCCCAGGCACACCTGTCGGTCGGCGTCTCGCTGCTCGACCTGGGCATCCCGGTGGAGGCGGCGCAGGCCGCTCAGGACATCTTCACCGCGCACGGGCGCGCGATCGCCGAGGAGCTTACCGAGCTGTTCCGCACCCAGCTGTGGCCGGTGTACAAGGAGGGCGGACTGTCCCCGGAGCGGCTGCGCGAGCTCGTCGAACGGTTCAAGCCGGTCACGGTGGCCGCGCTGGTCGCGGCGTACGAGACCGCCGTCGACGAGGCCAAGCGGCAATCGGTCGCCCGTCGTACCCGCTGAACCCCTGCCCTCGGTGGGTTGGAGCATCGTCGCCGCGCTGGCCGGGGTCGACGAGGCCGAGTTCGGCCACCTGCGCGACAGTATCGAGGTGTCGGACTCGGTGCTGTCCAAGCAGGCCACCCAGCTCCAGGCCGCCGGCTACGTGAAGATCCGCAAGGGGTACGTCGGCAGGCAGACCAGGTCCGCGGTCCGGTCGGCGGCCGCCGCGGGTGGAGGATGTGGCCATGGTGACCGTCGAGGACGTACGCCGGGTGGCGCTCGGCCTGCCGGGCACCACCGAGCACCTGATCCGGGACCGGGTGAAGTTCCGGGTCAAGCGGCTGGTCTACGTGGCGTTCTCCCGGGACGAGACCGTGATGGGCTTCGGGTTCCCGAAGGAGGCGCGGGCATCCCTCGTCGAGGGCGAGCCGGGCAAGTTCCTCCTCCCGCCGGTGTCGGACCTGCGCTACAACTGGGTCGACGTGAGGATGGCGGAGCTCGGCGTCCAGGAGATGACCGAGCTGGTGACCGACGCCTGGACGATGGTGGTCCCGAAGCGGGTCGCCAGGGAGTACTTCGACACCCACCGCCCGTGACTCAGGGGGCTCGCGCCAGCGCGTCAGGCCCGGTCTTCGAGCGCCTCCGTCAGCATCGCCACCAACGCCTCGAGCTGCACGTCCGCGGAGGAGGCGGCCTCCTCGTCGGAGCCGTCGAGGGCCCGGGCGGCCAGGCCGGCCTTGGAGTCGATCAGCTCGGCGATCTTGGCGTCCAGGGTCTGCGCGGCGATGATCCGCCACGCGGTGACGGGCTCGGTCTGCCCGATGCGGTGCACCCGGTCGATGGCCTGGGACTGCTCGGCGTTGGTCCAGGACAGTTCGGCGAGCACCACGTTGCTGGCCACCTGCAGGTTCAGGCCCACACCGGCGGCGGTCAGCGAGCAGACCGCGATGGCCACGTCGGGGTCGTTGACGAACGCGTCGATGTTGCGCTGGCGTACGGCGCGGGTCTGGTCGCCGCGGACCGAGGCGAACCGGATGCCCTGCGACTCCCACAGCTGCGAGGCCGCGTCCATCACGTCGATGTGCTTGGCGAAGAACACCACCTTGCCCGCGCTGCGCGCCAGCTGGGCGGCGTAGTCGGCGGCCAGGGCGGCCTTGGCCTGGCCGATCCGGCGGACCATCGCGAAGACGTTCTCGCCCGCGGACGACTCCGTGCCGTCGGAGAGCTCCCAGCCGGCCACCCGTCGTACCAGCTCGTGGTC
>DASTWW010000201.1:0-11696 GCA_035765755.1 Nocardioidaceae bacterium
CGCCATGCCCGAGAAGCCGGAGATCGACTTCCCGGACGGCCCTCCGCCGACCGACCTGCAGATCGAGGACATCACCGAGGGCGACGGGACAGAAGCCAGCGCGGGCCGCACCGTCTCGGTGCACTACGTCGGGGTGGCCCACTCCAGCGGCGAGGAGTTCGACGCGTCCTACAACCGCGGCGAGCCGCTCGCCTTCCGGCTGGGCGTCGGCCAGGTGATCAGCGGCTGGGACCAGGGCGTGCAGGGCATGAAGGTCGGCGGTCGGCGCCGGCTGGTGATCCCGCCGGACCTGGCGTACGGCGACCGCGGGGCGGGCGGCGTGATCAGGCCCGGCGAGACGCTGATCTTCGTGGTCGACCTGCTCGACGTCCGCTGAGGAGCAGCGCCGAGGAGGGCCGCCGAGGGGCGGCCGGCTCAGCCGACCCGCGCCTCGGCACCACCGACGGTCACCACGTCACCCTTCATCAGCTGCCGTCCGCGTCGCGTCTCGAGCACCCCGTTGACCGTCACCTCCCCGCGGGCCAGCACCGGCTTGGCGTCCGCGCCGGTGTCGACCAGGTCGGCGAGCTTGAGGAACTGACCGAGCCGGATCGACTCGTCACGGATGGGCACGTCACGCATGCGCCCATCGTGCCGCACGGCCAGCGGCGGCCGGCACTCAGTGCGCCTCAGTGCAGCAGCGTGCTCGCCGCGTGGATCACCACGCCGACCAGGCCACCGACCACGGTGCCGTTGATCCGGATGAACTGCAGGTCCCGGCCCACGTGCAGCTCGATGCGCCGGGAGGCCTCCCGGCCGTCCCACCGGTCGATGGTGTGCGTGATCACCGCGGTCAGCTCGTCGCCGTACCTGCTCACCGCGAACACCGCCAGGTCGGCGACGTACCCGTCCAGTCGCTCGCGCAGCCCCTCGTCGTCCCTCAGCCGTTGACCGAAGACGCGCAGCTCGTCCAGGCCCCGGCGCCGGAGGTACCCCTCGGGGTCCTCCAGCGTCTCGACGACGGCACGACGCACCGCGTTCCACAGCGACGTCGCGGTCGCCACCACCTGCGGCTGGCTCAGCACCCGGTTCTTCAGGTTCTCGGCACGCTCCTGGGTCTCCGGGTCGTGCAGCAGGTCGTGGGCGAGCTTGCCGAGCAGCCGGTCGAAAGCCAGCCGCGCGTCGTGGTGCGGGTCGTCGCGGATGTCCTCGACCCAGGCGACCACCTCGATGTGCAGCCGGCGGGTGACCCGGTCGTTGAGCATCTGCGGCGACCACCAGGGGGCCCGCTCGGCGACCAGCTCGGCGAAGGTGCGCTCGTTCTCCAGCAGCCAGCGGTGCGCCTCGGCGAGGGCGAGGTCGACCAGCCCGCGGTGCGCGCGGTCGCGCACCACCTCCTCGAGGATGCTGCCCGCCATCGGGCTGACCGGCTCGGCGAGCAGCCGGGGCAGCAGCGTCTCGCGGACCAGGTCGGCCATGTCCTCGTCCTTGACCCGTGCCAGCGCGATCGCCAGCAGGTTCGCGGCCTCGTCAACCAGCCACTGGGCCCGTGCCGGCGTCGCGAGCCACTCCCCCACACGCTGGGACACCCGGGCGACCCGCACCCGGTCGCGGATCACCTGCTCGTGCAGGAAGTTCTCGGTGACGAACTCCTGCAGGCTGCGGCCGAGCGTGTCCTTGCGCCGCGGGATGAGCGCCGTGTGCGGGATCGGCAGGCCGAGCGGCCGCTTGAACAGCGCGGTGACCGCGAACCAGTCCGCGATCGCACCGACCATGGACGCCTCCGCGCCGGCGTTTACGTAGCCGAGGAACCCTCCGTCTCCGAACGTGACGGCGTACACCGCCGCGGCCAGCAGGAGCAGGCACACCGCGACGCTGCGCATCCGGCGCAGGCCGCGTCGGCGCTGCTCGTCGAGCTCCGGGTCGGGCACGACCATCGAGATCGTCATCGTTTGCGAACGTACACGACCAGCCCCGCGGGCACGCTCAACCGCCGCGGCCCCAGTTCCCGACGATCGCCGCCGCCGGCGGGATCACCGCGGCCACCACGCTCATCACCACCGCGGCGGTCGTGGAGTAGAACCGCACCACGTTCCAGGCCAGCAGGATGAGTAGGACGCACGCGCCCATCAGCCAGAAGTAGGCGGACTTGCGGCTCACGTCATCGACGCTACCCGCGCCACGATGCACGGGCCGGACGGCGGGCTAGGGTCGGACTCATGGCCCGTCGAAGCACACCACCGTTCCGCGCCGATCACGTGGGCAGCCTGCTGCGGCCGCCGGAGCTGCTCCAGGCGCGTGCCGACCATGCCGCGGGCACCCTCGACGACGCGGGGCTGCGCGCGGCTGAGGACGCGGCGATCCGCGACGTCGTGCAGATGCAGGAGGAGGTCGGTCTGCAGACGCGCACCGACGGGGAGTTCCGCCGTACCTCGTGGCACATGGACTTCATCTACCGGCTGCGTGGGATCTCGCGCACCGACGAGCGGATCCAGGTGCACTTCCGCAACGCGGAGGGTGACCTGGAGTTCACCTCCGCCGCGCTCCGGGTGGCCGGGGAGGTCGGGCTGAACCCGGACGACACCCCGATCTTCGGCAAGGACTTCGAGTTCCTGCAGTCGGTGGCGACCAGCGGCACCCCGAAGCTGACCATCCCCTCGCCGAGCATGGTGCACTACCGCGGCGGACGCGCGGCCATCGACCCGCAGGTCTACCCCGACGAGGAGGAGTTCTGGGCTGACCTGTCCGCGGCCTACGCCGAGCAGGTCATGGCGATCGCCGCGCTGGGCTGCACCTACCTCCAGCTCGACGACACCAGCCTGGCCTACCTCAACGACCCGGCCCAGCGGGCCCAGGTCGCGGCCCAGGGCGGGGACGCCGAGCACCAGCACGAGCGCTACATCCGCCAGATCAACGCCGCGCTGAAGGACCGGCCCGCGGGGCTGACCGTCACCACCCACATGTGCCGGGGCAACTTCCAGTCGTCGTGGGTAGCCGAGGGCGGCTACGACTTCGTCGCCGAGGCGCTGTTCGGCGGCCTCGACGTGGACGGGTTCTTCCTCGAGTTCGACGACGAGCGCTCCGGCGGGTTCGAGCCGCTGCGCTTCGTCCCCGAGCGCAAGCAGGTGGTGCTCGGCCTGGTCACCACCAAGCGCCCGCAGCTGGAGTCCAAGGATGACCTGAAGCGTCGCATCGACGAGGCCGCGAAGTACGTCCCGCTCGACCAGCTCTGCCTCTCCGGCCAGTGCGGCTTCTCCTCCACCGTGGAGGGCAACCGGCTCACCCTCGCCGACGAGATCGCCAAGCTCCAGCTGATCGTCGAGACCGCCGCCGAGGTGTGGGGCTGAGGCGAGGTCAGACCTTGTGGGCCGCTTCCATGGTCCACGCGACCACCACGCCGTACGCCAGGTGCGGCACCACGTCGCTGGCCCACGTCGCGGCGTCCCAGGTCTTCGGGTCGGTGATGCCGGTGGCCGCCATCGGCGCCACCGAGCCGGCCATCGCCGCCCCGCCCGCCAGCAGCGCACCCAGGGTGCGCGGTGGCCGCAGGCGCACGGTGTCGAGCATCCCGTAGACGAGCCCGACCCCGAGCCCGGTGGCGATCCCGGCCAGCGGCCCGAGTCCGGCCAGCCGGTTCTCCCGCTCCTCACCCTCACCGGGGATCTCCACGCCGAGCGCCTCGGCGCCCTTGTCGACCATTTGCTGCGGGGCGGTGCTCGATGGGCGAGCACGCACGACCATGTCGAGGTAGGTGGCTGCGTTCAGCGCGGTCGTGCCGGCCGCACCGGCGGCAAGACCCATCAGTACTCGTCGGAACATGCTGGTTCTCTCTCGTCGTCGGTCAGGCTGCCTGGGACGGCCGCAGCAGCACCTTGGTCCAGCCCTCGTCGCGGTCGTCGAAGTGCCGATAGCCCTCGGCGGCGTCCTCGAGGGACAGCTCGTGCGAGACCAGGAACGACGGCCGCGCCTCGTCGTGGATGATCAGGTCACGCAGCTGCCGGTTGTAGCGTTTGACCGGACACTGACCGGTCCCCATCTGCTGACCCTTGCTGAACATCGTCCCGTAGTCGAAGCCGATGCGGCCCTGCTTGGCCTGCTCGCTGGTGGCGCCGGGATCCTGCGGCATGTAGACACCCACCACGCCGATGCCACCAGCGCTGCGCACGACGTTCACAAGGTTGTCCAGCACCAGCTCGGGGTGCTCCTCCCCGATCGGGTCGTGCGCCTGGTAGCCGACCGCCTCGACCCCGCGGTCCGCTCCGTACCCGCTCGTCGCGTCCAGGATCTGTTGCACCGGGTCGCCGGAGGAGAAGTCGATGGGCGAGGCGCCGATGCTCTCGGCCAGCGACAGCCGGTCCTTCTCCTTGTCGACGACGAACACCTGCGCCGCGCCGCGGATGATCGCGCTGTGCGCGGACATCAGGCCCACCGGCCCGGCTCCGAAGACGGCCACCACGTCGCCGGCCTCCATGCCGGACAGCTCGACGCCGTGCCAGCCGGTGGGGAAGATGTCCGACAGCATCGTGAAGTCGTTCTCGTGCTCCTCCCCCGCCGGCAGCTCGAGCAGGTTGAAGTCGGCGTACGGAACGCGCAGGTACTCCGCCTGCCCGCCGGCATAGGGGCCCATGTTCGCGTAGCCGTAGGCGGCGCCGTCGATCCCGTCGACCGGGTTGGTGCGCAGGCAGAACGACGTCCAGCCCCGGACGCAGTTTCCACAGCTGCCGCAGGCGATGTTGAACGGCACCGACACCCGGTCGCCCGGCTTGATCCGGTCCACGCCGGGACCCACCTCGGCCACCACGCCCATGTTCTCGTGGCCGAGCACGGTGCCCGTCTGCACGTTGGTGCGGCCCTCGTACATGTGCAGGTCCGAGCCGCAGATGTTCGTGGTGGTGATCTTCACGATCGCGTCGTTGGCACCCTCGATCCGCGGTTCCGGCACCTCCTCGACGGCCACGTCGAACTTGTCCTTGTAGACCAAGGCCTTCACCTGCGGCTCCCTCCTGTTCGTGTTCGAGCCGGCCGCCGTGCGGCGGCCTCCCCCGCGCCTTACCCGATCCGTGGAGCCCTACGCCGTGTGGGGTGTTTCGCCCCTGGGTACGCCAGAGGGCAAGCGACCGGGACCCGAGAACGGAGGCGGTGCGATGTCGCGTCCCGGCCGACGGCCGCGGATCGTCCCGTTGTGGCGGGTGGTCGCCCAACATCCTCAGGTGGTGCTGGCCGTCAAGGTGGCGGTTGCGGTGGGGCTCGCCTGGCTGGTCGTGCAAGCCCTGCCCGGCTTCGCCCAGCAGTATCCGTACTACGCCCCGCTCGGTGCGCTGATCGCGGTCTCCGGCACGGTCGCAGGCTCGCTGCGCGAATCCGCCCAGGCGATCGTGGCGATCCTGCTCGGCGCGCCGATCGCCTGGCTGGTGGACCTCGCCTTCCCGACCAACGTCGCGACCCTCGCCGCGGTGGTGGCGCTGGCCACCCTCGCCTCGCGCTGGTCCTGGCTCGGCACCAAGGCCGGCTGGGCACCGGTGGCTGCGCTGTTCGTCATGCTCGTCGGCGGCAACCAGCCGGGAACGTACGTCGCGGCCTACCTCGGGCTGACCAGCCTGGGAGCGGTGATCGGGTTCGCCGTCGACCTGGCCTTCCCGGCCCTCCCGCTGAACGCGACGCAGGCGGTGGTGACCCGGCTGCGGGAGACGCTGGCCGACCAGCTCGACGACCTTGCGGAGGGGCTCCTGCGTGAGCAGCCGCTGACCCTGGAGGAGTGGAACGACCGGCAGCGGGGGATCTCGCCGCTGGCCAGCCAGATGCGGCGGATGGTCGACCACACCGACGAAGCGCGCCGGGGCAACTGGCGGGCCGCCCGCTGGCGCGGCGAGGCGCAGCGGCAGCACCGGCAGGCCCAGGCGATGGAGGAGCTGGCCGCCCAGGTGCGGGACATGACCGGCGTGGTCACCCGCGAGGAGCGCGCGGAGCTCGAAGCGGTGGCACTCGGCCCCGCGGTGCGGCCGTACGCCGCGCACACCCTCGAGGCGATGGCCGACACCCTGCGCTCGGTGCAGGGCTCCACCGCCGACCCCGAGCTGTTGCACCGCACCGACGATGCCCTGCGCAGGCTGGTCGCGGAGATCCGCTCGGACCGGTCCCGCACCGGCGACGACATGTTCGGGGCCGGCGAGCTGGTGATGACCCTGCGCCGGGCGCTCGCAGCGCTCGCGCCCGAGGACCTCGACGAACCGGTGCCCTCCCGGCAGCCCGCCGACTGAAGGCGACCTGTCAGACGTTGCGGCCGGACAGCTTGTCCCGGAGCCGGTCGACCATCCCCGCGCCCGGCCCCAGCAGCTTGTTGAGCGGCGGCGTGTTCGGCGACGAGGGGTGCGGCCGGGTGGGTGCCTTCTCCTTGGCGGCCTTGACCTGGTCGCCGAGCTCGACCAGCTCACCCGCGCCCATCTTCTCCTGCAGCGCCGGGAAGACGTCGCCCTCCTCCTCGGCGACGTGGTGCTTGATGTCGGCCTCGAGCGTGGCCAGCTTTGGTGCCAGGTCCGGGTCGTCCGCGTCGAGCTTCTCGATCTCCTTCATCAGCTCCTCGGCCTCCTGGTGCTCGGAGATCTCGTGGTCGGCGCGCTCGTCACCGTCGTCGAGATGCTTGCGGACGGCCGGGTAGAGGTACTGCTCCTCGGCCACCGAGTGCCGCACCAGCTCGGCGATGATCTGGTCCGCGAGCTCGCGGCGCATCTCACCGGAGGCGGCGGCCTTGGCCTGCTCGAACAGCTGCTCCACCTCCCGGTGATCCTCGACCAGCACCTCGATGACGGTCTGCTTGGTGGTCTCGCTCATGGGGGTCCTCCCGTTCGTCGGCTGCGGCGGCGGTACCCGGCCCCATCCCGGTGCATGCCCGCTCCCCGCTCGTCGACCAGGTGGCGGCCCCCCGGCGTACTTCGGCCCTCGATGGGTACGCCGACGGGACGCGGCCGTCTCGGGAACGACCCGCACGCGACCACGGCCGGCGGAGGAGGATGCGCGATGGACCTCGGCACGATCCAGGACGTCTTCACCCACGAAGGTCCCTTCGTCAGCGTGCACATCGACGTCAGCCGGGACACCGAGGACGCCCGGCAGCAGGTGGACGCGCGCTGGACCACGATCCGACACCAGCTCGAGCACGAGAGCGTCGACAAGACGTTGGTGGACGAGATCGGCGAACGGGTGCACGAGCAGACCAGCGTGCCCGGCGAGGTGCGCCGCACCCTCGTGGGCGCCAAGGGCGAGATCGTCTTCGACGACGTGCGCGCCGGGCACTGCATCTGGCCGGAGGGGACCAACACCGGCCTGCTGCCCGACCTGTCCGGGTGGCTGCGCCAGGTGGATGGGCAGGTCCCGTTCCTGCTGGTCCGCGCCGACCGCGAGGGCGCGTCCATGGACTTCTACCACGGGACCAGCCGACCGGACCCCGAGCACCGCGAGACGCACGGCGAGACGCTGCACATCACCAAGGTACCGGAGGGCGACTGGGCCCAGAAGCAGTACCAGCAGCGCTCGGAGAACGTCTGGAAGCGCAACGCGGAGGAGGTCGCGGAGGTGATCGGCTCGGCGAGCGCCGAGCACCGGCCGGCCGTGGTCATCCTGGCCGGGGACCCCCGGGCTCGTACCGACATCTTCACCGCCCTCGAGGGGCATCCGCTCGACATCGTCCAGGTCGAGGCGGGAGGCCGCGCGGCCGGCAGCTCGGAGGAGGCACTCTGGCGAGAGGTCGAGAAGGTGCTCGCCACCGTCGAGGCCCACGAGGAGCGGGAGGTCGTCGACCGGCTCCTGCAGGACACCGGCCGCCAGGAGGGAGCCGCGCGCGGCCTGCAGGACGTGCTCGACGCGCTGGTGCGTGGCCAGGTGGACCGGCTGGTGCTCGACCTGGACGCGGCCCGTGAGATGACCGTCAACCCCAAGGACCATCCGGGTCTGACCCTGCCCGAGCCGGCGGCATCCGCCGACGAGCTGCGCGCCGACGAGGTGCTGGTGGCCGCCGGCGCCGCGACCGACGCTCGGCTCTCCCTGCTTCCCCGGGAGCTCACCAAGGGCGCCGGCGTGGCGGCACTGCTCCGCTGGCAGGAGTGAGCGTGGCGGCGCGGAGGCTTCTCGGCTGACCCCCGGTTTGCCGGCCCGGACCCGGGGTACTCGCGACGCACGGTGGTCTGCACCGCCCTCACCCACTGGAGTAGACGGTGGGCTCACCTCAGCTCAGGTGAAGGTGCTGTTGCCCATGAACGTCGATGCGGCGAAGTACACGCTCCCCGAGCAGCTCTCCGGCTGCCACGACGCCCAGATCGGGATGTCCCGGGAGGAACGACGAACGCTGACCGCCGACCTGCTCGCGCACGCGGCGCAGGCCGGCGACGACCGGGAGCGGCGCGCCCTGTGGGACCGGGTGGTGGTCTTGAACATGGAGGTGGCGCGCTCGATCGCGAGCCGGTACCACGGCCGGGGCATCGCCGACGAGGACCTCGACCAGGTCTCGTTCGTCGGGCTGGTCAAGGCGGTCAGACGGTTCGAGGTCGGCTACGACGGCGACCTGCTCTCCTACGCGGTGCCCACGATCCGCGGCGAGATCCGGCGCCACTTCCGCGACCGCGGCTGGACGGTGCGCCCGCCACGGCGCATCCAGGAGCTGCAGGGCCGGATCTGGGAGGCCAGCGACCACCTGGTGCAAGAGCTCGGCCGTTCACCCCGGCCGACGGAGGTGGCCGAGTTCGTCGGCGAGGCCATCGACGACGTGGTGGAGGCGCTGGCCGCCAAGGAGTGCTTCACGCCGGCGTCCTTGGACCGTCCGGTCGCCCCCGGGGCGAGCACGTCGCTCGCCGACCTGCAGGGCAGCGAGGACAGCCAGGCCGGCCCCGCGGAGGCACGGCTGGTGCTCGCCCCCGCCGTACGCCGGCTCAAGGAGCGCGACCGGCGCATCCTCTTCCTCCGCTTCTTCGAGGGCTGCACCCAGGAGGAGATCGCCCAGGAGATCGGCGTCACCCAGATGCAGGTGTCCCGGATCCTGTCCCGCATCTTCTCCGAGCTGCGCGGCCAGCTCGAGAACCCGGCCGACGGGACGGCCGCCCGGAACGGTCGCCGGTGCGTCACGAGGGCGCGCCGCGTCGCGCCAGGGAGGCGCTGAGTCCGCCACCTCCAACAGGTAGGTTTTGGGCATGGTTCACACCGCGGCCGAGGAAGCCAGCCCGTCCCTGGACAGCGGTGACCGGGTCGCGCCGCATCGGGTGCTGGTGCTCTCCGCGGACATGGGCGGTGGGCACAACGCCACGGCCGCCGCGCTGGAGGAGTCGGTCGAGCGGTGCTGGCCGGGCAGCGAGATCCTCCGGCTGGACGCGCTCGACGTGATGGGGCCCGGGGTGGGCCGGCTGTTCCGCAGGATCTACGTCAGCAACGTCGAGACCACGCCCTGGCTGTACGAGTTCTTCTACGCCAACCTGTGGCGGCACCGGTGGTTCGCCCGTGCCTCGAAGCGGTTCACCGGCAGCTGGTGCGGCCGCCGGCTCGCCGACCACATCGACCACTTCGACCCCGACCTGGTGGTGTCCACCTATCCGTTGGCCAGCTCCGGGCTGGCCTGGCTGCGGCTGCGGCGTGGGCTGGAGGTGCCGTCGTACGCCTGGATCTCCGACTTCGCCCCGCACCCGTTCTGGGTGTACCGCGAGCTGGACGGCAACTTCGTGATGCACCAGGCGGCCGTCCCGGTCGCCCTGGCCGCCGAGCCGGAGGCCCGCGTGGCGGTCTCCCCGCCCCCGGTGGTGCGCCGTTTCCACCCCGGCGACCGCGCCGCCGCACGCCAGCGCCTCGGGCTCCGCCCCGAGGCGCTGGTGGTGCTGCTGTCCTGCGGCAGCTACGCCTTCGGAGACACCGAGGCCATGGTGACCGCCATGACCGGCGCCGCCGAGAACGTGACCGTGCTGGCGGTGTGCGGGAAGGACGCCGACATCCAACGCAAACTGGACGGCATGGGGGTCCCGGAGCGGTCGCTGGTGACGTTCGGCTGGGTCGACGACATGCCTTCCCTGACCCTGGCCGCCGACCTGGTGGTCACGAACGCCGGCGGAGCCACTGCCCTCGAGGCGATCGCCACCGGCACCCCGCTGGTCTGCGCCTCCCCCATCGCCGCGCACGGCGCGGCCAACGCCAACCTGATGACCGTGGCGGGGCTGAGCGAGCTGTGCGCCGACCTGGACGGGCTCACCGCGCTCATCCGGGCGACCGGCAGCCACCGCGACGCGCTGGACCCGCTGCGTGCCCAGACCGTCGCGCATGCCGCCGCCGGCGACCTCGACCACGTGGTCCGCCCCCTCGGGGACCACGCCGGCGCCGGCGCCGGCCGCTCGCTGCCCGAGAGGCCGTGGCGGATGCGCGCCGCCGACGCGTTCTTCAGCCACGTCGAGCGCCCCGGCCTCGCCCAGGAGGTCGGCGTGGTGCTCGAGCTGGACCCGCTGCCCGGCGGATCGCAGGTCACGGCGGCCGAGGTGGCGGCAGCGATCCAGCCCCGGATGGCCGGCCTGCCGACCGCGCGGCGGGTGCTGAGCCGGCGCCCCCTCGGCTGGCGGCTCGTCGACGGCGTCCGGGTCCTTGACCACGTCGACGACACCACCCTGTCCGAGGATGCGACCGAAGCCGACCTGTGGCGCACGGTGTCCGGACTGTGGGGACGGCCGTTGCCGGCCGGCCGGCCCGGCTGGCGGATGCTGGTGGTGCGTGCCCCGCACCTGGGGCGCAGCCTGCTCGGCGTCAAGCTGCACCACAGCCACGGCGACGGCATCTCCGCCCTGGGCCTGATGGACCGGCTGCTGGACACCGCCGACGGCGACTCCCTCCGGGAGCGCCGTCCTGGACGGGCGCTCGGCGCCTCCGGGCACCCGATGCGGCGGCTGCGCCGACTGGTGCGTGGTACGGCGGCCCTGGCCTCGCGAGGCACCGCCCCGCGCCACCCGCTCAACCAGCGGGGCGTGCCCGGCGCACCGCTGCTGCTCAACGTGACGCTGCCGTGGCCGGAGCTGCGCCGGCTCTCCGACGACCTGGACGCTCGGCCGCACGAGCTGGTGGTCGCGCTGCTCGCGCACGCCTCCGTCCTGCTCCTGCAGGACCGTGGTCTGCTGGCCCCGGGCCGGCCGCTGCGCGCGATGATCCCGGTGGCGATGCGCACCCCGCGGCTCGACCGGATCTTTGGGAACTGGACCGGGTCGCTGGCCCTCGACCTGCCCACCGCCCCGATGTCGGCCGTCGAGCGGGTCGCAGTGGTGCGCAGCGAGATGCGCGACCGCGCCGCGCGCGGCGAGGCGCACGCCGCGGCCGCAGTGATGGTGCTGGCCGGCCGGCTTCCGCTGCACCTGCACCGCTGGTTCGCACGCGCCGTCTACAGCCGCCGGTTCTTCAACACCATCGTGTCCTACATGCCCGCGGCCCACGGGCCGCGCTGGGCGGCCGGCGCCCGGGTGCGGTCGTTCACGCCGGTGCTGCCGCTGACCGAGGGTGTTCCGCTGACCGTCGGGATCATCGTCGCCGACGGCCGTGCCGGCTTCGGCTTCCTCGTCGACGGGCGGCTCGGCATCGACAGTCCGGCCGTGCACGACGCGGTGGTCCGGGCCTTCACTGAGGCGGGGGGCGACCTGTCTGCGGCGGCGGAGGGGGAGCGCTGATGCGGCCGTGATGCTCTACATCGCCGTGCCTGCCGCGATCGGCGCCGC
>DASTWW010000202.1:0-13504 GCA_035765755.1 Nocardioidaceae bacterium
CGCGGACAACCGCTCAGCCCGTCACCGAGGCCAGCGCGTCGCTGAGCATGGTGGTCAGCGTGTCACCGGCCACCGCCCACAGCGCCGCGACGAGTCCCGCGGTCATCACGGTCACGAGCACCCACCCGGGCACGTCGCCCCGCTCGGTGTGGCGCCTTCGGCCCACGGCAACCAGCCGGATGCCGGCCAGGCGCAAGGTCATCAGATATCGGGTCATCGGATCTCCTCTCACGGCGTCACCAACCTCAGGCCCACGAGTCCGGGCCAGAACGCAAACAGCACGGTCACCGGCAGGATCAGGAAGACGACCGGCACCATCATCGCGATCTCCTTGCGGGCCCCGGCCTCGATGAGCCGCCGTCGCCCGGCCTCGCGGACGTCGGCGGCCTGGGCGTGCAGCACGTCGGCCAGCGGGGTGCCGCGCTCGACAGCGACGGCCATCCCCTCCGCGAACCGCGAGACCACCGGCAGCCCGGACCGCGACGCCAGCCCGTCGAGGGCCCGGGTCAGCGGCTCGCCGGTGCGCACCTCGGCGAGCACCCGGCCCAGGTCCTCGGCGAGGGCACCGTTGGCCCGGGTGACGATCCTGTCCAGGGCCGCGGTAGGCCCCTCGCCCGCCGCCACCGACAGCGCCAGCAGCTCGGCGACCGAGGGGAACTCGGCCAGCACCTGACGTTCGCGCTGCGTTACCTGCGCCGACAGCCGGTTGTCGCGCGCCAGCACGCCGAGCACGAACGCCACCGCGCACAGCACCAGCAGCGGCAGTGCTCGGGCAGGGGCGTGCACCGCGGCGAGCAGGGATACCGCGCCGCAGCCCCCGAACGCGACGAGCCCCCAGGTGACCTGCTGCACCCGGAACTCCTGCACGGTCAGCGGCAGGTTGGCCCGGTCGAGACGCCGGCGCACCGAACCGGCCCCGCCCACGACGCGCTCCAGCCGGTCGGCCGCCGACCGCAGCGGGAGACCGAACACGGCCGCGAACGCGGTCCGCTTCCGGGCGGCGGGAGGGGGCGCCGACGCCTGCGGCAGGTCACGGACGTAGGGCAGCACCCGCACCTCGAGAGGAGTACGACGCAGCCGCGCCAGCCGGGCCAGGGCGGTCACCGCGCCGGCGCCGGCAACTCCGCCGAGCACGGCGCCCCAGAGCACCGGAGCAGTCACGACAGCACCCTCCGGTCGGCCGGCAGCCGGCCGATGCGGACCATCAGTCGGTATGCGACCAGGCAGCTGGCAGCGCCGATGGCCAGCACCACGACCCCGGCCGGGGAGGCGTAGCGGCCGATGACCGGGCGCTGGAAGCAGAGCATCAGCAGCACCAGCCACGGCGCGGCCACGGCCAGCCGCGCCCCGTTGACCGTCCACGCCTGTCGCGACTCCAGCTCCGCGCGGGTGCGTGCGTCCTCGCGCAGGTGCACCGCCAGGCCGCGCAGCAGCCGGCCCAGGTCACCGCCGCCGACGTCGCGGGCGATGCGCAGGCCCTCGACCACCCCATCCCCGACCGGGTCGGCCAGCCGGTCCTTGAGCCGGTCCAGGCTGTCACCGAACCGGCCGGTCACCTGGTAGTCGGCCGCGAACGCCGAGAACGCCTCGCGCAGCGGCACCGGACCGCGCCGGCCGAGCTGGCCGAGCGCCTCGGCGAGCGACATCCCGGCGCGCACCGCCGAGGCGAGGTTGTCGACCGCCTCCGGCCACACCTCGGCCAGCTCGCGCTGCCGGCGCCGGGCCCGGCCGCTCAGCACGGCTAGAGGCAGGTAGCCGGCCATCGCGGCGAAGGCGACCGCCACCGGCGCCGTACCCGACAACACCTCGATCGCCAGGCCGACCACCGCCGCGCTTCCGAGGCACAGCGCCACCACGCCGCGCGGCGACGTGCCACCGAGACCGGCGCGCTCGAGCAGCTCGACGATCCGGCCACGGCGCGTCGGCCGGGCCGCGGCAGGTGGCACGGTGAAGGCGGCCCACACCAGCAGCAGCCCGACCCCGGCCCCGAGCCCGACCAGCGCGCCCACGTCAGCGGCCTCCGTTGAGCAGCGCGTTGAGGTCGATGCCCGACCGTTCGAAACGCTCCGGCCGCGGCGGCGTCCCGGTGGCCCGCGCCAGCCCGTCCGGGCCGCGCACGAACACCGCCTCGGTCTCGATGGTGCCCTGCTCGACCCGGCCAGGCACCGCGACGATCTCGTTGACCCGGCGCGTCCCGTCCCCGTCGATGCCGAGGTGCACCACGAGGTCGACCGAGGCGGCGACGGTCGGCACCACGAACCGGGCCGAGATGTTCTCCCCGGCCAGCAGCGGCAAGGTGCACATCTTGACCAGCGCCTCACGGGCGCTGTTCGCGTGCAGGCTCGCCATCCCCGGCAGACCCGCGTTCAGCGCGAGCAGCAGGTCGAGGCACTCCTCGGACCGCACCTCGCCGACGATGACCCGCGACGGCCGCATCCGCAGGCTCTCGCGCACCAGGTCGCGCAGGGTGATCTCACCGGTGCCCTCCAGGCCGCGCTGCCGGGTCTGCAGGGCCACCCAGTCCGGATGGTTGAACCGCAGCTCGAAGACCTCCTCCGCCGAGATCACCCGCTCCCCGCCGGGGATCGCCGCGGCCAGGCAGTTCAGAAGGGTGGTCTTGCCCGCCTGGGTGCCGCCGGCGACCACGATGTTCAGCCCGGCGACGACGGAGGCCTCGAGGAAGTCCGCCGCCTGCCGGGTCAGGCTGCCGAGGTGAACGAGGTCGCCCAGCCGCGCGGCGCGGACCACGAACTTGCGGACGTTGACCGCGCAGAATCCGCGCGCGATCCCCTCGAGGACGACGTGCAGCCGGTGCCCACCCGGCAGCATCGCGTCCACGAACGGCTGCGAGAGGTCCACCCGGCGGCCGCTGCTCTTCAGCATCCGCTCCACCAGCTCGAGCACCTGGGCGGCGCTGAGGATGGTGCTGGTCAGCTCGTGCCGGCCCGCGCGGGCGACGAAGACCCGGCTCGGGTCGTTGATCCAGATCTCCTCGACGGTCGGGTCGTCGAGGTAGCGCTGCAGCGCGCCGAACCCCGAGACCCTGGCCATCAGCTCGGCGGCGACCTCCTCGTGGTCGCCGACCGGCACGACCGCCCCGGTCAGGCTGCGCTGGTCGTGCTCGACGAGCAGCCGCTCGGTGAGCGCCCGGACCGCGCGGGCGTCGCGCTGCGGGTCGATGCCCTCGCGGCGCACCGCCTCGCGGAGCTGCGTGTCGAGGCTCTCCAGCAGCTCGGTATGCACGTCGGCATAGGTCAGGTCCATGGTCCCCCGCCGTCCTCGCTTCGGACATCCGGCATCTTGCCGACGTACCGGGCGGGGCACCAGAGGGGATCTTCGTCGCTGTGGACGGCGTGACTGCTGTGACTCAAGTGCCGCCTCAGCGCGGACGGAGCGGCGAGCCGGTCCCCCGTTCGCGTGGCGGCGACGTTGGGCCCGGCAAGGTTTGCCGCGCGGTCCACGGGGGATGATCTCGCCGCTTGGTGCGATCGCTCGATGAGTGACCGGCGTGGGCCCCGTCGTTTCTCGGGAACGTCGGGACCCGCGCCCGCACGCCTACCCGTCCAGGAGCGCGCCGAACACGTCCCCGTCCTCGTCCACCCTGGTGAGCACCTCGTCGAGCTCCATCTGGTGGAGTCCGTCCGGCGCGGCCGCGCCCTGCTCCACCTCCTCCCACGTCCGCGGCGCGGCGACCGACGGGCGGGCCTTGCCGCGCAGCGAGTACGGGGCGATGGTGGTCTTCGCGGCGGTGTTTTGACTCCAGTCCAGGAACACCTTGCCCGGGCGCAGCGCCTTGGTCATCTTCCACACCACGAGGTCCGGTTCAAGTTCCGCGAGCTCCCGGGCGACCTGCTGGGCCTGGTCGCGGATCTGCTCGGCGTTCTTGCGGCCCGGCAGCGCGGCGTACAGGTGGAGCCCCTTGCTGCCGCTGGTGACCGGCGCGGCCGGCAGGCCCAGGTCGGCCAGCCGCTCGCGCACCAGCAGCGCGACCCGGCAGCACTCGTGCAGGCCGGCCGGCGCACCCGGGTCCAGGTCGATCACCAGCCGGTCGGGGTTGGTCGGCTGGTTGTTGTGCCCGAACCTCCACTGCGGCACATGCAGCTCGAGGGAGCCGAGGTTGACCAGGTAGGTGAGCGCGTCCACGCCATCCACGACGGGATAGGTGACCGTGTCCCCTCCGCCGCGGGACCCGCTCGAGCCCACCGGCACGGCGCGCAGCCAGCCTGGTGCGCCGGACGGCAGGTTCTTCTCGAAGAAGCGGCCCTCGCCAGTGCCGTCGGGCCAGCGGATCCTGGTCACCGGCCGGTCGGCGACGTGCGGCAGCAGCACCGGCGCGACCCGGGCGTAGTAATGCAGCACCTCGCCCTTGGTGGTCCCCGAGCCGGGGTACATCACCTTGCCCAGGTTGCTGATCTTGAGGGTGCGGCCCTCGACCTCGACGGTGAGCTGCTCGTCGGCCATCGCTACTCCTTCCCGAGGTCGGCGGCGGACAGGTCGGCCCGGACGCCGAGGTAGCTCGGCTGCCGCAGCCGCCCTCCGGCGGTCACGCCGAGCGAGGCCACGTCGACGACCAGCTCCGGCCGGACCCACACCGCGCCGGCCGCGTCCACACGCGGGACCGGCGTGCCGAAGGGCGGCTCGGTGGTCCGTAGCGGCTCGAGCAGTGCCTGCAGCCGCCTGCCCTCCCGGCCGGCGATGCCGCTGCCCACCCGGCCCCGGAACACCAGCCCGTCCGGGCCGGGCTCGCCGACCAGCACCGCGCCGAGGCGGGTGGCGCTGTCGGTCTCGTGGCGCCAGCCCCCGACGACGTAGGACGTGGTGTGCCGGTGCGGGAACTTCAGCCAGTCGTTGCTGCGCCTGCCCGGGTAGTAGCGCGAGCTGCGCTTCTTGCTGACCACGCCCTCCAGCCCCTGGTCGGCGGTGATGCCGAGCAGGGTCCTTCCGTCGTCGTACGTCGGAGGCACCTGCCAGTGCGGCCCGGCCAGTCCAAGAGACTCGAGAACCGCGCGCCGCTCCTTCCACGGCCGGCCGGTCAGGTCCTGCGCGTCGAGGCGCAGGATGTCGAAGGCGAGCAGCGTGACCGGCTTGCTGCGGGACAGCGCCTCGGCGCGGCGGACGTCGCGCACGTGCATCCGGTCGGCGATCGCGGCGAACGTGGGGATGCCGTCGGCGAAGGCCACCACCTCCCCGTCCAGCAGCATCGCCTGGCCACGCTGGCGAGCCACCTGCACCAGGCCGCGCAGCTCGGGGAACGCCGCGGTGACGTCGTTCTCGTTGCGGGAGCGGACCACGAACCCGGTGGGACCGACTTCGACGAGGACCCGCATCCCGTCCCACTTCACCTCGTGCGCCCACTCGGGGCCGGTGGGTACCTCGGTCCCGCGACTAGCCAGCATCGGGCGCATGGGTACATCCTGCATGCTGTGGGTACGACCCTGCCCACAGACGCCGGGAGGACAGGAGCGAACCGCGTGCGTGCGATCTGGAAGGGCGCCGTCTCGTTCGGGCTGGTCAGCGTGCCGGTCAAGCTTTACGCCGCCACGGAGAATCACGACATCTCGTTCCGGCAGGTGCACGCCAAGGACGGCGGCCGGATCAAGTACCAGCGAGTCTGCAGCATCGACGGCGAGGAGGTGCCCTACTCCGACATCGCCAAGGGCTACGAGACGGACGACGGCCGGATGGTGGTGCTCGACGACGAGGACCTCGCCGAGCTGCCCGCGAGCAGCAGCCGCGAGATCTCCGTGGAGAAGTTCGTCCCCAGCGAGCAGATCGACCCGATGCTGCTGGAGCGGTCGTACTACCTCGAGCCGGACAAGGCGGCCGCCAAGCCCTACGCGCTGCTGCGCGAGGCGCTCGCCGAGGCCGACCGGGTCGCCGTGGTCACGGTGTCGCTGCGCACCCGGATGACCACCGCGATCCTGCGGGTGCGCGACAACGTGATCGTCATGCAGACCATGATGTGGCCGGACGAGATCCGCACCCCCGAGTTCTCCGGCCTGGACGCCACCGAGCACGCCGCCACCGACCAGGAGCTGAAGATGGCGCGGCTGCTGGTCGACACCCTCGCGGGCGACTACGACCCCGACGACTTCGAGGACGACTACCGCAACGCCGTCGAAGCGCTGGTGCAAGCCAAGCTGGAGGGAGGCGAGGTGGCCCACGCGCCGGAGCCGGAGCGCGAGACGGGCGAGGTGGTGGACCTGCTCGCCGCGCTGCAGCGCAGTGTGGAGGCGGCCAAGACCTCGCGTGGCGAGGCCCCCGCCGAGAAGGAGAAGCCGGCCAAGAAGGCCTCCGCGAAGAAGACCAGTGCCGAGAAGACGACCAGCAAGAAGACGGCGGCGAAGAAGGCCGCCAAGAAGGAGCCGGCCAAGCGGAAGAAGGCCAGCTGACGAGTTTCGAGGGTTGCCTGTCGCTGGGTCCGATGCAGCGGCAACCGGCTTGGGTAGGACAGCAATAACGGTTCTTGTGACCCGTGGTTGCGAGCGGTTTGGCGCTGGGGCAGCCCTAACAGCACATGTGACCCGTTGTTGCAGTCGCCGCCGGCGACCGGACAGCCAAGGCGCCCACGTCGCCGCTGACGAGCACCGTGGCCTCGTCCGCAGGACGTCCGACCAGCTCGTACGCCGAGCGGAAGCCTGACTCGCCTACTGGGCGACCCCGCAGCGGCGCAGCGCCAGCACGACCAGCGCGCGGGTCACCGACACCAGCTCGTCAAGATCGATGTGCTCGGCGGCACCGTGGGCCACCCGAATGTCGCCCGGTCCGTAGTGCAGGGTGGGGATCCCGCCGATGCCGGCATAGAGCCGCAGGTCACTGCCGTAGACCTCCGCACCGAGCGTCGGGCGCGCACCGCCGACCGCGGTCACCGCGCCGATGACCTCCTCGGTCAGCGGGTGGTCGGGGTCGATCCGGCCGCTGGCGAACTGGCCACCGGGCCAGGTCACGACCGGCCGGTTCTCCCGCAGCCACGGGTCGTTGACGCTCGCCTCGGTCACCGCGTCCTCCAGCGCCAGCCTGGCCTGGCGCGGGTCCTCGTCGAGGATCACGCCCAGCCGGCCCTCGGCGACCAGCTTGTCCGGCACGTTGCTGGCCCACTCCCCCGCGGTCACCGTGCCGATCGACAGCGCGTAGGGCAGCTCGCTGCCGAACAGCGGGTCGACGTCCTGGTTACGCTCGGCCTCCAGCCGGGCCAGCGCCCGGTGGACCGGCAGGAACGCGTCGAAGGCGCTGAACCCCTCCCGGCGCATGCTGCCGTGCGCGGAGCGGCCGGCCACTTCGATGCGGAAGGTCAGCGCGCCGGCAGTCGCGGTGACGATCCGGCCGCTGGTCGGCTCGGTGATCACCGCCGCCTCACCGCGGTGCCCGCGGCGCAGGGTCGCGAACGCGCCGAGGCCGCCGTCCTCCTCGCCGATGACGCAGTGCACGGCCAGCGGTCGTTCGAGCGTCACACCGGCGGCCCGGAGGGTGGTCGCCACTGCGATGTTCGCGGCCACCCCGGCCTTCATGTCGCAGGCACCGCGCCCGAACAGGGTCCGCCCACGGATCTCCGCGGAGAACGGGTCGCTGCCCTGCCAGGTCTCCGGGTCCCCGGGTGGCACCACGTCGAGGTGGCCCTGGAGGATCAGCGCGGGCACCGCGTCGCCTGCGGTCGTGGCGACCACCCCGACCGCCTTCTCCCGTTCGGTCTCCGCACCGGGGAACCACGGGTCGAGGGCCAGGTCGTCGAGGTCGATGTCCCAGCGGTCCACGTCCAGCCCGAGCTCGCCGAGCATCGCGGCGGCGACCTCTTGCACGTCGACCTCGGCGTCGCTGCCGCCGACGCTCGGGATCCGGACCAGGGTGGCCAGGGTGTCCGCGAGCGCGTCCTCGTCGAGGCGGTCGAGCACCTTGCGCTCGAACGGGGTCAGATCCGTCACGGGGTCGCCAGCAGGGTCCGCACCACCCGCAGCCCCACCGACAGCCGGGCCAGGTCGGCGGTGTCGTCGGCACAGATCTCGCCGAGTGTCTGGACCGCGCGGCCGACCACCACGCCGTCTTCCTCCTCCCAGTCCGCGATCCGGACCGGGGCCGGCTCCTCCGACGATGTCTCGGCCAGCACCTGCGCGGTGAGCTGCGCGTGCACGGCGTTCAGGTCGTCCCGCAGCGCGGCCCGCGCCATGGTCTGCCACCGGTCGTTGCGGGGCAGCACCAGGATTCGGCTGACCAGGGCGGGCAGCCCGAGCCGCTCGCCGAGCGCGAAGTGCACGCGGGCCACCTCGATCGGGTCGAGGTCGTCGCGGCGGGCGGTCTCCACCACACCCAGCACGACGTACGCCGGCTGCAGCACCGCGACGCGGGAGGCCAGCTCCTCGGGCACGCCGGCGCCCACCAGCTCCTTGCGCCGGTGCTCGTAGGACTCCAGCTCCCGCCCGGTGAGCAGCTCCGGCAGCGCGGCCAGCAGCCGCCCGGACACCGGGTCGAAGAAGTCCACGATGCTCTCGCTGTCCAGCGGAGGCCGCCGGTTGGCCACCAGCCAGCGCGAGGCGCGCTCCACGAGCGTGCGCAGCTCCAGCCGCATCCGGGTCTGCACGGCAGCGTCGATGGCGTTGTCGTGCGAGCTGATCTCGTCGAGCAGCGCCCGGAACCCGAAGATCTCCCGGGCCAGGAAGTTGGCCCGGGTCAGCTCGGCCGCGGACGCGCCGGTCTCCGCCGACAACCGGTGGAAGTAGCTGATGCCGGCGCCGTTCACCAGGTCGTTGACGATCTGGGTGACGATGATCTCGCGGCGCAGAGGGTGCTCGACCATCTGCTTGCGGTACTGCTGGCGCATCGCCGTCGGGAAGTAGCCGAACAGGTCCGTGCGCAGGTAGGGGTCGTCGGGCACGTCGCTGGAGAGCAGCTCGTCGGAGAGCACGATCTTGGTGTAGGCGAGCAGCACCGACAGCTCGGGAAGCGTCAGCCCCTGCCGGTTCTCCCTCCGGGCCGCCACCTCCTTCCGGCTGGGCAAGAACTCCAGCTCCCGGTCGATCAGTCCCTGCCGCTCCAGCCGCTGAAGCCAGTCCTCGTGCACGTGCAGCAGCGACGGCGACTGTGCGGCGGCGTTGGCGAGCGCCAGGTTCTGCTCGTAGTTGTCGCGCAGCACCAGGTCCCCGACCTCGTCGGTCATCGACTCCAGCAGCTCGTTGCGCTGCTCGCCGGTGAGCCCGCCGGCGGCCACCACGCCGTCGAGGAGGATCTTGATGTTCACCTCGTGGTCGGAGGTGTCCACACCGGCGGAGTTGTCGATGAAGTCGGTGTTGATGCGTCCGCCGGCCCGGGCGTACTCGATGCGCCCGAGCTGGGTGAACCCGAGGTTGCCGCCCTCACCGACGCAGCGGCAGCGCAGCTGGCTGCCGTCCACCCGGAGCGCGTCGTTCGCCTTGTCGCCGACGTCGGCGTTGGACTCCCCCGTGCTCTTGACGTAGGTGCCGATGCCGCCGTTCCAGAACAGGTCGACCTCGGCGAGGAGGATCGCACGCATCAGCTCCGGCGGGGACATCGACGTGACGTCGTCGGGCAGGCCGAGCGCCTCCCGCACCTCCTTGCTGACCGGGATCGACTTCTGGCTGCGGGGGAACACCCCGCCGCCGCTCGAGATCAGCTCTCGGTCGTAGTCCTGCCAGGACGAGCGCGGCAGGTCGAAGAGCCGCTTGCGCTCCGCGAACGAGGTGGCCGGGTCCGGGTTCGGGTCCAAGAAGATGTCGCGGTGGTCGAAGGCGGCGACCAGCTTGATGTGCCGCGACAGCAGCATGCCGTTGCCGAACACGTCACCGGACATGTCGCCGATCCCGGTGCAGGTGAAGTCCTCCTCCTGGCAGTCGATGCCCATCTCCCGGAAGTGTCGCTGCACCGAGACCCAAGCACCGCGGGCGGTGATGCCCATCTCCTTGTGGTCGTAGCCGGCGGAGCCGCCGGAGGCGAAGGCGTCGCCGAGCCAGTACCCGTAGTTCTGGGACACCTCGTTGGCGATGTCGGAGAAGGACGCGGTGCCCTTGTCGGCGGCGACCACGAGGTAGGAGTCGTCGGCGTCGTGGCGTACGACGCGCTCCGGCGGCCGCGTCTCTCCGGAGACCAGGTTGTCGGTGATGTCGAGCAGCCCGGAGATGAACGTCTTGTAGCAACGGATCCCCTCGGCCAGCCACGCGTCCCGGTCGGACGAGTCGGGCAGCTGCTTGCAGAAGAACCCGCCCTTGGCGCCCACGGGCACGATGACCGCGTTCTTGACCATCTGCGCCTTGACCAGGCCGAGCACCTCGGTCCGGAAGTCGTCGCGGCGGTCCGACCAGCGCAGCCCGCCGCGGGCGACCGCACCGAAGCGCAGGTGCACGCCTTCCACCCACGGCGCGTAGAGGAAGATCTCGAAGCGCGGCCGCGGCTCGGGCAGGTCCGAGATACGCTCCGGCTCGAGCTTGAGGCAGATGTAGGGCTTCGGCGACCCGTCGGCTGCCCGTTGGTAGTAGTTGGTCCGCAGGGTGGCCTTGATGACGGTCAGGTAGGAGCGCAGGATACGGTCCTGGTCGAGGCTGGCCACGTCCTCGAGGGCCCGCGTGATCCGGTCCTCGATCTCGTTCATCAGCGCGACGCGGGACTCGTTGTCGGCGGAGATGCCGCCGTTCTTGCCCGGGTCGAACCTGGCCTCGAACAGCTCGACGAGGTGCCGGGTGATCTCCACGTTGCCGAGCAGCGCGCCCTCGATGTAGTCCTGCGCGAACGGCGTGCCGCCCTGGCGCATGTACTTCGCGTAGGCGCGCAGCAGCGTGGCCTGCCGCCAGGTGAGGCCGGCCGCGAGCACCAGGCCGTTGAAGCCGTCGCTCTCGTTGCGTCCCTCCCAGACCGCGGTGACCGCGTCCTGGAACAGCTCCCTGCCGCGCTCGGGGAAGGCGCGCGGGTAGCGCAGCCCGAAGTCGTAGATGCGTGACTGCCGTGGCAGCCCTTCCAGGCTGTACGGCCGCTCGTCGACGACCTCGACGCCCATCGCGGAGAAGATCGGCAGCAGGTGGCTCAGCGACAGCGGTCGGCCGATCCGGAAGACCTTCAGGCGCGCCTCGTTCGGACGGGCGTCTTCCGGCTGGGAGAACGACAGGCCGAGGCCCTCGTCGCCCTCGATGGACTCCAGCCGCTGCAGGTCCAGCGCGCCGGTGCGCGGCGGGTAGTCCTCCTTGTAGGCCTCCGGGAAGGACTCGGCGTAGACTCGCGCGAGCCGCGACCCGTCCCGCTCACCGAGCACCTGGTGGGCGGCAGCGACGAAGTCGTCGCGCCAGGAACGCGCCGCCTCGGCCAGCTGCTGCTCCAGGGCGGCCCGGTCGAAGTCGCCCACGACCGCACCGGCCTTGGGGCGTACGACGAAGTGCAGGCGCGCCAGCAGCGACTCGCTGATCCGGGCGGTGTACTCGATCGAGTCGCCGCCGAGCTCGCGGCGCAGGATGGCCGCCATCTTCTCCCGGACCGGCGTGGTGTAGCGGTCGCGCGGCAGGTACACCAGGCAGGACAGGAACCGGCCGTAGGGGTCGCGGCGGACGAACAGCCGCAGCTGGCGGCGCTCCCGCGTGTTGAGCACCGCCTCGGCCGTCTGCACCAGCTCGTCGACCGGGGTCTGGAACAGCTCGTCGCGGGGATAGGTCTCCAAGACGTCCATCAACGCCTTGCCGGTGTGGCTGAGCGGGTCGAAGCCGGCGCGGTCGATGACCTGCTGGGCCTTCTTCCTGATCACCGGGATCCGGGTCACCGACTCGGTGTAGGCGGCCGAGGAGAACAGCCCGAGGAACCGGCGCTCCCCCGCCACCTCGCCATGCTCGTCGTACTGCTTGACGCCCACGTAGTCGAGGTAGACCGGCCGGTGCACGGTGGCCTTCGAGTTGGCCTTGGCCAGCACCAGGAGCTCCTTCTCGCGGGCCTTCGCCTTGACCAGCGGCGGCAGCTTGGCGAACGAGCGGGACAGGTCCTGGTCGCCGCGCAGGATGCCGAGACCGGTACCCGGCACCGCGCGCAGCACGTCGTCGTCGCCGACGCGTTCGAGGGTGTACTCGCGGTAGCCGAGGAAGGTGAAGTGGTCGTCGGAGAGCCACTCCAAGAACGCCTTGCCCTCCGAGACCTCCGCCTCCGGCAACGGCACGGAATGCCGCTCGAGGTCGGCGATCTGCCGCTCCGCGGCGGCGTGCATCTTGCTCCAGTCCTCGACCGCCTCACGCACGTCCCGCAGCGCCTTGGCCAGCGCCTGCTCCAGCGCCGCGAGCACCTCAGGATCGCTGTCCTGGTCGATCTCGACGTGCATCCAGGACTCGCGGAAGATGTCATGGGGAAGGTCCGCGCCGCGCTGGTCGTCGCTGAAGACCTCCTTCAGCGCGCCGGCCATGTCGCGCCGGACCAGCAGCTGCGGGTGGATCACTGCGTGCACGCTACGGTCCTGCTCGTTGAGCAGCATGGTGACCGAGTCGACGAGGAAGGGCATGTCGTCGGTGACCACCTCGACGACCGTGTGCCCCGACGCCGACCAGCCGTGCTCAGACACGGTGGGGGTGAACACGCGGATGTTCGCGGTGCCCTGCGGACGCTGCGCGGCGAGCCGGAAGTGGCTCATCGCGGCGCCGTAGAGGTCCGCCTCGTTGCGCTCGACGACCTCCTCGGCGGGGACGTGGCGGAAGTACGACGCGAGCAGGTCCGCGGCCTTGTCGGGCGAGAGCCCGCCGGCCCCCTTGCGCGTGGAGGCCAAGGCTGCCGCCTTGTCGATGAGAGCGTCCCTGCTTTCGTCCAGCGTCGTACGCACGAAGCATCCAACCTTGTCTGTTCCGCGAGGTGGTCCGGCCGGTCGGACGACACCTTCGCCGACACGTCGTTGTGTCGCAGGATCGACCCTAGAACGTGGCCTGGGCGCCCTCAACAACGGGGCGCCCGGGCGTGTCTCGGTGCCGAGACCACACAGCCGGCCCTCAGGCAGCCCTCACAGGACCGAGCGCAGCTGCCACAGCAGCGGGTAGTAGCGCAAGTCCAGGCGGCTGCGCAGGTAGCCGGCCCCGGTGGAGCCGCCGGTGCCGGTCTTGGCACCGATCATCCGCTCCACCATCACCACGTGCCGGGCCCGCCAGCTCGCGGCCAGCTCGTCGTGCTCGAGGAGCGCCTCCGCCAGCGCCCAGACCTCGGCGTGGGCGGGTCGGTCGTGGGCCACCCGGCGCACCGACTCGGTGACCGCGTCGTCGTCGTCGACCGGCAGCCCCCGCACGTCGAGCACGTTCACGAACGCGTCCCACAGCGTGGGCTCCTCCAGCCTGGCCTCCAGGCGGGCACGCTCCTCGTCGGTGAGCCCCCGGAAGCGCCGCAGGAAGTCGGGGTCCTTCGCGCCGGAGAGGAACTCGAGCTCACGGAACTGCACCGACTGGAAGCCGCTCGCCGGAGCGAGCCGCTGCCGGAACTCCAGGAAGTCCTGGGGAGTCATCGTCTCGAGCACGTCGATCTGCTGCACGAGGACCCGCTCGACCACGTGCATCCT
>DASTWW010000203.1:0-4870 GCA_035765755.1 Nocardioidaceae bacterium
TCCATGTCGAACCGGGCCTTGATCCGCTCACGCATCTCACGGGCCACCGCCCACTGCTCGAGCGGTGCGGTCTTCATCACCACGCGCACGAGGATCGAGTCCGGGGTGATGTCCTGGACGCCCCAGACCTCGGGCTGCTCGATGACCATCTTGTTGAAGTCCTCGTCGTCCCAGATGCTCTGCGCGACCTCACGCAGCACCTCCTGCACGTGGCGCAGGTCCGCGTCGTGCAGGACGGGCACGTCGAGCACGGTGCGGGCCCAGTTCTGACTCATGTTGCCGATGCGCACGATCTCGCCGTTGCGGACGTACCACACGGTGCCCTGTACGTCGCGGATCCGGGTCACCCGCAGACCGACCGCCTCCACCGTGCCCGAGGCGCTGCCGGCGTCCACGACGTCCCCGACGCCGTACTGGTCCTCGAAGATCATGAAGATGCCGGACAGGAAGTCCTTGACCAGGCTCTGCGCTCCGAAACCGAGCGCCACCCCGACGATGCCGGCGCTGGCGATCAGCGGCCCGACGGGATAGCCGAGCACGGAGATGCCCATGATCCCCGTGATCGTGATGATCACGATCGAGGTGATGCTCTTCAGCAGCGAGCCCATGGTCTTGGCGCGCTGCACCCGCCGGCCGGCCAGCGTGGCAGTGCCCAGCCGGCTCTCGCTGCCTCCGCTGACCCGGTTGTGCAGCACCATCGTCGGCAGACCGGCGGCGGCCCGCTCCGCCACCCGGTCGATGAGCCGGTGCAGGATCCACCGGATCACCACCGCGACGATGATCAGCCCGATGAGCGCCAGCGGCTTGGCGATCAGCCAGCTCGAGGCTTGGGCAAGCCACTTGTTGCCGGTGAGGTTCTCCACGTAGTGGCACATGCGGTCGTCGTTTGCGCACGTTGCAGCCTTGTCGAACAGACCCATGGGTCGCCAGGGTACGAGACGACTCCGCCGTCACCAAAGATGTCTAGGTTCGATAGCCTGTGCAGCGTGATGACAGACCCCCGCTCCGCCGTACGTCGCCTCGCTCGCGCGCTCGCGCTCACCCCTGCGATCCTGGTCACCCTGCTGGCGGCGCCGGCGCTGGCATCCGCGCCCGACACGTGGCCCGAGTCACCCTCGGTGTCGGCCTTCGACGTGCTGCTGGTGCTGGTGATTTTCCCCGGCGCGTTGTTCATCGGCATCAGCCTTCTGGTGTTCGTGCCGTCGATGGCCCGCGGGCAGAAGTACCAGCCGGGGCAGGCGTGGCGCGGGGAGAGCACCTGGTTCGGCGGTCCCCAGGACGGCATCGAAGCCGCCGACCACGCCGACGCCGCCGAGGCAGAGACCGCGGACACCGACCGGGGTGGTGCAAGTGCCCGCTGGTGACCCGTTCACCCCGACGGAGCGCTACGAGATCGACAAGGCAATCCGGGACGCGGAGACGATCTGCCGCTTCGAGTTCTCCGTCTTCGTGGGGAGCTCGGAGGGCGAGGCTCGCCCTTTCGCTGAGCGGCTGCACGCCGTGCTCGCCGCGCCCGCCCGCTCGGTACTGATCATGGTCGACCCGTCGGCGCGGATCGTGGAGGTCGTCACCGGCGCCGAGGTGCGCCGGGTGCTCGACGACAGCGAGGTGAAGCTCGCGGTGCTCTCCATGCAGAGCGCCTTCGCCGCCGGTGACCTGGTCGGCGGGGTCACGCAGGGACTGTCGATGCTCGCCGAGCACGCGCGGCGTCCGCGGATGCTGCACGCCGACTGAGCGCCGCCCGCAGACGGGCGCCCAGCAGGGTCCGGATCAGGACTGCGGTGCGTCCTTGGCCTGCGCGGCCAATGCCCGCTCGAGGTCCGCGCAGCCCTCGCGCACGTAGCGCTGGGCCGCCGGGTTGGCACTGGTGGAGGCCAGCCAGGCGTTGACCGTGTCGAGCGTCTGCTGGGTGGCGATCTGGCGCGGGAACATCAGCTCCAGCACCACCGTCGCCCGCTGGGTGCCCTTCTCCTCCCAGATGGTCGAGGCCACGTCCAGGTACTTCTGGACGTACGGCGCGAGCAGCTCGTCCTGGCCGGCGACCTGGAACGAGAACGCCACGCTGCGCTGGGTCTCGTTGGGCACGTCGTCGCGGACCACGGCGTCGTTCCACGCCTCCTGCTTGGCCTCCGGGGTGGGGATCACCGTGCGCGAGCCCGCGGCGTTCTCCATGCCGGAGATGGTGCGGTCGCGCTCGAGCTCGGCGTCGATGGCCGCGCGGTCGGCCCGGCCGGCGAAGGCCAGCGACTTCAGCAGCACCCAGCGCAGGTCGGTGTCGATCTCCAGGCCCTCGAGGGTCACCGACCCGTCGTACAGCCCCTGGACGAAGTCCAGGCCCTCCGGGCTCAGCGCCGCGGAGCCGTAGGCACGCGCCAGCGCCAGCTGGTGGTCGCTGCCCGGCTCGGCGTTGTCGAGCAGCTTGCGCAGCCCGCGCTCCCAGGTGTCCTTCAGCGCCGCCCGGTTCGTCGGGTGCGAGTACAGGTCGATCGCCTGCTTGGCGTAGCGCAGCAGCGCCGAGACCGCGGTCAGGTCCGACTCCGTGCCGACGCCCTGCAGCACCAGGGTGACGAAGTCGGTGGTGGCCATCTCCGCGTCGCGCGTCATGTCCCAGGCCGCCGCCCAGCACAGGGCCCGCGCCAGTGAGTCGTCCAGGGAGTCGATGGACGACACCACGGTCTGCAGCGACCGGTCGTCGAGCCGGATCTTGGCGAAGGTGAGGTCGCCCTCGTTGAGCAGCACCAGGTCCGGCTGCTTCTCGCCGACCAGCTGCGGGATCTCGGTGCGCTCGCCGGCCACGTCGGTCTCTACAGACGTACGACGGACGAGCCGGCCCTGGACCCGGTCGTACAGGCCGATGCCGAGCCGGTGACGGCGCAGCGTGGGGAACTTCTCCTTGGCCGCCACCTGGTGCACCGCGAACGAGGAGAACCGGCCCTCGTCATCGACCTCGAACTCGGGGCTGAGGGTGTTCACGCCGCTGGTCTCCAGCCACTCCTCGGCCCAGGCGTGCAGGTCACGCCCGGAGGAGGCCTCCAGCGCCTGCAGCAGGTCGGTGAGCTGGCTGTTGGAGTAGGCGTGCTTCTTGAAGTAGGCGCGCAGCCCGGCCAGGAAGTCCTCCTCGCCGACCCAGGCCACCAGCTGCTTGAGCGCGGACGCCCCCTTGGCGTAGGTGATGCCGTCGAAGTTCACCTCGACGGCCTCGAGGTCGTAGTTGTCCGCGGCGATCGGGTGCGTCGACGGCAGCTGGTCCTGCCGGTAGGCCCAGTTCTTGCGGAGGCTGGTGAAGCCGGTCCAGGCCTCGACGAACTCCGTGGCCTGCACGGAGGAGTGGTGCGCGGCCCACTCCGCGAACGACTCGTTGAGCCACAGGTCGTCCCACCACTTCATGGTCACCAGGTCGCCGAACCACATGTGTGCCATCTCGTGGAGGATGGTGTTGGCGCGCTGCTCGTAGAAGGTGTGCGTCTGGCGGCTGCGGGGGAGGTACTCGTCGCGGAAGGTGACGCAGCCCGCGTTCTCCATCGCGCCCATGTTGTACTCCGGCACGTAGGCCTGGTCGTATTTCTCGAACGGGTAGGGGAAGTCGAAGGCGTCCTCGAAGAAGCCGAAGCCCTGCTTGGTGATCTCCAGCAGGTGGTCGGTGTCGAGGTGAGGGGCCATGGACTGCCGGCAGTAGTGGCCGAGCCGGATCTCGCCGCCCTTGCCGGTGTAGGAGTCCAGCACCTCGTGGTACTCGCCGGCGACGATCGCGGTGATGTACGTCGAGATGGGCTTCGTCGCGGGGAACCGCCACACCGCCGCCCCGTCCTGGACCGGGGCCGGCTCGGGCGTCGGCGCGTTGGAGACCACCTTCCAGTGCGACGGGGCGGTCACGGTGAAGGTGAACGGCGCCTTGAGGTCCGGCTGCTCGAAGGTGGTGTAGACCCGCCGCGCGTCCGGGACCTCGAACTGGGTGTAGGTGTAGACCCGGTCGTCGGCGGGGTCCACGAACCGGTGGAGGCCCTCGCCGGTGCGGCTGAAGCGGCAGTCCGCGACCACGCGCAGCTCGTTGTCGGCCTGCAGGCCGTCGAGCTGGATCCGGTTGTCGTGGTAGACCGCGGCGGGATCGAGCGGCTCCCCGTTCAGGGTGACCTCGTGCACCGTCGCCCCAACCAGGTCGGCGAACGTGGACGCGCCGGGCTGGCTGCAGCCGAAGCGGATCACGGTGGTGGACCCGAAGGTCCGCTCGTCGGTGGTCAGGTCGAGATCCACCGTGTAGGAGTCCACGGTGAGCAGCTCGGCGCGGACGCGCGCTTCTTCCCTCGTCAGGTTGGTTCCAGGCATGGGTGCATCCTCGCACCCGGGCGCGGGAACAATGAAACCAATAGCCGGGTTACCGGACCGGAAGCCGTTTGCGCCGTACAGGAGGGCCGAGCATGACTGGCAGCACCGAACGCGTCCGTGTCGATTTCTGGTTCGACCCGCTGTGTCCGTGGGCCTGGCTCACGTCCCGCTGGGTGCTCGAGGTGGAGCAGGTGCGTCCGATCGCGCCCGAGTTCCACGTGATGAGCCTCGCGTACCTCAACCAGGACAAGGAAGGGCTGTCTGAGGACTACAGGAAGTTCCTGGAAAGTGCTTGGGGGCCGGTGCGGGTGTGCATGGCCGCCGCCGCCCACAAGGGCGAGGACATCCTGCTGCCGCTCTACACCGCGCTCGGCAACCGCATCCACCTCGAGCAGCGCAAGCCCGACCGGGCGCTGATCGAGGAGGCGCTCGACGAGGTCGGCCTGCCCGTGTCCCTCGCCGACGCCATGGACTCAGACGAGTTCGTCGAGGCGCTGAAGAAGTCCCACCACGCGGGCATGGACCAGGTCGGGATGGACGTGGGCAC
>DASTWW010000204.1:0-6914 GCA_035765755.1 Nocardioidaceae bacterium
CGCGCGAAGCTCTACTACCTGCGCAACCTGCGCGGCAAGGCCGCCAAGATCAAGGAGAAGCGCGAAGCGACCCCGGCCAGCTGAGCAGGTTCGTTAGGCTCACTGGGTGACCAACCGCGAGGAAGCCGGGCCGGAGCCCGCATCGGAACCCGGCCCCGGCTCCCCGGCGAAAGACGGTCGCGTGCGCGCTCGTAGCGAGAAGCAGCAGCTCCCGCTCTGGCAGGAGATGATCCTGCTCCTCGTCCTCGCGCTGGTCCTCGCGATCATCATCAAGGCGTTCTTCCTGCAGGCCTTCTACATCCCGTCCGGGTCGATGGAGAACACCCTGCGGCTCAACGACCGGATCCTCGTCGAGAAGGTCACCACCTGGAACGGCGCCTCCCCCCACCGCGGGGACGTGGTGGTCTTCTCCGACCCCGGTGGCTGGCTCGACCCCTCCGAGGAGCGGCCGGCGAACGGGCCGGTTGCCAAGGTGCTGGAGCTGTTCGGGCTGTACCCGACCGGAGGCCACCTGGTGAAGCGGGTGATCGGCGTCGGCGGCGACACCGTGAAGTGCTGCGACGAGCACGGCCGCGTCCTCGTCGACGGGGCGCCGCTCAACGAGCAGTCCTACGTCAAGGACCACGAGCCGCCCTCGCTGATCCACTTCAAGGTGCACGTGCCCAAGGGCTACATCTGGGTGATGGGCGACAACCGCTCCAACTCCGCGGACTCGCGCGTGCACCTCGGTGACCCGGGTGGCGGCATGGTGCCCGTCAAGGACGTGGTCGGCAAGGTGTTCGCGATCGTGTGGCCGCTGGACCACGCCACCCTGATGCACACGCCCGCCGACTTCGCGACGGTCCCGTCGCACTGACCCGGGCCCCGCGGCATCCCGGTTGACCGGTGGCGTGACAATGGGACCGACATGAGCGAGCTGCCCCGTGGACTGACCGTCCGGCGTGACGCGGGCCTGTACGGCTACGAGCGGGCGCTACGTCGGGTGGGCCTCGACCCGGTGGCCGGCGTGGACGAGGCCGGCCGAGGTGCGTGCGCCGGGCCGCTTGTCGCTGCGGCGGTGATCCTGCCCGAGGGCAGGCGGGGCCAGGTCCCCGGCCTCGCGGACTCCAAGCTGCTCACTGCGAAGGCGCGGGAGCGCTGCTACGCCCAGGTGGTTTCCCGGGCGGTGGCCTGGTCGGTGGTGGTCGTCGACTCCGAGGAGTGCGACCGGCTCGGCATGCACGTGGCCAACCTCGAAGCACTCCGCCGCTGCACGGCGATGCTGGACCCCCGCCCGTCGTACGTCCTCACCGATGGGTTCCCCGTCGACGGCCTCGGCGTGCCAGGGCTGGCGATCTGGAAGGGCGACCGGGTGGCGGCCTGCATCTCCGCCGCCTCCGTGATCGCCAAGGTGACCAGGGACCGGATCATGGCCGGGATGCACCTGCGGTGGCCGGTCTACGACTTCGCCACCCACAAGGGGTATGTCACCGAAGTGCACACCGCCGCGCTCACCGAGCACGGCCCCTGCCCGATCCACCGGCGCCGGTTCGTCAACGTCCGGCGGGCGCTGGGCGAGGACCTGGCCGAGGATCTGGGCGAGGATCTGGGCGAGGATGTCCCCGACGACGGTGCGTCCGTGCCGGGGGAGGAGGACCCGGTGGTGGAGAATGCCGGTGAACCGCCGGTGTCGTCGGAGATCGAGCCCATGGAGGTTTTCGGATGAGCGCAGAGGAGCTCGAGAAGTACGAGACCGAGATGGAGCTGCACCTCTACCGCGAGTACCGCGACGTGGTGGGGATCTTCAAGTACGTCGTGGAGACCGACCGTCGCTTCTACCTGTGCAACCAGGTCGACGTGAAGGCGCGCACCGAGGCCGGCGACGTGTTCTTCGAGGTGTCCATGACCGATGCCTGGGTCTGGGACATGTACCGGCCGGCGCGGTTCGCCAAGAACGTCAAGGTGCTCACCTTCAAGGACGTCAACGTCGAGGAGCTCAACCAGAGCGACATCGAGCTGCCCAAGCCGTAGGCGGCCCGAGCGCCGCGGGCTGCGAGCTGCGGGCTGCGAGCTACGGGCTGCGGGCCAGGATCCGTCCCCAGCCCCGCGCTGATCGGCGTTTCCCTCAAGCCGCGCCCGCGGCGCCCCCGACCGTCCCGGCGGTGCGCCACCCTGCTCGGCAGGAGGTGGCGATGACCGCACGACAACGGCTGGCCCTCGGTGCGTACGGCGAGGGGCTCGCGGCCCGGCATCTGACCGGGCAGGGGATGGTGCTGCTCGACCGGAACTGGCGCTGCGAGCTGGGCGAGATCGACCTGGTGCTCCGCGACGGTCCGGCCCTGGTGGTCTGCGAGGTGAAGACCCGCTCCTCGACCGCCTACGGCAGCCCGCTGGAGGCGGTCACCGGGAAGAAGGCGGCGCGGCTGCGCCGGCTGGCCGCCCGATGGCTGGCCGAGCACCCGGTGCGGGCCGCCGAGGTGCGCCTGGACCTGGTCGGGGTGCTGCTCGCCGACCGCGGCGCCCCGGTCGTCGAGCACGTGCGCGGGGTGGCCTGAGATGCCCGTCGCGACCGCGAGGACGATCTCGCTGCAGGGCGCCACCGGTCACCTGATCGACGTACAGGTCGACGTCACCCAAGGGCTGGTGACCACCTCGCTGGTCGGCCGGCCCGACGCGTCCATCAACGAGGCCCGCGACCGCTGCCGCGCCGCGATCGACAACAGCGGCTTCGACTGGCCGACCACCCGGCGGGTCACCATCCTGCTGTCCCCGGCCGACCTGCCCAAGCGCGGCCCGCACTTCGACCTGGCCATCGCCATCGGGGTGCTCGCCGCGTCCGGTGCGGTGCCGAAGGACGCGCTGGCCGGGGTGGTGTTCATCGGCGAGCTGACCCTCGAGGGCCGGCTGCGCTCGGTGCCCGGGGTGCTGCCGATGGCGATGGCCGCCTCCGCCCGTGGCATGCGCTCGGTGGTGGTCCCCGAGTCGCAGGCCGAGGAGGCCGCCATGGTCCCGGGCATGACCGTGCTCGGGGTGCGCTCCTTGGCGCAGGTGGTCGCCGAGCTGCGGGGCGAGCCGCTGCCGGACGCGCTTCCGGTCGAGCCGCTGTCGAGTGGGCCGCTGCTGACCTGGCGCGGCGAGCAGCGCATCGACGACCTGGACATGGCCGACGTGCTCGGGATGGCCGACGCCCGCTACTCGGTGGAGGTGGCCGCCGCCGGCGGGCACCACATGATGCTCAGCGGCCCGAAGGGCGCCGGAAAGACCACCCTCGCCGAGCGGATCCCGAGCCTGCTGCCGGACCTGTCCCTCGAGCAGGCGCTGGAGCTGACCGCGATCCACTCGCTGGCCGAGTGCCTGCCGCCGGGGCAGTCGCTGCTCACTCGGCCACCGTTCCGGGCACCGCACCACTCGGCCTCAAAGGCGAGCATGCTCGGCGGTGGCACCGGCCGGGTCCGGCCGGGCGAGATCAGCAGGGCGCACACCGGTGCTTTGTTCTTGGACGAGGTGCCGCTGTTCCACGCCGACGTCCTCGACGCGCTGCGCCAGCCCTTGGAGAGCGGCGAGATCACCATCGCGCGCGGGGACGAGGTGGCGACCTTCCCGGCCCGAGCGATGATCGTGATGGCCGCCAACCCCTGCCCCTGCGGCGAGTACCACCCCCACGACCGGGACAACCGCTGCACCTGCCCGGAGGTGAAGCGCCGGGCTTATCGCAGCAAGCTCAGCGGCCCGCTCACCGACCGCATCGACATCACCCGCTACGTGGAGCCGCTGCGGCCGCACGAGCTGACCGACCCGCTGGCCCGCCCCGAGCCGTCCGCGCCGATCCGCGAGCGCGTGGCCGCGGCCCGGCTGCGGCAGGAGCAGCGCTACTCCGGGTCCCCCTGGCGGCTGAACGCCGACGTGCCAGGTCCGGTGCTGCTTCAGCGGTGGCCGATGGCCGACGAGGCCTCCGCTGCGCTGGACACCGAGGTGTACGCCGGCCGACTCACCCGCCGCGGCGCCACCCGGGTGCACCGGCTGGCCTGGACGGTGGCCGACCTGCTGGCCCTGGCCCGGCCCGGCCTTGCCGAGCTGGAGGTGGCGCTGCGGCTGCGCACCGGCGACCCGCTGCGGCTCGACCACCTCCGGGAGCGCGCCGGATGACCGCCCGGGTGAGCGGCGAGCTGACCGACCGCGTGGCCCGAGCCGCGCTGAGCAGGCTCGGCGAGCCCGGTGACCTGCGGCTGGCCCGGCTGGTCAGGGACCTCGGCGCGGTGAGCCTCTACCGGCTGCTGGCCGAGGAGCGCGGCCTCGACGGGGTGTACTCCGACGTGGCCGCCCGGCTGCACGCGCTGGACCCCGAGCGCGACCTCCAGGAGGCACAGCGGCGCGGGATCCGGTTCGTGTGCCCGGGTGACGCGGAGTGGCCGGCCGTCCTGGACGACCTGGACACCGCGGAACCGGTGCAGGGCCGCGGCGGGGTGCCGGTCGGCCTGTGGGTGCGCGGACCGCTGTCACTGCGGGAGGTGAGCTCGTGCGCCGCCGCCGTGGTGGGGTCGCGCTCGGCCACGACGTACGGCGCGCAGGTGGCCGGTGACCTGGCCGCCGCCCTGGCCGCCGAGCAGATCTGCGTGGTCTCGGGTGCGGCCTTCGGCATCGACCAGGCCGGCCACCGTGGTGCGCTGGCCGCGCGTGGGCCCACCGTCGCGGTGCTGGCCTGCGGGGTGGACCGGGCCTACCCGTCTGCGCACAAGAACCTGCTCGACTACATCGCCGACGTCGGCCTGCTGGTGTCCGAGCTCCCGCCCGGGTGCGCGCCGACCAAGCTGCGGTTCCTGTCCAGGAACCGGGTGATCGCAGCGCTGGCCCGGGGCACCGTGGTGGTGGAGGCGGCGGTGCGCAGCGGAGCGCTGAACACCGCGAACTGGTGCACGCGCCTGAACCGGCCGCTGATGGGCGTACCGGGCCCGGTGACCAGCGCGCCCTCCGAGGGCGTCCACGAGCTGATCCGGCGCGGCGAGGCAACCCTGGTCACCCGGGGCGCCGACGTGCTGGAGCTGCTCGCGCCGGCCGGCAGCTTCCTGGCGCCGCCTCCGCGCGCTCCGGCCGCCACCGGCGACCGGCTCACCGACCGGGAGCGGCAGGTGCTCGACGCGGTGCCGGTGAGCGTGCTGGCCGGCACCGACTCCATCGCGCGTACCGCGGGGATCGCCCTCGGCGAGGTGGCCACCAGCTTGTCGCGGCTGCGCTCGCTCGGCCTGGTGGACGGTGGGGAAGGCCGGTGGAGGCTGGCCCGGGAGGGCGATTCGGCGGGCGAGCGCTGACCCGCTCGGGCCATCGCCACGGGACCTTTGGCCGAGGCACCCTGCTCCCAGACGCGTTTCGGCCCACCTGCGACAGGGGCCGGGACCGCTCGGAACTCGGGGAGGGCACACCATGGCACGACAGCTGATCAGCCTGGCCGCGGCGGCGGTCCTGGCCGCGGGACTGGCCGCCTGCAGCCAGTCCAACCCCGGGACGGCCGGCCCGACCCCGAGCCCGCCGGCCACGCTGAGCCCGGCCGACTCCGCGGTCGAGGTCGGGGCCGAGGACTTCAAGGACGCGGTGTTCACCCCGACCTCGTCGCAGGTGGACAACCAGTGGATGGGGCTCAAGGTCGGGCGTCAGTGGGTCTTCGAGGGCTCCGCGATCGACGAGGACCATCGCATCGCCCGCCGGGTGGTGGCGACGGTCACCGACCTGACCAAGGAGATCGGCGGGGTGCGCGCCACGGTCGTCTACGAGGAGGACTTCGACCAGGGCGACCTGGTCGAGGCGGAGCTGTCCTTCTACGCCCAGGACAACGCGGGGAACGTCTGGCACCTGGGGGAGTACCCCGAAGAGTACGAGAACGGCCGGTTCGTGAAGGCCCCGGACTGGATCACCGGGTTCCAGGGTGCCAGCGCAGGAGTGGCGATGCGCGCCCAGCCGAGCACCGGCACCTCGTCGTACGCCGAGGGCTATGCGCCCCCGCCGGTGAGCTGGAACGACCACGCCCTGGTGCACAGCACCGGGCAGCGCGTCTGCGTGCCCACCGGCTGCTACCGGAACGTGACCGACGTCGCGGAGTTCGAACCGGGCATCCCACAGGCCTTCCAGCACAAGTTCTACGCACCCGGGATCGGCAACATCAAGGTCGGCTGGAGCGGGGCGAAGGAGGAGGAGCGCGAGGTGCTGCGGCTAGTGCGGCTACGCCAGCTGACCCCCGCGCAGCAGGCCCGGCTACGCCACCAGGCGCTGGCCCTGCAGGCCAGCGCCTACCGGCACAGCCCGGACGTGTACGCCCACACGGCGCCGGCGCGCTGACGGCCCCACCGGCCAGGTCCGCGTCGGACCTGCCCCGGTTCAGGCGCTTCCGGGATGGACCTAGGGCCCATCGAGCCCGTGGTCGAGCCACCTCCCGGTAGCGCAACGGGGCCAAGTGCGGCGCCCGCAGACTTGATCTCGACGGGCGATTTCCAACCACCGAGGGGGGCCCGCAACCTGAGAACGTCATGAGAATTCTCGGAGAACTCTCAGGTTCTCGGGTTGGGGGCCGTGGTGTTCCTCGAACTGACCAGCAGCATCTGCCCGTTCCGGCAGCCCTCTGACCGTCGGGTGGCCCGGTCATGACCGGGTGGATGGTCGCCTCGAGCGTCCGGCTGTCCCGGCTGATCGTCGCGGTGGCGATCGGTGTCCTGGTGTTCGGCGGCGCCGAGCTGCGCTCGGCACCGGTCGACGTCTACCCCGAGTTCGAGCCCCCGATGGTGCAGATCCAGGCCGAGGCGCTCGGGCTGTCGGCGGCCGAGGTGGAGCAGCTGGTGACCGTGCCGCTGGAGCAGGACCTGCTCGCCGGCGTGCCGTGGCTGGACCGCATCCACTCCGAGTCGATCACCGGCCTGTCCGAGGTCAACTTGTACTTCGCACCGGGCACC
>DASTWW010000205.1:0-4433 GCA_035765755.1 Nocardioidaceae bacterium
GATGAACGCCCACACCTCCTTGGGGTCCCAGTTCCAGTAGCTGCCCCAGGCGTACTCCGCCCAGATCGGCCCGGCGACCAGCGCCGCGAACGTCCAGATCGGGAACGCGAACGCGTGCACCCGGTAGGCGGCCCGGTCCAGGATCGAGGTTTCCGGCAGCCGGGCCAGGTAGCCACTGCTGCGCACCGTGCCGCGCCGCTCGGCGCGGTCCTTGATGAGGTAGAGCGCCGACGCCAGGGCGCCGACCGCGAACGCGCCGGAGGCGAGGATCGCCGCGGTCACGTGGATCATCAGCCAGTACGAGTGCAGCGCGGGCACCAGCGGCCCGGCCGGCTCGTAGAGGAACAGCACCGCGCACATCAGCACGACCACCTCGAAGGCGGTCACCAGCAGGCCCATCCAGCGGAGCTTGTAACGGCGCATCAGCAGCAGGTACATCACGGTGACCCCGAACGTGCCGGCCATCGTGAACTCGTACATGTTGCCCCACGGCACCCGGGCCGGGTCCGAGGCCAGCCCGCGGGTGACGATCGCCGACAGGTGGACCAGGCACGCGACCACGGTCAGGGCGACGCCGATGCGCCCGAACCGGTCGATGCTGAGCTCCCGGTCGTCGGTCTCCAGCTCCTCAGGAGGTACGACAGGCGCCGCGCCGGGATCGGCCGGGGCACCGGAGCCGACCGGGACCGGCTGCGCGGCCCGCTGCGCCACGGCCCGCTGCGCCTGGGACGCGGCCCGGACCGGGACCTTGCGGCTCATCGCCCACTCGGCGACATGGGCAAGCAGCGCCAAGGCGTACACCACCGAGGCGAACGCGATCGCGTGGTTGCTGAACGATCCGAAGAACGCGGGTGTCACACCATCTCCCTGTCCACGAGCTCCCCGTCCGGGCGGGGCCGGTCCGTCACGTCCGGGTCGGGGCGGCGTCCTCCACCGCCCGGCAGAGCTCGTCCACCTCGCCCTCGAGGTCGCCGCCGGCGCTGCGGTCCAGGCCAGCCACCTCGACCAAGGTACGCCCGTCCTCGCGGCGCACCCGGACCCAGGTCCGCCGCGGCCGCACGAACAGCGACCCGAGCAGGCCGAGGATGCCGAGCAGCACCCCGACCAGCGCGATGCCCTTGCCCGGAGCGTTGCTGATCTGCAGCTTCACCCAGCTGTCCACGCCGTCGAACTTGATCGACCCGCCGCCGGGCAGCTGCTTGGTCTGCCCAACCGCCATGTCCAGCCGGTCCGGGCGCCCGTTCGCCAGCTTGTAGAGCTTCATCTGCGACTTGTCGAGGTCGTAGACCGACTGCGGCTGCCCGGAGTCCATGCCGAGGTTGCCGTGGTAGGCCAGCAGCGTCATCACCGGCTTCAGCGCGGCCGGGAACTGCGAGAACGGGCCCCGGGCCATGGTGAAGCCGTAGGTGGGCAGGAACAGCCCCTCGAAGCCCAGCTGCTGTGGGGCGGCGTCGGGGACCTTGATCACCCCGAAGGACTCGAACGAGGAGTCCTGCGGAAGGAAGATCACCGGGCCCTGGTAGGCGACGTTCCCGTGGCCGTCGCGCACGGTCACTCGTGGCGCGTAGCCGTGCCCGACCAGGAACACGTCCGCACCGTCGATCTGCAGCGGGTGGTTGACCGTCAGCCTGTCCTTCTGCACCGGCTCACCCGGGGCGCTCTGGTAGTCCAGCTCGGCGGAGAAGTCGGTGGGCTGGCCGGCCTGCGGGCCCGAGGTCAGGTAGTGGACGTGGAAGTCGTTGACCGTGAAGCTCAGCGGTGGCAGGTTCGACGGTTTGAAGAGCGAGCCGGGCGAGAACTCGTCGTACTGGCTCAAGGAGTTGGAGAACCCCTGCCCGACCACGGTGATCACGCCGCCCTTGTAGCCGAACAGCTGCCCGATCGCGAAGCCGACCAGCACCACCAGCACCGACACGTGGAACAGCAGGTTGCCGGCCTCGCGCAGGTAGCCGCGCTCGGCGGCCACCGAGCCGGCACCGTCCTCGGTGGCGTTCACCTCGACCCGGAACCGCCGCTTGCGCAGCGTCGCCCGGGCCCGCTCCAGGACCGCCGAGGGCTCGTCGTCGACGGTGAACGAGCGGGACACCGGCAGCCGGCCCAGGTTACGCGGGGTGCGCGGCGGGCGGGCCCGCATGCCGCGCCAGTACACCCGCAGCCGGGGCACGATGCAGCCGACCAGCGAGATCATCAGCAGCAGGTAGATCGCGCTGAACCACACCGAGTCGTAGACCGAGAACAGGCCGAGCTTGTCGTAGATCGGGGTCAGCGTGGGGTGCGCCGCCTTGAAGTTGGCCACGTCCGCCGACGCGATGTTCTCCTGCGGGACGATCGAGCCGGGGATCGCGGCCAACGCGAGCAGGAACAGCAGCACCAGCGCGGTGCGCATCGAGGTGAGCTGCCGCCAGGCCCACCGGGTCAGCTCGACCGGGCTCAGTGCCGGTGGCGCGGACGGCGGGGTCGGTGGGGTGGTGGACGCCCCGCCCGCACCTGTCCCAGGCTGAGTGGTCGTAGTCATCTCGGAGCTGCTCACACCGCCACCGAGAACCCGCCGACCAGGCTGCGCAGGTCGGCCACCCACTGGTCCCAGACGCCGGTGACCAACAGCACGCCGACCAGCACGAGCATGGCGCCGCCGAGCCGGGTGACCCAGACCTGGTGCCGGCGCACCCAGGCGACCGCGCCGAGCATCCGCCGGAACATCAGCCCGGCCAGGATGAACGGGATGCCCAGCCCGAGGGAGTAGAAGACACTGAGCAGCGCGCCGCGGCCGGCGGTGCCGGAGTGCAGCGCGAGCAGCTGTACGGCGGACAAGGTCGGCCCGATGCAGGGGGTCCACCCGAGCCCGAACAGCACGCCGAGCAGCGGCGCGGCGGCCAGCCCGACCGCCGGCACCCGGTGCACCCGCACGTCGCGTTGCAGGAACGGCACGAACCCGAGGAAGGCGAGCCCGACCACGATGGTGATCGCGCCGAGCACGATGCTGATCTGGTGGGTGTAGGCGAACAGCCACTCGCCCAGGGCCCCGGACAGCGTGCCGAGCGCGACGAAAACGAACGTGAAGCCGAGCACGAACAGGAAGCTGCCAAGCACCATCCGGCCGCGCCGCGCGGAGGCCAGGTCGGAGCCGGACAGCCCGGTCGCGTAGGACAGGTAGCCGGGCAGCAGGGGCACCACGCACGGGGAGAAGAACGACACCAGCCCCGCGACCACGGCCACCGGGACGGCCAGCAGCAGCGACCCGGAGAGCACCGCGTCGCGGAACCAGCTCCCGATGTCCATGGCGACCATCACGCGCCGCCCTTCTGCGTCCGCGGGCCGAACCGCGCGTCGTGCACTAGATCGTAGAGCGTGGTCTTCGAGACCTCACCCAGCACCGAGCCGGCGACCCGGCCGTGCGGGTCGATGATCACCGTGCTCGGGATCGCGTTCGGTGTCAGTGTGCCGCGGAACGCCAGCAGGGTCTTGCCGTCCTGGTCGTAGATGCTCGGGTAGGGGACGTGGAAGGTGCGCACGAACGCCTGCGCGGCTGCCTTGTTCAGGTCCCGGGAGTTGATGCCGAGGAAGGCGACGTCCTTGCCGGACAGGTGCTTGGCGGCGGCCACCAGGCTGGGCGCCTCCGCGCGGCACGGCGCGCACCAGGACCCCCACACGTTGACCACCACGACCTTGCCGCGGTAGTCGGCCAGCGAGACGTGCTTGCCGTCCAGGGTGGTGCCGGAGACCGGCCCGGGCCGCTTGCGCTGGCTCACCGGCAGCGACGTGATCGCGCCCTGCCCGGCGACGTAGCCGGTGCCGCCCGAGTCCCCGGAGGACCCAGAGGAGGAGCAGCCCGCGAGCGGCCCGCCGGCGAGCAGCAGGACGGCGAGCAGCGGGACGGTACGACGGAGGCGCCGGGACACGGCCACTCAGGCACCACCCGCCGGGGACTGGTGCTGCGGCGGTGCGCCGCCCGCGGAGATCGGGGCGCCCCGGTACTTCGCAGGGAGCATGTCCGCGGCCGGCTCGGAGTAGCGCAGCGTGGTCAGCGTCTCCCCGTCGAAGGTCAGCGAGGTGAGGCTGCACAGCGTGCACTGGCGACGCCGGGGGTCGTGCAGGAACGAGCGTCCCTCGACGTGCAGCCGGGTGATCCAGATCGGCAGCTGGTGGGATACGATCACCGCCTCGTGGCCCAGCGCGGCGTCCCGCGCGTCGTACACCGCCGCCAGCATCCGGGCCACCAGCTGCTTGTACGGCTCGCCCCAGGAGGGCCGCCACGGGTTCCACAGGTGCCGCCAGGCCGATGGCTTGCGCAGCGCTCCGTCGCCCACGCCGAAGCCCTGGCCCTCGAAGACGTTGCCGGCCTCCAGCACGCGCTCGTCGACGGCCACGTCGACCCCGCGCGCCTTGGCCAGCGGTGCCGCGGTTTCCTGGGCGCGCTCGAGCGGCGAGCTGAC
>DASTWW010000206.1:0-13678 GCA_035765755.1 Nocardioidaceae bacterium
CAGCTCATCGGGCCGGTAGCGCTTCTCCTGCCAGACGGCCGCCGGGTCCCAGTTCTCGTCCTCCTGTGGAAGCATCTGGCCGCGCTCGACGAGCAGGACCCGGGCACCCGTCCACGCCAGCGCGTGGGTCATCGTGCCGCCGCCGGCACCGCTTCCGATGACGACGACGTCGAAGTGCTCGGTCTCCCGGCCGTCAGCTGCTGAGACCATAGACCTGCTCCATCAGTGCGTGGTCCGCCATCGCCCGCTCGATGCTCATCTCGGGAGTCGAGCCGGTGCGGATGGCGCGTGCGAAGTCGAGGTACATCGCGCGGTAGCCGCGGATGTCGGCGATGCCGGGGGCGATCACTCGCGGTACCGGGCGGCCCGGCGCCAGCACCACCCCGCCGTTGGACTCGAAGGTGATGACCCCCTTGCGGCCGAACAGCTTCGACCAGCGCAGCCCGCGCAGCAGCGAGGGGATCTCGCGGGAGTAGTACAGGGCGCCGACCCCACCTCCGTCGTACTCGAACGCGACGAGCATGCTTTTGACCCGTCTGTCGCCCTCCACGTCGCGGGGTCCGGGCGACGCCGGTCGGAAGGCGCTGATCCGGGTGATCGTCGGGCCGAGGCTGCCGGCCAGGTGCAGCCAGTGGATGCCCTCCTCGAAGAAGGCGTCGCCGCCGGCCATCGTCTCGTCGTTGCGCCAGTCGTCCCCGGACTTGGGCCGGTGCGCGACGGTGGTGAACTGCGCCAGCACGAGGTCGCCGATCGCGTCCTCGGCGAGCAGCCGCCGCAGGGTCACTGCCAGCGGCTTGTAGTGGTCGTTCTCGCCCACGCACACGACCCGCCGGGCCTCGTCGCGGGCCTGCCGGACGGTCTCGTAGTCGGCGCGCAGCGGGAACGCCGGCTTCTCCACCAGCACGTGCTTTCCCGTCCGCAGCGCGGCGAGGGTCAGCTCCAGGTGGAACCGCGGGGGCACCGCGACCACCACGGCGTCCACCGACTGGTCGGCCAGGGCCGAGGCGTAGTCGCCGTAGGCGCGCAGTCCGGAGTACCGCAAGCGGTACTCCTCGGCGCGCGCGGCGTCCCGGCTGGCGTAGCTGAGAACGAAGTCCTCGCGCAGCTTGGCCAGGTGCCGGCTGTGCACGGACGCGATGAACCCGCAGCCGAGAAACGCCACGTGGACGGCACTCGTCCGGGACCCTGCACGTGACACCGCCGCAACTTATCAGAGGGTGTGCGTGGCCCGGCCGTCACCGCGGCCGATCGGTGCGTCGAGCCGGAACAGCTCGAGTTCGGTGCCGTAGTAGCGGTCGGTTCGGCCGAGCTCCTTCATGCCCAGCCGCCGGCACACCGCGATCGAGGCGGCGTTGTCGGGGCGTACGACGGCGAACACCTCGGGCAGGCCACGGGCGAAGGCCTGCTGGGCGGCACCCGCACCCGCCTCGGTGGCGTAGCCCTGGCCCCAGCTGTCGGGGTGCAGGTGCCAGCCGATCTCGAACTCGCCGTCACCGTCGGGAAGCTTGATGAGGAGCACCGTGCCCACCACGGTGCCGTCGGACTTCCGTTCGATCGCCCAACGTCCCTCCTCGGGGTGCTCGGCGTTCAGCTCGTTCCAGCGGGCGATTCCCTGCTCGGTCTGCTCGCGGGTCTCCAGGGCCTGCGGCGTGGCGCCGAGCCACTGGGCGACCTCCCACCGCCGGTAGAGGTCGAAGGCCCGGTCGGCCTCCTCGGGTCGCCAGTCCCTGACGACGCAACGCTCTGTCTCGAACACGAGCCGGAGGTTATCGCCTCGCGCCCCTGAGCGCCCGCGAATTCTGAGGTCCCCTGCCGCCGGGCGGGATATCGTGCGCTTGGCGTCTCTCGGTGCACGGAATGGCGGTCGCGATGCGAGATTCCCAGCGTCTTCGCGTGGTAGTCGCGGCCGCCGTCGTCCTGGTCGTGGCGATCCTCGCCGGGGCCACACCGGCCTCCGCGGCCGGCCGCCCGGCCGACCCGGGCGGCCGTGGCGCGGGAGCGGACGTGCCGGAGAGCACGGACGGCTACGACGTCAGCTACCCCCAGTGCGACGACCGGCTTCCCGAGGGTGCGGCCTTCGGCGTGGTGGGTGTCAACGGAGGCATCGTCTTGTCGTCCAACCCGTGCCTGGGCGCCGATGACGAACTCAGCGAGCTCGCCTGGGCAAACGCGACGGGGCATCCCCAGTTCTACGCGAACACCGCAGACCCGGGACCTGCCTACTCAAGCTACTGGGACGTCGAGGGCTGGGGCTCCTCACCGCAACCATGCACGCGGGAGGATCCCGACAGCACCGGTTGCTCCTACGACTACGGCTGGTACGCCGCCGCCGACTCCTTCCACGACGCGGTCGTCGCGGAGCGCCAGGCGGGGGAGGAGACCCTCAGTGATGCGGTGCGTCAGGCCGCCGTGGTCCCGTGGTGGCTGGACGTCGAGACCGGCAACAGCTGGGAGAGCTTGGAGGACGCCTACACCGCCGACCCGCTGCACCTGGCCAAGGCCTTCCGCAACGACACCGCCGCGCTCGAGGGCGCCGTGGGCTACCTCAGGAGCCGCGGCATCACCCAGGTCGGCTTCTACTCCTCCAGTCGCGACTGGGACAAGATCACCGGCGGGGCGCAGCTGCCCGACTACCCGAGCTGGGTCGCCGGGTTCACCAGCGCGTCCGAAGCGGCTGCCGGCTGCGAAGCGCCGGGCTTCTCGGGCGGCCCGGTGCTGATGACGCAGTACCCGCTCAAGGGGTACGACGCGGACCACGCCTGCTGACGGAGCCCCTCAGCGGAGGTGAGCCATCCTCACACTCGCCGCCAGGTGGGCGGCGCGTCGTACCCGGACCCGGAACCGACCATCACGCACGTGGGTGAACACCGCGTGACCACGACCACCGAGCCGGACTCGGCCGCGGTCGCTCCAGCGGTGGCCCGTCCACCGCTGGAGCCGCACCAGCTGGCCCGCAGCAGGCCGGACCGTCACGGCGAGACGCTGGCGTCGCGACCTCAGCCGGATCTGGGGCGCCACCCGGTAGCGGACCCTCGCCGATCTCGACGGTCCGGCGGCCAGTGTTCCCGGGAACTCCGCGTACACCGTCACGTTGCGACGTGCCCGCAGCCGGTAGGCCGCACTGCCATCCGCACCCGTGGTGAGCAGCCGGCAGCGGTCTGCGGGCATCGCCCGGATGCACAGCCGCACGGACTGTCCGGCCATCGCCGCACCGGTGGCCCGGTCGCGGAGCGTGACCCGGCCGGTGAGCCACCGGCCGTAGATGACATCGCGGCCCGCGGCTCGCAGCCGCGTCATGGTGGCGGCGGGCGCGGCAGTGCTGGTCGAGCAGCCGGTGAGCGAACAGAGCGCGGCGGCTGGGTCGACGAGGCCGTAGCCGGACGCGTCGTCACGGCCGCTGGGGGGAAGATCGTTGGCAGTGGACTCCAGCGCCGAAACCGCCTGCTCCGATGTCAGCTGCGGGTTGGCGGCCTTCAGCAGGGCCGCGGTTGCACTCACGAACGGGGCCGCCATCGACGTACCGGACAGGTAGACGTAGGTCGACGGTGGGAACGTCGAGGCGATGTCCACACCGGGCGCGGCGACGTCGACGAAGCCGCCCGTCTCGGAAAAGGACGCCACAGCGTCCTGGTCGTTGGTGGCGGCCACGCCGATGACTCCCGGGTATGCGGCGGGATAGGTGACCGGGTCCCCGTCGGCGCGGTCGTTGCCGGCTGCCGCGACGACCACGACCCCATGGTCCTCGGCGTACTGCACAGCGGTGGCGGTGACGTCGTCCGCGACGTGGTCGCCGAGGGAAAGGTTGACGACCGCCGCTCCGTGGTCGGTGGCCCAGATGATCCCCTTGGCGATCGTGGAGGCCCAGCCTGCCCCGCTGTCGTCGAGAACGCGGACGGGCAGGATCCGCACGCCCTGCGCTAGGCCGGCGACGCCGAGACCGTTGTTCGCGACTGCAGCGATGATGCCGGCGACGTGGGTTCCGTGCCCGTTCCCGTCGTCGCTGCCGTCACCGCCGGGGGAGACGAGATCGGTTCCCGGCAGGACCACACCGGCCAGGTCGGGGTGGGCAGCATCGACTCCGGTGTCCACGACGGCCACCGTGACGCCGGCACCGGGCTGCCGGGTCCACAGGTCCTCGGCATCGAGCCGGTTCAGGGCCCATTGCGCCCAACGGTCGGCGTCGTGGGACTGGGTCTGCTGCGCCGAGACGCGGTGGTCCACCGAGACGGCGACGGCGTTGGGCGCGCCTTGTGCGCTCGCCACCGCTGCTCGCGCCGCGGCGGGGCTGTGCAGCGTCTGCACGGAAACCCGTGCGTGCCCGTCGACGTCCCGGACAGTCGTGACCCGGACGGGCGTGTGTCGTCCCCGCCGGGACACCAGGCGCGTGGGTGCAACCCGCAAGCTGCCGCGAGGGCGGGCCCAGGTCGTCGCCGCGCCCCGGTCGTGGTGCGGTCCACGGGATGGGCGTGCAGGACCGGTCGCGGCCAGCGCCGTACCGGTGGGCAGCAGGGTCAGGGCCAGCAGGAGCGACAGGACGCGGAGTCCGCGTGCCCCCTTCAACTGGTGACTGCGGCCGCGGAGTCGTCGACCGTGGTTTCCAGGGCGGTCTCCGCGTCGGCAAGAGCGGCCTCCGCGGCGTCACGAGCGTCGTTGACCTCAGCGCGCGTGGAGTCCGTGGTCAGGGCCAGCACGGCGGCGATGGCCGTGTCCGCGTCCGCACCGGCGGTGTCGGCCTGGGTTTGGAGGTCCGGGCTCGTGGTGGCGAGTGCGTCGGCCTGCTGGCGCACGTGACCGGCCTGGGCAGCGACCGTGAACTGGGTGCGCGCCACCGCGCGCACCAGGATGCCCTGGTGGACCGCGTCGACCAGGTCATGGTGGGTGGTCGCGGTCGTGAGCTGGTCCTGCAGCGCGGTCAGCGCGTCGGCGTCGGCCTGCAGGGCAGTGCCGACGGCGTCCCGGTCGACGTCGCTGACCCGGCCGGAGGCAGCGGCGCGGTCGGCGAGCCGGGTGACCTGACGGAGCTGGTTGGCAAGGGCCTGGCTGGCGCCGCGCTCCTGCTGGGTCAGGTGGTCGTGGCTCGCGGTGTGGGCGGCGTGGGTCTTGACGTGGCCGTGGCCGTGTCCGGCCGCCAGGGCGGGAGCCACCGGGACTGCCAGGGTGGCTGCCGACAGGACGGCGGCAGCGGTGAGGGGGAGCGGTCGCATGGTGGTGCCTTTCGGGGGCGGCAAGTGTCCCCTGTCTGGGGTACGCCATTGAAGATAGACCCCAATTTCTTGTCATGTGACCGGTTTGTGCATTTCGCGGAGACGCGGCCGCTCACCGAGTCCGCGTAGCCTTCCGGACATGAGCGGCATCGGGTGGATCACCGCCTTCCTCGACACCGACGAGACGCGGGCCTCCGCCGCGGAGCGGTTCTGGTGCGCCCTCACCGGCTCGGAGCTGTCGGCGCGACGAGGGTCACGCGGGGAGTTCGCGACCCTGCTGCCCGCGGACGGAGACCCGTTCCTGCGCGTCCAGACCGTGGTCCAGTCGCCGCCGGGCGGTCTGCACCTGGACCTGCACACCTCCGACATCGACGGTCTGGCCGCCCGTGCCGAGCAGCTTGGCGCCAGCACGAGCTACCACGAGCTCGGCTACGTGGTGCTGGGCTCACCGGGAGGGCTGACGTTCTGCATCGTCAACCACCCGGGCGAACGGCAGCCGGGCCCGGTGAGCTGGCCTGGGGGCAGGAGCCTCGTCGACCAGGTGTGCCTGGACATTCCGCCGTCCCGGTTCGAGGCCGAGGCCGGGTTCTGGCGCAGGCTCACCGGCTGGCCGGAAGCCGGCACGGACTCCGGGGAGTTCGCCCGACTCGCCCGCGGTGAGGGCCAGCCGCTGCAGATCTTGTTCCAGCGGCTGGCCGACGAGCAGCCGGTGGTCACCGCGCATCTCGACCTCGCCTGCGACGACCGGTCCGCGGAGGTCGCCCGTCACCGCGATCTCGGGGCCTCGGTCGTACGACGTACCGACGGCTGGACCACCCTGCGCGACCCGTCCGGGCGGGAGTACTGCGTCACCGACCGGCCGTGCTGAGGACCGGAACGTGGACGGTGCCCGCAGCCCGGTTGCCGGAGGTTGAGAGGATGGGTGGGTGAGAGCCCTGTTTCTGGAGAACGTGCACCCCATGGCCTCGACCATCCTGCGCGACGCAGGCGTGGAGGTGGAGACCAGCGACTCCGCGCTCGGTGAGGCGGACCTGCTCGACGCTCTGGACGGCGTCGACCTGCTCGGCATCAGGTCCAAGACCGAGGTGACCGCTAAGGTGCTCGACGCGCACCCGGGGCTGCTCGCGATCGGCGCGTTCTGCATCGGCACCAACCAGATCGACCTGCCCACCGGCACCGAGCACGGCGTGGCCGTGTTCAACGCGCCGTTCAGCAACACCCGGTCGGTGGTGGAGCTCGCGATCGCGAACATCATCGCCATGGCCAGACACCTGACCGACCGCAACCGCGCGCTGCACGCGGGGGTCTGGGACAAGTCGGCCACCGGCAGCCACGAGGTCCGGGGGCGGAAGCTGGGCATCGTGGGCTACGGGAACATCGGCTCCCAGCTCTCGGTGGTCGCCGAGATGCTCGGCATGCAGGTCTACTTCTACGACACCGACGACAAACTCGCCCTCGGCAACGCCCGCCGCTGCTCGTCGCTCGGCGAGCTGCTCGACTCCGTGGAGACCGTCACGCTGCACGTGGACGGCCGGCCGGGCAACGCCGGGTTCTTCGGGGCGGAGCAGTTCGCCCGGATGCTGCCGCGGTCGCTGTTCCTGAACCTGTCGCGTGGCTTCGTCGTCGACTACGGGGCACTGGGCGACTCGATCGAGTCGGGGCACTTGGCCGGTGCCGCGGTCGACGTGTTCCCGAACGAGCCCAAGCGGCGCGGTGAGGCGTTCGAGTCGCCGCTGCGCGGGCTGCCGAACGTGATCCTCACCCCACACGTGGGCGGATCGACCGAGGAGGCCCAAGAGGACATCGGGCGCTTCGTGGGTACCAAGCTCCGCGACTACATGCAGAGCGGCAACACCTCGCTGTCGGTGAACCTGCCGACGCTGGCGCCCGGCCGTTCCGACCACGCCCAGCGCATCGCGCACATCCACCAGAACACGCCCGGCGTGCTCGCCGAGGTGAACCAGATCCTGGCCGGGCACGACGTGAACATCGGCGCGCAGCACCTGGCCACCCGCGGGCACACCGGGTACGTCGTCACCGACACCGACTCGACGGTGTCGGAGGACGTGCTCGGCGACCTCGCCAAGGTCTCGGGCACCACCCGTCTGCGCGTCCTGGAGTGACCTTGTTCAGGGCGTGAGCTTGAGCAGGTCAACCAGTGCCCGGGCCGTGGCGCCCTTCTCCTCGAGCGCCCGTGCCACGGCGGTCGGCACGTCCAGGTCGTCGAGCAGCGCGTCGAGCACACCGGCCTTGCCGGTCGCGGCATCCGAAGGCTGCGCGGCCGCCTCGTAGAGCCGGTCCAGCAGTGCCCGGGAGGCGGCCGGCTGCTCCGCGTCGTACTCCCACGGCTGCTGCCACCGGCGGTTGAGCAGCATCAGCCGGATCGCCGCGCCGGGGTGCTCGGCCAGCAGGTCGCTGACCAGCACCAGGTTCTGCGTCGACTTCGCCATCTTGGTGCCTCGGTGGCGGACGGCCCCGACGTGCATCTGACGGCGCGCGAACGGGGTGACGCCGGAGGCCGCCTCTACCATCGCCGCCTGGTAGGCGTGGTGCGGGAACGCCAGGTCCTGACCGCCCACGAGTACGTCGATGCTGCTGCCGCAGACGGCCCAGGCCATCGCCGCGCACTCGGCGTGCCAGCCGGGTCGTCCCCAGCCCCAAGGGCTCGGCCAGGCCGGATGGTCCTCCGGCGAGGGCCGCCACACCGGCACGTCGAAGGGGGCCGCCCGGCCGTCCTGCTCCGCCCGGTCGCCGAACTCGATGGCCGACCGCTCCGCCTCGGCCGGGTCGAGGCCGCTGGCTCGGACGGTCTGCTCGCCCCGGAAGAACACGTAGCCCTCGCGCTCGTAGGCGTGCCCGGTCCTCAGCAGCGCACCGGCCAGCTGCACCACGTGCTTGACGTGATTGCGTGCGTGCGGCACGTGGCCGGGCTCCGCGACGCGCAGGGCGCGCATGTCGCGGTCGAAGAGGAACTCCTGGGTGAGCGCGAACTCGTCGTAGGGCCGGCCGCGGCCGCTCGCCGCTGCCGTCAGCACGTCATCGACGTCGGTCACGTTGCGGCACATCATCGACGCGAGACCGGCGGTGTGCAGCGCTGTGGCGAGCAGGTCCGCCCACACGAAGGTCGCCGCATGCCCGAGATGGGTGACGTCGTAGGGGGTGATGCCGCAGGTGTAGATGCGTGCGGTGCCGACGATCGGGAGCGGGCTCCCCTCGAGGTCCGCGCCGCTGCTGCGCAGCAGGTCCGGGTCCACCACGGGCATACGTCCGGCGCGCCCGATCACGCCTGAGGAGCTGTAGGTACTGGCCACGCCCCGATCATGCCGCACGTCCCCGGTCCGGTGCGTGGGGAAGTTGTGCTTCACGAACCGGGTCGAAAGGCCCTGTCCCAGGTGGTCCGCGCGCGGCAGGGTGTCGGCAAGACCGGACGGCCACCCGAGGAGTGACCAGATGACGAACGTTGAGAACGCCCGCATGCGGGCCGACGCCATCTCGGAGGCGAAGGCGCGGCGGACCAGCGGCGCCAACCGGAACCGCTTCTGGGCCGGGTTGAACCGTTACCTGGAGACCGAGGCCGAGCACGAGCACAAGGCTGCCAAGCGCGAGCAGGACGAGGCGCGGAAGCAGCAGCGCAGCGTCGGCTGACCGGTCTCCTGATTCCTCAGCCGACCGGCAGCCCGAAGGCCTTGGCCATCGAGGGGGCGGTGCGGGCGTGGTTGAGCAGCGGCAGGTGGGCCACCTCGTCGTACAGTCGCGTCAGCGAGTAGTGGCTCAGCCACCGGAACACCACGCGGTGGTGCTGGCTGGGGTGGATGACCACGGTGAGCACGTGGTTGCCCTGGCTGCCGTCGTCCTCGTCCGCGGTGAGCACCACGGCCAGGTGGCCCGACCGCCAGTCCGGGGCGGCGAACACCCGTCCCATCAGCGACCGGAACCACGCGTCGGCGTGCTGCAGGGTGCCGTCGTGGGCGTCGTGCTGCACGTCCGGGACCACCATGCCCACGGCCGGCAGCCGGCCGGCGGACACGTCGTGGGCGAACTGCCCCATGCCCACGTCGTGCGCCTTGCACTGCCGCCGCTCGTCGACGAAGTAGGCCCACGGGTTGTGCTTGACGGCATAGGGATTGCTGTTCGTCGTCGCACAGTGCGTGGGCATGCTCTGCGCGTAGAGCGCGGCGGTCCTGTGGTGCGCGAGCGCCTGCCCGAAGACCGAGTGGCCGGTGAGCGCATGGGCCGCCGGTTCGGCGTCGTCGCTGACGCCGAACGTCCTGCCTCCGGCGATCGCCAGGTAGTTGGGCAACGACGGGTGGGTGATGGCCTGGTACCCGGTGGCGTAGCCGAACCTCTTGGCGAGGCGGAACGTGTACGGCATGCCGGTCTGCATCTGGGTGAGCGAGTGGTTCTCCTCGATGACGACGAGCAGTTTGGTCACCTGGGCGGTGGGGGCGGCGGCCGGTGCCGCGGCCGAGGCAGCGTTCCGGTTCGGTGCGGGCCGGCTGCCCTGCGTCGTACCGCTGCAGCTTGTGGCCAGCATGAGGGTGGCGGCCACGACGGCGGTACGACGGACGGCGCCCATGTCGCTGAGGCTATTCATGCGGTCATCACCCGTCGCCGTCGTGGCTTCCCGGGCGTCTGGGCCAGCAGCAGGATGCCCGCCGACAGCAGGCCGAGCGCGAGGACCACGGAGGCCACCGAGGCGGGACCGGTCGGCATCGACACGTTGAAGGCGAGGATGCCGATCAGGTAGCTCGCGATCGGGTCGGTGATCAGGCCGGCTGCGACTGCCCAGGTCAGCGGTCCCGAGGCGAAGCCGGCCTGGATGGTCAGGAAGCCGGCGAAGGTGGACGCGAGCAGCAGGTAGCCGGGCCAGTCCGTGGCGGTCCCGCCCAGCCCGACGGTGACCAGGTCGTCCACGGTCAGCTTGGTGAACACCGCCGACATCGCGGTGCACAGGCCGGCGGCGACCGCGCTGAACAGCACGCCCTGCCTGACGTTGCGGGAGAGGATCACCAGCACGGTGACCAGTACCGTCACCACCACGGTCGCCTGCAGCACCTTGGCCCGGTCGGCAGCGCCAGACAGCGAGCTGCCCTGGGTGACGAGGAGCACCGCCAGCCCGGTGCAGATCGCACCTCCGCCCAGCCAGGCCTGCAGATGAGGGGACTGCCGGCGGCGCCAGGACACCAGCCCGAGCGTGAACAGCAGCTGGGTGGTCATCAGCGGCTGCACCAGGGCCACCGAGCCGTAGTACAGCGCCGCCGCCTGGAACAGGTAGCCGACCAGGTCGATCGACCAGCCCCACACCCAGCGAGGCTGCTGGGCCAGGTCGCGCAGGTTGCGCGCGATGCGCACGGCGTCGGTGTGCTCCACGCTGACCAGGCCGAGGTGGATGCCCTGCTGCTGCAGCAGCGCGGCGCCTGCGTTGAGGAGGGCCGCGCTCAGGGCGAGGACGGTGGCGAGGAGCATCGCCACCAGCATCCGGCCGGGCCCCGGGAGGGCCAAGGGCCGTTCGGCCCCCCGCCGGGGGCGCCTAGGGTGGCGGCGTGGCAGGACTGCTCGGCGACCGGACGCACGCGGAGTGGCTGGCGGCCGAGGGCATCCGGCTGCTGGACTTCGGACGCGCGGCCCGCGACCCCTCAGGTGGGTTCGCCTGGCTGGACGACACGGGGCGTCCGGACCCGGAACAGCCGCTGCAGCTGTGGGTCACCGCCCGGATGACCCACGTGTACGCGCTCGGTCAGCTGCTCGGGTATCCCGGTGCCGGCGCGCTGGCCGACCATGGGGTGGACGCGCTGACCGGCAGGTTCCGGGACCCGGCGCACGGCGGCTGGTACGCCGCGGTCGACCGGGACGGCCCGGTGTCGCGGGACAAGACCGCCTACGAGCACGCGTTCGTGGTGCTGTCGGCCGCGAGCGCCACTGTCGCGGAGCGGCCCGGCGGACGCGAGCTGCTCGAGGAGGCCCTCGACGTGTTCCTCCGGCGGTTCTGGGACGAGGACGCCGGGATGGTGCTCGAGGAGTGGGACGAGGCTTTCGAGCACCTCGACGGCTACCGCGGGGTGAACGCCAACATGCACTCCGTCGAGGCGCTGCTCGCGGCAGCCGACGTCACCGGGGACGCGTCGTTGCGCGAGCGCGCGCTGCGTGTCACCGAGCGGGTGGTGCACCGGCTGGCCGCCGGTAACGCGTGGCGGATCCCGGAGCACCTCGACGCGTCGTACCTCCCGGACCTCGACTACAACCGCGACGAGCCCGCGCACCCGTTCCGTCCCTTCGGCGCCACGGTCGGGCACTCGCTGGAGTGGTCCCGCCTCGCGGTGCAGCTGCACGCGGCCCTGGGGGAGGGGGCGCCCGGCTGGCTGGTGGACGACGCGCGCCACCTGTTCGAGACCGCTGTCCACGACGGCTGGGCGGTCGACGGCGCACCGGGGTTCGTCTACACCGTCGACTGGGACGGCGGCCCGGTGGTGCGCCAGCGCATGCACTGGGTGGCCGCCGAGGCGACGGCCGCCGCCGCGGCGCTGCACGCGGCGACCGGCGACCCGTCGTACGCCCAGTGGTACGAGCAGTGGTGGGCGTACGTCGCCGCGACGTTCGTCGACGAGGACCTGGGATCCTGGCACCACGAGCTCTCACCGGACAACCGGCCGAGCAGCCTCACCTGGAGCGGCAAGCCGGACCTGTACCACGCGTTGCAGGCCACCCTGCTGCCCCGCCTGCCGCTGGCCCCGACGCTCGCCACAGCGCTGGCCCGCGGCCTGCTCCGCTGAGCGCCGGTGTGGTTACTCGGGGCGGTTGGTGTGCACGTTCCGGGCCTTCCAGGCCAGTCGGGCGAGCATTCCGAGCGCCACGAGCACTGCGACCACAAACACCACGAGCGCGATCCAGTTCTCCGTCGACATCGAGCCGCCGTTCGAGCGGGCGAGCAGCGCGGAGGCGAGGATCATCGAGGCGAGCACCATGCCGGCAGCGGCTACATTGGCCAGCTTGTGCAGGCCGCGCAGGAACTCGTCCTCGTCGAAGGCCTTGACCCGGAGCTGGAAGTGGCCCTCGCCGATCGCGTCGAAGGCGCGGTTCACCCGACCCGGCAGCGCCTCCACGAACTCCTTGGCCTCCAGGAGGGACCCCAGCATCGCCGCCGGGGTGGTCTTCATCGACGAGCGCATCAGCGCGGTGGTGTGCCGGTGCAGGGCCTCCCGGGGCTGGAAGTCGGGGTCGAGGGTGGCGGCCACCTGGTCCAGGTTGAGCAGCGTCTTGCCGAGCATCACCAGCCGTGGGTCCATGCGCAGCCCGGCGTCACCGGCCCTCCGCGTCAGCTCGAGCACCATCGCACCGGTGTCGAGGTCGCCGATCGACACGTCGGCGGCCCGGCCCACCACGTCGGCGACCGCCCGCTCGAAGGCTGCCGCGTCGAAGCCGGGCAGCTTCTCGCCGAGGCTCACCGCGATGCGGGCCACCTCGTCGGGCCGCGCGTCGGCCATCGCCAGGAACAGCTTGACCAGCTGGTCGCGGGTGGCCGGCTTCAGCCGGGCCACCATGCCCATGTCCAGCAGCGCGAGCCGCCCGTCGGGGGTGACCAGAACGTTGCCCGGATGGGGGTCGGCGTGGAAGACGCCCGCGTCGAGGACCTGCTTGAGGTACGCCGCGAACAGCTCGTCGGCGAGCGGAGCGCCGTCGAGCTCCATGCGACCCAGCGGGCCGAGGTCGGTGACCTTCTGGCCGGGCACGAAGTCCATCGTCAGCACCCGGCTGGTGGTCAGGCCCTCGTGCGGGGCCGGCACCACGATGTGCTCGAAGTCGGCGAGCAGGGTCCGCATCGTCGCGAGGTTGTCCGCCTCCCGGCGGTAGTCGAGCTCGTCGACCAGCGACCTGCGGAACTCCTCGAGCAGGTCGGCCAGCGCGTACCGCTGACCGGCCTCGGTGTGCCCGTCGACGAACTCCGCCAGGTCGCCGAGCACCTCCATGTCCTCGAGGACCTGGGCCCGGATGCCGGGGCGCTGCACCTTGACCACCACCTCGCGGCCGTCGCGGAGCGTGGCCCGGTGCACCTGGCCCAGGGAGGCCGCCGCCAGCGGCTCGCAGTCGAAGGTCGGGAACAGCCGGGACAGCCGGACCCCGAGCTCGTTGCTCACGATCTCCTCGACCTGCTCGAAGCCGAACGGCTCCACGCGGTCCTGCAGCCGGGACAGCGCATCGATGTAGGCGGGGGCCAGCAGGTCGACGCGGCTGGACAGCAGCTGGCCGAGCTTGATGAAGGTGGGGCCCATGGCCTCGAGCTCATCGGCCAGGTGGGCGGCGGCTTCTGGGTCGCCCTCCTCGATCTGGTCGTCGAGCACCGCGTCGATGCCGGAGGAGCGGACCAGGTCGCCGCGCCCGTGACGCAGCAGCAGCGTCGCGATCTCGCGGTAGCGCTTGACGTGCGCCGGTCGGATCTTCAAGCCCATGGTGGAGACGAGCCTAACGTTGCAAAGATC
>DASTWW010000207.1:0-5201 GCA_035765755.1 Nocardioidaceae bacterium
GACCAGCTGGTGCCGCCGGTGCAGTCCGCCGACGGGCAACAGCCGGCGGACGACCACCAGTCCGCGGAGCCGGTGCCGTTCGTGCGTGAGGAGCAGCAGAAGCGGCTGCGCTCGGCCGAGCGCGCGCTGGCCATGCTCGGCAAGGTCAACCCGCTCGCGTTGGAGGAGTTCTCCGCGTTGGAGGAGCGGCACAAGTTCCTCACCGAGCAGCTCGAGGACCTCAAGAAGACCCGCCGCGACCTGCTCGACATCGTCCGCGAGGTCGACGAGCGCGTCGAGCAGGTGTTCACCGAAGCCTGGAACGACGTCCGCGACGCCTTCGACTCGGTGTTCGCGCGGCTGTTCCCCGGCGGCGAGGGCCGGCTGGTGCTCACCGAGCCGGGCGACATGCTGACCACCGGGATCGAGGTGGAGGCCCGCCCTCCGGGCAAGAAGGTCAAGCGGCTCTCGCTGCTGTCCGGCGGCGAGCGGTCGCTGGTCGCGGTGGCCTTCCTGGTCGCGCTGTTCAAGGCCCGGCCGTCGCCGTTCTACATCCTCGACGAGGTCGAGGCGGCCCTGGACGACACCAACCTCGGCCGGCTGCTGGAGATCTACGAGGAGCTGCGCGAGAACAGCCAGCTGCTGGTGATCACCCACCAGAAGCGGACCATGGAGGTCGGCGACGCGCTGTACGGCGTGACCATGCGCGGCGACGGGGTGTCCACGGTCATCTCGCAGCGGCTGCGCGACGCCGAGCCGGCCTGATGACGTCGGAGCGCCCGCCGCGGCCCACCCGTGCCGACTACGTCTCCTGGCGGCAGGCCACCACTCGCTGGGACGACGACGACGTCTACGGGCACATGAACAACGCCACCTACTACGAGCTGTTCGACACCGCGGTCAACGCGCACCTGATGGAGGCCACCGGCGTGGACATCCGCCGGCTGCCGGTGATCGGCGTGGTCGCCGAGACCGGCTGCCGGTACTTCCAGGAGATCGGCTTCCCCGCCCCGGTCGACATCGGCCTGGCCGTGGAGCACATCGGCCGGTCCTCGGTCGTCTACCGCGTCGGGCTGTTCCAGGGCGAGTCGCAGGAAGCCGCGGCCGAGGGCCGGTTCGTGCACGTGTACGTCGACAACACGCCCGGCGACCGCGCCGTACGCCCGCTTCCTGACCAGATCCGCGCCGCCGTCACCCCTCTGCTGCGGGAACTCGACACGCCGCACTGACGTTTGACCGTGGAGAAACAGGGGAGTGTGGTGGCGTCGCACCGAGGGTCGGCGCGAACGTCTCGGGAAGTGGTGAGCTGTGATCTGGATCGTGCTGCCGATGCTCGCGATCATGCTGATCGCCGGGGTGATCGTGCTGTATGTGGCCTTCCCGCACCGCGGAGAGGACATGCCACACACCCCCTGGGTCGGCGACGCGATGCGGCGCGGCGTGCAGCTGCTGCCCACCCTGGACAACCAGCGCGAGCACCAGCACCACTGAGGGACGCCACGGGGGCCAGGGGGAGTGACTCCCCTTGTCTGCTTGGATGGTGCGCGTGGGTGAGTTCCTCTATCTGATCATCGTCATCGCGGTCGTCGTGGTCGCGATCATCGCCGGCCTGGTCACCACGACGCTGCGTCGCCGGCACCCCGAGGCCGGCCCCGGGCCCCAGGAGACGGAGGTCCGCGAGGAGGCTCCGCCGCCGCGGGCGGAGACTCAGCAGACCGTCGAGGACACCGAGATGCCGGTGGTCACCCCGGCACCCACCGTCGAGCGTCCGGAGGCACCGGCCGGTCGGCTGGTCCGGCTCCGCGAGCGGCTGTCCCGCTCCCAGGGGGCGCTCGGCCGGGGGCTGCTCGCGCTGCTGTCCCGCGACCAGCTCGACGAGGAGACCTGGGAGGACATCGAGGACACCCTGCTCACCGCGGACGTGGGCGTGAAGCCCACCCAGGAGCTGGTCGAGCATCTGCGCACCCGGCTGCGGGTGGAGGGCGCCGGCGCCTCGCCCCGCGAGGTGCTCCGCGAGGAGCTGCTCAACCTGGTGGACCCGACCATGGACCGCTCCATCGACGTGGAGCGCCGCAACGGGATGCCTGGCGTGGTGCTGCTGGTCGGCGTCAACGGCACCGGCAAGACCACCACGGTCGGCAAGCTCGCCCGGGTGCTGGTCGCCGAGGACAAGCAGGTGGTGCTCGGCGCCGCCGACACGTTCCGGGCCGCGGCCGCCGAGCAGCTGGCCACCTGGGGAGAGCGGGTCGGCGCCCCGGCCGTGCGCGGGCCCGAGGGCAGCGACCCGGCCAGCGTGGCCTACGAGGCGGTCAAGCACGGCGTGGAGCGCGAGGCCGACGTGGTGCTCGTGGACACTGCCGGCCGGCTGCAGAACAAGGCCGGGCTGATGGACGAGCTCGGCAAGGTCAAGCGGGTGATCGAGAAGCAGGCGCCGGTCACCGAGGTGCTGCTGGTGCTGGACGCCACCACCGGTCAGAACGGGATGATCCAAGCACGGGTGTTCCGCGAGGTCGTCGACGTCACCGGCATCGTGCTCACCAAGCTGGACGGCTCCGCCAAGGGCGGCATCGTGGTCGCCGTGCAGCGTGAGCTGGGCGTGCCGGTCAAGTTCGTCGGCCTCGGCGAGGGCCCGGACGACCTGGCTCCGTTCGACCCGGCCACGTTCGTCGACGCGCTGCTGGGTGAGCCCGCCTGATCAGGTTCGGGCGCCGCGCAGGGTGAGGTCCACCAGCGTGTCCGTGTCCTCGACGGTGGGCAGCGGACGCTGGGTGACCACCCGGAACGCCAGCAGCCCGTCCAACCACTGGGCGAGCACGTCGAGGTCGGCGTCCGGGCGCACCTCGCCGCGCGTGACGGCGCGCTCGAGGGTACGACGGGTGCGCGCCTCGCGGCGCTGGCTCGCGTCCCGGTACAGATCGGCGATCCGCTCGTCGCGCAGCGACTCGGTGATCGAGGCGCGCAGCAGGTCACGGCCGGCCGGCGAGCTCACCGAGGTCAGCACGTCACGGTACGACTGGCGGAGGTCACCCTCGACCGAGCCGGTGTCCGGCTCGGGCACGTCCACGCCGTACACCTGCTCCATGGCCGCCACCGCGAGGTCGTCCTTGGAGGGCCAGCGGCGGTAGACGGTCGCCTTGCCCACCCCGGCCCGCGTGGCCACGTCGTCGACGGTCATCTTGTCGAAGCCGCGGCTGAGCATCAGCTCGGCGGCCGCGGCCACGATGTGCTCGTCGGTCGAGGGGTCTCGTGGTCGCCCCCGCCTCTTGTGCGCGTGCTCGGCCCCCGGCTGGGCGGTGTGCCCGCTCATGCTGTCCACGATACGAAGACCTCCAGGGGCTCGCTCATCGGCTCGTGGCCGCAGCGTTCACGTACCCGTAACACGGGATATGAAGACGTCACCGGCCCGAAACATGCGGGCTCTCGTCGCGAAACCTGGCCCAAGCACAGTGACCACAGGCCTGGCACCCGGTTCGACGCACCCGACGAGGAGCTCTCCATGACCCCTGCAGCACGCCTGGACACCGGAGACACCGCCTGGCTGCTGGTCTCCGCGGCGCTGGTGCTCCTGATGACCCCGGGGCTGGCGTTCTTCTACGGCGGCATGGTGCGCGCCAAGAGCGTGCTGAACATGCTGATGATGAGCCTGGCCTCCATCGGCGTGGTGTCCCTGCTGTGGGTGATGTTCGGGTTCTCGGTGGCCTTCGGCAGCGGCGGGTCGGGCCGCTGGTCGGGGCTGTGGGGTGGCCTCAGCTCGTTGGGGATGAGCGGGCTGGCGACGCAGGCCACGGTCAACGGCGCGGCGTACCCGGTGCCGGTGCTGGCCTTCGCCGCCTTCCAGCTGATGTTCGCGGTGATCACGCCGGCCCTGGTCAGCGGCGCGATCGCGGACCGGGCCCGGTTCGGCGCCTGGATGGCGTTCGTCGCGCTGTGGGTGAGCCTGTGCTACTTCCCGGTGGCGCACTGGGTGTTCGACTTCGGCGACGCGCACGGGAACGGCGCAGGCTGGCTGGCCCGGCTCGGCGTGCTGGACTTCGCCGGCGGGACGGCCGTGCACGTCAACGCCGGGGCCGCCGGGCTGGCGTTGGCGCTGGTCCTCGGCCGGCGGATCGGCTGGCGCCGGGAGCCGATGCGGCCGCACAACGTGCCGCTGGTGATGCTCGGCGCCGGACTGCTGTGGTTCGGCTGGTTCGGCTTCAACGCCGGGTCGGCGCTGGTGGCCGGTCAGACCGCGGCGCTGGCGTTCGTGAACACCCAGCTGGCTACCGCGGCCGCCGTGCTCGGCTGGATGCTGGTGGAGCGGCTCCGGGACGGACACTGCACGAGCCTCGGGGCCGCCTCCGGTGCGGTGTCCGGGCTGGTCGCGATCACCCCCGCGTGCGCGTTCGTGTCCCCGATGGGCGCCTGCGCGCTCGGGCTGGCCGCCGGCGGGGTCTGCGCGCTGGCCGTGTCCCTGAAGTGGCGGCTGGGGTTCGACGACTCACTGGACGTGGTCGGCGTGCACCTGGTCGGCGGGGCGCTCGGGTCGGTGGCGCTCGGCTTCCTGGCGCTGCACGGCGGCATGCTGTACGGCGGGGGAGCGGGCCTGCTGGGCAAGCAGGTGCTGGCCGTTCTCGTGGTGGGCGGCTTCTCGTTCACGGTGGCCTTCGTGCTCGGGAAGGTGCTGGACGTGCTGGTCGGGTTCCGGATCCCCGCGCACCACGAGGTGCGGGGCATCGACCTGGTGGCGCACCGGGAGACCGGATACGACCTGGTTCCGGAGGCGGGAATGGGGTCCGTCGTACCCCTCGCGTTGGCCGACCCGGCTACCCTGGACGCCTGAACGACCGGCCGCCTGGCCGGGCCGCAGCGCCGACACCGAGGACTGACCAGCTTTGTTCGCGACTCTCTCCGACCGCCTCGCCGACACGTTCAAGAACCTGCGTGGCAAGGGCCGGTTGTCCGAGGCCGACATCGACGCGACCGCGCGCGAGATCAGGATCGCCCTGCTCGAGGCCGACGTCGCGCTGCCGGTGGTCCGCGAGTTCGTCGGCGCGGTCAAGGAGCGGGCCCGCGGCGAGGAGGTCAGCCAGGCGCTGAACCCGGCCCAGCAGATCGTCAAGATCGTCGACGAGGAGCTGGTCAAGATCCTCGGCGGGGAGACCCGCCGGCTGCGGTTCGCGAAGAACCCGCCCACGGTGATCATGCTCGCCGGCCTGCAGGGTTCCGGGAAGACGACGCTGGCG
>DASTWW010000208.1:0-12583 GCA_035765755.1 Nocardioidaceae bacterium
ACTCCGACATCGCCCAGGCTGAGGACTGGACCCGAGGCAACGGAAACACCCCCGGCACCGGAGGCGGTGTCTTCGGGGGGCTGTGACCACCCAACGGCGGCGGCAAGCAAACGTTATGTCGTCGGCTGGTCGTGCGGGTTCGGTGTCAGGCGTCCGGGTCGTCCTCCTCGGGATCCTGGGCGTCTAGCCCGTCCTTGAGGGCCGGAGGGACGAACAGTTCAGGTGGCGGCGGGTAGGCCGCTGACCCCTCGAGGGCGCGGCCGTGGCGGTTCAACGTCAGAAGCAGGTGCCGGAGGAAGCCCACGCCAGCATTGTGCAGCACCCGGCAACGCCGGGCGGGGTATCGCCGCCAGCGCGCCGATGGTCAGAGAAAGTGGCCGGTTCTGCGCGGGGGCGGTGCCGGCCCGTCGAACCGCGCGAGCCCGAGGGAGGCGATGTCGTCGTCCGGGTCGGCTCCCTCGGCGAGGTCGGCCAGGACCTCTCCCATCAACGCCGAGAACTTGAACCCGGCACCCGAGTCGCCGCAGGCGAGTACGACGCGGTCGATCCGGTCGATCACGAACAGCCCGTCCGGGGAGTCGGTCCAGCTGCAGATCTTCGCGTCGAGCACCGGGTCCGTGATGAAACCGAGTCGCGCTGCCGCGGTGGCGGTCGCGTCGGTGCGCGCCCGGGACGGCGTGCGATCCAGATCCTCCGGTGTCCAGTCGCGCACCGGCTCGTCCAGACCGATCTTGTAGCCACGGCCGGGTGTGGGCATCGAGTAGAACCCCGGGCTGGCGGCGTACTGCCCCTCGAACAGGCACGGCACGTCGTCGTAGCGGTGCGGGACGTCGGCGGAGCCGAAGTGCACCACCTGCTCCAGCCGCGGGGCGAGCGGAAGGGTGACGTCGAGCATCGGCAGCAGCGTCACCGCGCCCGGCCCCGGGGCGACCACGACGACGTCGGCGGCCATCCGACCCGCGGCCCGTAGATCCACGGTCCCGCGGGCCGCGTCGAGCCCGACGACCTCGTCGCGCAGGGCCCGACCGCCGGAATCGAGAAGGAGCTTCTCCTGGGCGGCCAACGAAGCGGCCGCGAGCACGCACCCGCCCAGGAACGTCCAGACCGCCGGCCGCTCATCGGGAACCAGGCCCGCAAGCCAGCGTCCGACGTCGCCGGCATCCACCTCGACGTGGTCCACGCCCTCCTCCCGCAACGTCGTGAGCAACCGGGACGGATCGTGGTCGCGCCAGAGGACGCCGACCTGGCGGTAGACCGCCACCCTCGACCTCGCGGCCAGTCGATCCATGGCACCGACGCTGCGCAGGCCCAATCGGCACAGCACCGGCGTGGTGTCCGCGTGCCGCCAGACCCGGGTCGGTCCGGACGACGACGACAGCGCGTTCGCCACGCCGTACCGGTCGATGACGGTCACCTCGTGCCCGCGCAGGGAAAGCTGTGCCGCGGTGGGCAGGCCCCACGCGCCGGCACCGACAACAATCGCCGTCAGACGGTTTCGGCCGGTCATGGAGGGACCGTACCGGCGTCCTCAGCGGTTGTCGCCGGAGCCGCCGAGAACGGCGCGACGTTCGACGGGCTGGGCGCGTTGTACGACGCGGAGATCGCGCTGCCAACGGCGACCCTGCGCCACGGCGGGCGCTCTGGTCCCGCACCGAGCCGGTGAGCGTCCTGGGTGCGTGGCGAAACGCCCACGGTCAGCAGGAAATAGACGCACTCTTCAGCACACTGCGGTAGCAGCTTCTCCCACTGCTCGTCGTATGCCTTCGAGCTGTTGTCCTACGACGTCGTGGGCGACATCGCCTATACGGAGGGGTTAGAGCACACTTGGGATCAATGAAGGCTGATCCGACAGGGGGAACCAGGTTGCACCAACAGCTCGACGCGAACGGGATGACTCTTCACCGGGACCTGGGCTGAGCACGTGTCGGTCAGCGGGTCCAGCATTCCGCAGTTTGCGTCGCACGGTCGTACGCCGCCGACGAGCCGATACTCCCCGCGGGGAAGGTCCTCGAACACGCGGATGTTCTCCGATGGCCCGTCCACAGGCTCCTGTTGTTCACCGGCGGCGTCCACCAGATTCACCACGGTCACCGCTCCTTCTGTGTAGACCGGCCCGCCTTTCTGATAGCTCACTCTGACGGTGATCGAACCGCCTTCGCCCGGGGGATCTACTCCATCGTTGGGCCCGGCGCCATCGCTGCGCGCGGTTCCGCAGGCGGGCACACTGATGAGCAGCAGGGTGATGACCACCAGGAACCGCAGACGGGTGGTCGACGCGGCGACCGCGCTGGCCGGGGTGATCGACACTTTCATGCTCGTTCGACGCACGAGCATGAAAGTGCGTTGCCCCAGGTCAGGAGCGGGAACCGAGCTGGGCGCGTAGCCCGGCAAGATCTCCGAGCACCCAGGCGCTGGCCAGCTGCCCGCTGCGGGCAGTGAAGAACGCCGCGCCGGCATAGGTGAACGGCCGCCCGGTGGGCGGCATGCCGGCGAGTGGCCCGTCATGGGTTCCGGTGTACAGCAATCGGGCTGCGGCTCGGTCCCCGTCGACGACCAGGGCTTCGATCTCGTTGAGGAAGTCGCTGGCGCCGGCGTGGATGAGGTCCCGATACCGCCGCCATCCGTCACGGCCGCTGGTCGTGTCTCCGAGCGATCCACGGAAGCTGAAGTCGTCGGCCAGGACCGAGTCGACGGCCGTGTCGTCCCACCGGTTCCACAAGTCGGCGTAGAACGACCGCACGAGATCAGTGGTGTTCACGACAATCGAAGCCCTTCCCGTCGTCGCGGCCGGATCCATTCCTCGGCCTCTGTCATGTCAGCGACAGCATCAGAAAGGCGGCGGTGAGGGCAAGGGTGCCGGCGGACATGACCCACCGCTCGACCGGGTGCGCCCCGGTCAGGTTCGCTGCGGTGTTCACGGCGAACAGCGCGGTCAAGGTCCACTTCGCGGGCGTGATGTCGGCCTGCAGCGCCCAGGCAGCCCCGGCCAGCACGAGCACCGTGCATCCGCTGGCGACGCGCAACCGCCCCGGCAGCCGGCCATCCTCGGCCGCGGCCCGTCCGCCGTACGCGACCCGTCCCCAGGGCGCCCCCAGGGCGAGCGCTGCCTGGAACGTGGCGGCCAGGCCTAAGAGACACAGTGCGGCACCTACCGCGACGGCGCTCACAGCACGCCTCCTGTCGCGGCGACCTCTCGGGCGTCGAGCAACAGCGCGGGTTCGTGGTCGGGCATCGCATCCACGCCGCGGACGGCGGAGAACACCACGGGCAGTGCGCTCAACGGCGCGGCGACCGCGGCGAGCAGGGCCGTGTCGGCCAGCCCGGTCCAACTCGCCAGCCATGCGCCGAGGGCCGCGCCGAGCGGCATCGTGCCCCAGATCAGGAACCGGTTGCTGGCGTTCATGCGGGCCAGCATCGGCGCCGGCGTGGTCGCCTGCCGGAGGCTGACCGCGTCGACGTTCCAGACGCCGGTGCCGGCGGCACTGATCGCCAGGCCGACGGTGAGCCAGAGGATCGGGTGCCCGGACCGCGCGAAGGTCGCGACCACGAACCCGACCTGGAGTGCCGCGCCGAGGGCGATCGAACGGCCGATGCCCCAGGCGCGGTTGAGGTGTGGGACCAGAAGTGAGCCGAGCAGGTAGCCGACGTTCGAGGCGGCGAGCACGATGCCGGTCGCCGCGGCGGAGAGCCCGAGGTCCCGCACGGCGTAGGTAACCAGGATGGCCAGAAATGCCTCGACCCAGAGGTTCATCCAGGCGGCGCCCAGGGCGAGGGGTCGAATGTAGCGGTGCCCCAGGCAGAACGCGAGGCCCGCGGTCACCTGGCGCGCGAGGGGCTCACGCTCGGCCGGCCGTTCCGGGGCAGGAACGCGGGGAAGACCTCGAAGCAGGACGGCGGAGGCCAGGTAGCTTAGCGCGTCGATCGCGACGGCAAGCGGCGCGGTGAGCACCTGCACCAGCACGCCACCCAGGCCCGGGCCCGAGGTCTGTGCGACCGCGCGGGCGGCCTCGAGCCGGCCGTTGGCGGCCGCGATCTGGCCTCGCGGCACCAGCTCGGGCAGCACGGTCAACGAGGCGACGTCGAACAGCACGCTGAGCGACCCGATACCGAACGCGACCACGTACAGCTGGCCGAGCGTCAGCATCCCGACGAGCCAGGCGAGGGGCACGCTGGCCAGCAGCACGCTGCGCAGCACGTCGGTGGTGACCAGCAGGGCACGCCGGGACCACAGGTCCACCCACGCACCGGCCGGCAGCCCGAACACCAGGAACGGGGCGGTGCCCGCAGCGGCGAGAAGGGCGACCTGGCTGGGGGAGGCGTCGAGTGCGGCGAGCGCGGTCAACGGCAGGGCGAGCAGCGATACCTGGGTGCCCATCAGGCTGACCGCGATCGACCCCCAGATCCGGCCGAAGCCGCCGCGCCAGTGGAGGCCGCGCTCGGCCGGTTCGAGGTCGGTCTCCACGCGCTGTCCGCTCATTCGGCTGCCCCGCCCTCATCGATCCATGCCATGATTGAAACCCTAGAAGGGATTCAATCATGGAGTCAAGTCAAATGAATGACACCCGACAGGATGGGACCATGGCGTGGGAGGCGACGTGGCGGCCCGGTGGACTGGCGGAGGACCGGCCGGCTTACGTCGCGCTGGCCGACGCCATCGCCCACGACGTGGCCCGCGGCCTGCTGACCCCGGGTGACCGGCTGCCCACGCACCGCGCCCTCGCCGGGGAGCTCGGGGTGACGGTGCGCACGATCGCTCGCGGCTACGCGGAGGCGGAGCGACGCGGGCTGGTCGGTGGCGAGGTCGGCCGCGGTACGTACGTGCGCGACGCGTTCGGTCTCGCCGCCACCCGGTCGAGCACCGTCAACCTGGCGGCGCTGCACCCGCCGATCGCGGCTGGGCCGGCGCCGGCCGAGCGGCTCGCGGCGACGCTGCGGTCCCTTGCGAACGACCCCGTCGCGTTGCAGACAGTGACCGACACCGAGCGCAGCGCGGATCACCGCGAGCACCGGGCGGCCGCCGCGGCCTGGGTCGCCCACGGCGGGTTCGCCCCCACGCCGGACGACATGCTGTTGACCGCGGGCGCCCAGCACGCGATAACGCTGTGCCTGCTCGCCCTGGTACCCGCCGGCTCGGAGGTGGCCACGACGGCGCTGACCAATCCTGGCCTCATCGCGGCGGCCAGGGCACTGTCGTTGCCGCTGGTGGTGGTCGACAGCGACGAGGACGGGATGATCCCCGCCGCGCTCGACGACGTCTGCTCCCGCGAGCCGGTCGGAGCTGTCCATGTCCAGCCCAACTTCGACAACCCGCGCGGTCATACCATGCCGGCGGCGCGTCGAGAAGCACTCGCCGAGCTGGCCGGACGCAACGACCTCTGGCTGATCGAGGATGACCCGCTCGGCCCGCTCGCCCCGGACCGCCCCGATCCGCTGGCAGTCCTCGCCCCGGACCGCACGTGCTACATCGCCAGCGCGGCGAAGGTGCTGGCCCTAGGACTCAGGGTCGGCATGCTGGGTGCCCCCCAGCTCGCCTATCCGCGGCTCGCGGCCGCGCTTCGTGCCTCGACCTGGTTGACCGCACCTCTTCTCGGCGAGGTCGTGGCTCGCTGGGTGCGCGACGGTACGGCGGAGCAGATCGCGCGACGACGTGTGACGGCCTGCCGCGAGCGCAGTGTTCTCGCCCGCGAGGTGCTCGCCGACCTGCAGGGGTACGGCGACACCGCGTCACCCCACCTGTGGATCGAGCTGCCCGCCCCTTGGTCGGCCGGATCCTTCGTGGCCGCCGCCCGCGACGAAGGCATCCTGGTGGCGCCCGGAGACGACTACCTCGCCGACCGCACCCGCCCGGCACACGGGATCCGGGTCGGCCTCAACGCCGAGGTGCCTGACGACAAGCTCCGCGACGCCCTCACCACCCTGCTGCACCTGGTCCGGCTGGGACCCGCGGCGTCGTGACGGGGGGCCCGATCTCGGCGACGGGCGAAAGCCGAGAAGTGGCGGAAATGACCCGGATCACCGCCGTGGTACGCCCGACTTTCCACCACTTTCATGGCCAGCGCGTCGAGAGGCCCCTTGCCGGTGAAGAGTGGTCACAGATGGCATGGCTCGGAGCCGAATCGGTGCTGGCTGTGACCACTTTCCATCACCCTGCTGGCCGACAACACTGGCCGACAACACCGCGTGGCATCCCGTGCCACAGACGGGCGCCCGGAATGACGGGGGAATAGAACGACTGTTCGATTCCATGAGATCCTGGCACCGTGGCGGGTGGTATGCAGAGGCGCCGGGGAGGAATCCCGATGGCGGAGCGGGTCGTGCTCGGCCGCCCGCCAGAAGACCCGTGTCCGGGCAGGCACTGCTGGGTCACGGGCGGTGCGGGCGCGCTCGACCAGGGTGAGAAGCGCCCCGGACTGCTGGCCGAGTGGCGCCAGGCCGGGGAGAGCTGGGAGGGCCGGGTCGTGTACCTCTCCCTCAGCGCAGCGGGACGCTGGGTGCTGACCGAGGAGTGGCTGCCCGCCTCGAAGCTGGTTCCAGCCTAGGCTGCGGAAGCACCCGTGAATCCTGAGACTGCGCGGAGTGATCCGGACGGGCGAGTGCTAGACGGCGGCGGTGGTGTCCAGTCCCTGCAGGAAGGAGTACACCGTCATCCCGCCGGCGTGCTTCGCAGCCAGCTCCTTGAGCTGCGGGGAGATCGCGCCGCAAGCGGTCATCTGGTGGCCGTAGGCGTACTTCTCGCAGAGGATCGCGCGTGCATCCATCACATGCGGGTTGTGCTCGAGCAGCCCGGCTTCGTCCAGGCAGGTCTCATGAACGTCGCACTCGGTCCCGTCCTCAGGAGCCATGGGACCTCGAGATGTCCCACGGCTCCTCCTTGGTCGTGTCGACGCCTTGAGGGTGAGGCCGAGCTGGGCCACCACGGAGAGGTTGTCGTAGTAGAGATTGTCGACCACGATCCTCCCGTCCCGGACCCGCACGAGCTCCATGCCCTTCATCTGCACCCGCTTGCCGGTGGCCGGCAGCTCGGTGCCGTCGGGCAGCACGAGCGGCCCGCTGTGGGTGCCCTCGAAGACCCACTCATCGGCGAACGTGTCGTCCTGCTCGACGAAGCTGCTGAAGCTGAAGTCCACATCGGGGAACGCGGCCAGCTCCCGGGCCAGGCGCTCCCGGATGGCACTCCTGCCCGTGAACCTCCCGTCGGGCATCAGCTGGACCGCATCCTCGGCGTACAGATCCATCACGCCATCGAGGTCGCCCGCGTTGTACGACGCGACGTACCGCTCCAACAGATCCCTGTACCTACCCATCGCCATCACCTTCGCCCATCCCCTCCTCACACCAGTAGGCGCACGTGGCGACGGCGGGCCCAGAGGAGAAGGGCCTCTGGGCGCCTGTCCCAGGACCCGGCCCAGGCGGCAGGTGATGCCCGGATCGCGACTGTCTAGCCCACCTGGGAGGCGCCGGCACAGCATGTGGGTCCAGCGCTACGACATCCCCGACGTGGCCGGGCGCTTCCCGGCGCCGAGCGGTGGTGCGACCCCGACCAGCGGCAGGGCTGCTACCAGCTGCCATCGGGGCGCACGTCGTTCGGTTGCAAGGACGGCATCGGCAACCCGGATGTGGAAAAGAGCGGTCTGCCGCAGCGCAACTCGGCTGCACCACCGATCAGGGCGGGCGAGTTCATTCTCGGGCTGGGCACTCGGGCTCGCCGCGGTGCTGAGGGTGATGGTCGCCATGGACGCTCTCTTGCCGCGGACCGTCATCACGTAGGGCAGTGTCCTCACCCGTACCGGTTCAGCTAGGCAGTCTCGATCCAGAGTCCGCGGCCGGCGGGGAGGATCTGGGGCAGTTCCTCCCGCGTAGCGATCACCGAGGTCCGGCCACGGGTTCCCGCGAAGCGGGCGGCGGCCCGTACCCGGGCCTGTTCGCGGGCGGGCAGGGTGCCGGTGGCGATGTGCTCTGGGCGCAAGGAAGTCCGACGCTGATGTGGCAGCAGGCCTCGGTCCTGCAGAGGGCTGGCGGTGACCATGACCAGCAGGTCGGCCGCGAGATCCTCTGCCAGCACTGCGCTGGCTTCATCCGCGTCGATCGACACATCAACGGCCTTCAGCTGGCGGTGGCCCGCTACGTAGGCCACGGCTGCGGGACTTGAGCAGAGAACGACACAGCTCTGCGCGAGCAGCCACTCGACTGGACGCGTGTCCAGGATTCGGCGAGGCAGCGCGGGGGCGGTGCCAGCTGGGTTCAGTTCGACCAGTGCGAGGAGAACGGCAACAGGCTTCGTGGCCGGCAGGGCGTTGTGCAGCTCTCGCTCCAGCGACAGCAAACCAGCGACGTCTGCGTGGACCGGTTCCGCGCACGCGGCCGGTTCGCTCAACTCGGGCCGCCCCACGTCGCCCCCCGTGTGGATCACGAGATCATGCTCCCGCGTAAGGGGTGCGAGCGCGTTCCCCAATCCCGGCTGCAGAGAAGGCAGGTCTGCTGGCGTATAACCGGTGGCTGCTCTCGGCATTGCACCACTGAGAGAGACGACGATTCTCATGTCCAGCCCTCTGCCTCACGCCGATTGACTTGCGAATTCCGTCGTTCCATTCGGTTGCGGAGGTGACCAGCAGACTGCAGAACAGCCCTCGATGCATCGTCCAGGGCGGATGATTCGTGTATTGCCGGCGTTCAGATCTGAGGGGGAAGGATCCCCAGCTCCTTGGCCACGCGGACTGCCTCGCTGCGCTTGGTGGCACCGAGCTTGCGCAGGATCGAGCGGACGTGCGTGCGCACAGTGTTCACCGACACGAAGATGCGTCCGGCGATCTCGTCGTTGCTCATCATGCCGGCCACCAGGAACAGCACTTCGAGCTCGCGGGGGGTCAATGGCTCCACGACGACGCCGTCGCGTGCAGATCGACGCTCTCCCAGCCATGGCCGGCGATCGAGCAGCTGAGGGTGGCGTTCGAACAGGCGATGGACCTCTCCCGGCGCCTGCTGCACGGGTCGTCGGAGGCCTTCAGGCGCAGCCAGGCACAGCGCCTTGTCTGCCAGCCGGGTGGCTTGCAGCTCCTCACCCTTCCTTGCGAGCCGTGCCGACTCGGTCAGCAGGCCGCTGATGCGAGTGGAGATGGACACCTGGTCGTTGCCGAGGACCTGATCGGGAACCGGGCGGTTCTGGCCGCGGGCGAGAGCTACCTGGGCCTCGAGCAGAAGCGCCTCGGGGGCCGGTGTATCGAGCTGGGCACTCCGCTCCAACGCACCGCTGGCATCTCCCTCGAAGAGCAGCAGAGTCCCCTCCTCGACTTGGAGATGCCCGCGTAGCCACGCCGGGACGTGGGACCGGTGAAGATCCTCGTTCTCCAGAAGGCTGCGGGCTCGGGCATACTCACCCTGCTGCCCCAGCGCCCGAGACCGGGCAATAGCCATCGCTACGGTGACGAGGGGAGTCCTCAAGGTGGGCGGCGGCGCTTCGGCACGGATGGCGTGGCGGCGGAACCCTGGCAGGTTCTGCCGCTCGACACCCACCCAGGCCAGGGCGGTCTCCGCGGCCCCGATGCCCGATCCTGTCGGCTCTCCGCTTTGGTGATGGATGTCGAGGGCTTGGTCGGCCAGCTCCGTGGCGGTGCGAAGCCGACCGGTCCAGGCCGCGATCAAGGCCTCATGCCCCAGGCAGTCGATGCGGGCCCAGGCCGATCCGGCTGACGTCGGCGTACTGGCGCCGCCTGCATAGGCACGCGCAGCGCGCATGAGGTCGCCGAGAGCAACGAGGGCGGATCCCCGAACCCTGGCGAGCAACGGCGCGACCGCCTGACGGTGCCCGGACCGCGGTGCCGGCTGGTTCGGGACGAGCTGCTCACAGGTCGCCGCGGCCGCGACTGCGGCCGCCGGGCCCTCGACGACTTGGGTACGCACCAGCGCCGCTGCGAACATCTGCGCAGGCGACGGCCCCGCTGGGCCCAGCTCCCGAGTAGCCTCCGCAAGGAGCCGACCGGCACTCCAGCGATCACCCGTTGCGGCGGCCAGCGCAGCGCGGACCAGGGCAACGTTGCTCCCCGGCACGGACCCAGGCATCGCCTGCAACAACTGACCCACGGCCGTCGGCACTGGCGCCAGCAGGTCCGAGATCGCCAACCCGTCGACGGCGTAGCCAGCTGCGTCGACCCAGGAACCGGCGCTGATCGCATGGCGGACCGCGTCAGCCACCTGCCCGTTGCGCGCGTACCAGGCTGCCGCGAGCCCATGGGTCCTGAGGAATGCTTCGGGATCCTCGTAGGCGAACCTTGCGCGGAGCAGCTCACCGAACAAGGGGTGGTATCGGTAGGAAGCCGAGTGCCCAGGGACCGGCTCGATGAAGGCGTTGCTGTTGGTCAGGAACGCGAGCGCTCGGCTACCCGGAGGACCCACCAGCTCCTCCACGAGCTCGCGTTCCATGACTCTCACAACACTGGTCCTCAGCAACAGCCGACGGACACCGGGCGGTTGTGCATCGAGCACCTCGTCGAGCAGGTACTCACCGATGGGTCCGCTGTCACCTGTGATCGTCTCGGCGACGGCCAAGGGGTCGCTGTGCTGTGCCAGAAGCACCGCGGCGAGGACCAGTCCGACGGCCCACCCTTCCGTGCGCGCCACAAGTTGCTCGACGACACCGTCGGGCAGATCGAGCCCTCGGCTGCCGAGCAGCTTGGCCGCCTCATCGTGGGCAAAGGCCAGCTCCGACGTCGTGATCTCGGTCAGCCCGCCCGAAAGCTGGTAACGGTAACGCGGCATGCCCGGGTCGTCCCGCGTCAGGAGCACCAGTCGCAGCCTGTCGTCGGCATGCCGCAACAGAAAGTCCAGCCCCCCGGCGGCGCCGTTCGGAAGCACGGCATCCGCGTCTATGACAAGCACGAGGGGCCGGCGGCGCTCCACCAGGAGCGCGGCCAGAGCGAACAAGAAGGCGTGATCCCGCTGCGAGCCGTCAGCCGGCGGCGCGTCGGGGACGATGATGCCGCAGCCGCGCAGGGCGGCCACCAGTTGCCGCCAAAACCCACGTAACGTGCCGGCGCGGCTGTCCCAGCGCACCCACACCACCGGCCCAGGTGGCCTTTCGGCGCGCGCCCACGCAGCGACCGCCACCGTCTTGCCAGTGCCCGCCGGCGCGGTCACCAGCGTCAAGGGACCGGCGACGCCTTTGTGCAGCAACGCCGTGAGGCGGTCACGAAGAACCAGGTTCGGAGGCGGGGCAGGAACCTCGGCGGGAACACGTTGACGCGGCACCAGGATGACGCCGGTGCCTTGAGTGGTGGGACTCATGCAGGAACGCCTCTCGACGGGCTCGGACTCTTCGGGCTGCCTCCGGTCGCATGTCGAAGGGGCTGTTCTCCTTCATGGTCCGCGTGTCGCAGACGATCGCAAGTGACCTGGGGTGCAAATGAGAGGGCCACCCCGTCATGTCCACCTTCACGGTCGGACCTGCCTGAACTTGTCTGGACCGATGCGTGAGCGACCGAGCGGGCCGATCGCGGCGTCCGCTGGCCATCCTCCGGCCTCAGGCACGACGTCACCGTGCTCCTGTGCCATGAACCGCGCCGCGAAGGCTACGTGTCCGCCGGCCGCCGCTCTTGCTGGGGACTTCCGGACAGAATGGAGTGAGTGGTACCTCTGACCGGCCTACACTCCGCATGTGGCGGGGGACGCGGGGATCGGCGGGTTGGGCGATCCGATTCTGGACACGGCGACCGGGCCGAGCTGGGGCATTGGGTCCAGCGCCGGCACCTGGCGCGTGCTGCGCCTGGTGCTCATCGGCTGCTGGCTCGCGTTGGTCGTCATCGCGCTGGCGGCCGGTGAACGGACCTCGTCGTTCCAGCGCCTGGAGAGCGACGTCGCCGCCGGGCACGTGGACCTGGTGCGGGTCGCTGGCGGTCTGCCGCCGCACCAGCGAGGGTTCTCGGTCGTCGAGGTGCACTGGCGCCGCGGCCTGGTCGGCTACCAGACGAACGTGGTCGAAGCGCGGCCGCCGAAGCCAGCGGGCCATGCGTCCAGATGGGACGCCACCGCAGTCATCCCCGAGGGCGTCGGTGCGCGACTGGCCGCCATCCGGCCGGGGGTGCGCGTCGTGGCTGTCCCGCGGTCCACGTCGTCGTTCAGCGTGCTCGGGTGGCAGCTGCCGGGCTGGATGGGCTTCGCGGCCCTGTTCTTGTGGGTGGCGGTCGCGTTCCTGCTGGGCAACGGCCCGCAGCCGTGGCGGGCGACCAGGTGGGCCTGGTTCTGGCTGGTGGTGGCCGCAGCGCCCGTCGGCGTACCGGCGTTCCTGATCCTGTCCGGGCCGACGCCACCGCTGCCTGCGCCACGGATCGGTGCAAGGCAGCTGACCGGCGGCTGGGCGTTCCTGCTGGCTGCCGTGATCTCCTCGGCTCTGAAGTGATCCCGAGGTGACAGGGCGTCGGGCCGTAGGTCCGGCGCCGGCGCGACCTGGTGCCCTACCCGGTCGCCTGGTTCGTCCTGCACTTCCTGGAGATGTGCGTGGTGATGTGCCTGGGCGGCATCGTGCTCAGCGCTCTCGTCTTCGGCGCTGCCGCGCTGCTGGGCTACCCCGACCTGCGCCAGACCGCCCCGGTGC
>DASTWW010000209.1:0-11907 GCA_035765755.1 Nocardioidaceae bacterium
GGGTCGGGTTCCCGCACCGGGTGACCGGCGACCAGCTCGGTGTCCCCGTCGACCACGCCGAGCTTCGCCGCACCCCCGGGTGAGCCGATCGGCGCGTCGTGACCGGGCAGCGGCTCGGCGAAGAACCGGGCGTTGTCATCCTTGTACGGCTCGAGGTCGGCCGGCAGGTCGTCCTCGTAGTAGATCGCCTCGACCGGGCACACCGGCTCGCAGGCGCCACAGTCCACGCACTCGTCGGGGTGGATGTACAGCGATCGCCCGCCCTCGTAGATGCAGTCCACCGGGCACTCGTCGACGCAGGCCCGGTCCTTGACGTCGATGCACGGCTCGCCGATCACGTAGGTCATGCCCACCTCCCTCTTGCTATTTGTCCAAAGAGTTTATAAAAATGAATGGGACGAGCGCAAGGGAGGCGCCAGATGGCCGAGGACGTACCGGGTACCGCCCGGCAGCTGCGGATCTATGGGGACTTCAACTGCCCCTGGAGCTACCTCGCGGAGCGCCGAGCTCGGCGGCTCGCCGGCCACGGGGTCGTGGTGGACTGGCGGGCCGTCGAGCACGAGCCGCGCCGCCCAAGCCGACACGGGGGCCGGCACGGGGACACCCGGTTCGCCTGCCTGCGCGAGGAGATGGACCGGGTCGAGCGGTCCCTGCTGCCCGGCGAGCTCTACCCGTACTCCCTGGCCGGCTTCGTGCCCTACACCGCCGCCGCACTGTCCGGTTACGCCGAGGCGTACGGCGCGGGGGTGGCCGACCAGGCGCACAGCCGGCTGTTCGAGGCATTCTGGGTGCACGGCCTGGACATCGGCAGCCCCCGGCTGGTGCGCACCCTGCTGGTGGACGCCATCCGGTCCGGCAACTCCGAGAGTGACTGCCTGCGCGACTGGGGCTACGCGGTCGACGTGACCGGCGGCCCGGTGACCAGCACCGCGTGGCGGCTGGCCCGGCGGTGGCGCAAGGAGTGGCGGGACACCGGCAAGGAGGTCGTGCCGGTGCTGTACGTCGACGAGCACGGGCCGATCTTCGGCGAGGACGCCATCGCTCGGCTGGGCGACGAGCTGGTGGCGAGGAACCTCGACCCCGGCGCCGAGCTGCCCCGTCCCACCGAGCCCACGCGAGTCGTCGACCCGCCCGACCACTCGTGGGTGTCGCAGTACGGCTACCGCGAGATGCGCCGGTTCCAGGCACTGCACGGCACCCCGCTGCTCGGGCGGTGAGGATCACGAATGCCCGGGGTTCCGGACGCTCCCGGCCCGGACATGCCACGATGACGTCGATGAGCTCGCATACCCAACGGCCCCGGACCCCGGTCCGGCACACCTGGCCACCGTCCGGGGACGACCCGGCGCGCGGGCTCGGGCCGACGCGGTTCCAGGTGCTGACCCTGCTCCGGGACGTGGGCGAGCCGATCACCGCCGCCGACGCCGCGCGGCGCCTCGGCCTGCACGCCAATACCGTCCGCTTCCACCTCGACACGCTCGAGGAGTCCGGCCTGGTGACTCGCCGGCCCGAGGAGCGGACCGGCCCGGGACGGCCGCGGTTGCTGTACTCGGCGACCACGGCCGGCTCGGCCGCCGAGGGGCGCAGCTACCGGTTCCTCGCCGAGGTGCTGACCAGCTTCCTCGCCGACCAGGTGGACCGGCCGTCCACCGCCGCCGAGCAGGCCGGCGCCGCCTGGGGCCGGTTCCTCACCGAGCCGGCGCCCCCGTTCCAGAAGATGGCCGAGGAGAGCGCCCTCGAGACGCTGGTCGACAACCTGGACCGGGTCGGGTTCGAGTCCCGTCCCGTCGACGACGAGGAGGGGCTGCGGCTGGAGGTCAGCCACTGCCCGTTCCTGGAGGTCGCCGAGCGGCACACCGAGGTGGTCTGCTCGGTGCACCTCGGGCTGATGAAGGGGATGCTCGACCAGATGGGCGCGCCGGTGCGGGCCGACGTGCTGGAGCCGATGGTCGAACCGAGCCGGTGCATCGCCCGACTGGGCCGCCGCTGACCCGGCTGGGCTGACTTGTCAGGCGCATGACCGGCTATAGGCGGCTATAGGCGGTCACCAGCCTGACAACTCAGATGCCGAGGCCCTCCACGACCTCGGCGTTGGGCAGCTCACCGAGGACATGGCCCGGGACGATCAGCTTCGAACGTCGTACCCCGCTCCCGATCAGCACCGCCGGCACGTCGAGCACCGCGGCGTCCACGAACAGCCGCCACAGCTCGGGCAGGCCGACCGGCGTGATCCCGCCGTACTCCATGCCGCTCTCTTCCACCGCGCGGTCCATCGGCAGGAACGACGCCTTGCGCACGTCGAGCCGCCGCTTGACCAGGCTGTTGACGTCGGCGCGCGTGTCCGCGCGGACCAGGCAGGCGGCCACCCGCTCCTCCCCGGCGCGCCGGCCGGAGACCACCACGCAGTTCGCGCCCGCGTCCATCGGCACCTGGTAGGCCTCCGAGCACGCGGCGGTGTCGGCCAGCTCCGGGTCGATCTCGGCTACGGCTACCGCGGCGGCGTGCGGCCAGTCGGCCAGCGCCGCGGCCACCGGCTTGGCCAGCAGGTCGGGCACGTCGAGGGCGGGCAGGGACGTCAGCGTTCCGAGGCGAGGCAGATCCACGCGGGTCAGGCTACGCGGTGCCGCTTCGGCTGCTGGCCGGTGACCTCCTTGCGAAGCCGCAGCCCGGCCAGCGAGGCGCCGAGCAGCGCTACGCCGGCCACCAGCAGCGCACCGGCGGCGCCGAGCGATCCGCCGGTCCAGTCGGTGAGCGCCTCCGGGACCGCGACGGTGGTGGCCACCACCCCCAGGACGAGGTACGGCCACGCCCGCCGTACGACGTAGGTGGCGAACGCCCCGGCGGCGAGGAGCGCCGTGGCGAGGTACCCGACCCACGGATGCGCCGACCCGGCCACCGGCACCTGTGCCCCAGCGAACGCGACCAGGCAGCCGATCACCTGGGCGGTCAGCACCGGCCGCCAGCCGCCGAGCTCAGCGAGCAGCAGCACGCCGATCCCGACCGCGACCAGGACCAGCCCGGTCGCCGGCGAGTTCGACACCCCGACCAGCTCGAGGCCGGACGGCACCAGCACCACAGCGCCCACCGCGACGATGACCTGGCCGACGCTGCTGGGCACTGCGAGGTAGGCGAGCAGCCCGGCCACCAGCAGGGTGACTGCAAAGGCCGCGAAGGCTCCGGCGCCCCTGCCGGGACCCGGCCCGACGGCGACCGCGACCGCGAACGCCGCAGACACCGCGGCCGCTCCGAGCAGCACCGCCGCCAGCCGACTCTGCACGGAGGCGATCGCGTCGCGGCGCGGGCCAGGCAGCCTGGCCAGGAGTCCGAGCCCGACGGCGGCGAGCGTGACCGCGGCCACCGCGAGGATCGCCACCCGCGCCCCGTGGGGCAGCAAGGACCACTGCTGGCCGAAGAACAGCCCGACCGCCCCGAGCACCAGCGCCGCGCCGACGTAGCCGGCGATCTCGGCGAACCGGCGGCGCAGTGGTGCCTGCTCGGCGGGCCGCGGCGGAGGCACGACGCGCGCGTCGCGCATCCCGTTCGCCACCACCCGGCTGGCTGCCGCGCGGTCCTCCTCGCGCACCAGGCCGGCGCGCACCAGGTCGCCGGCGATCCGGTCGGCGACCGGCCCGCTCTCCGGCTGCTCCAAGGTCGCCATGCTCATCAGTCCCCACCCCTGTCGTCGAGCCGGAAGCCGACCCCGCGCACCGTCACCACCCGGGAGGGGGACCCGCTGTCGGAGAGCTTCTGCCGAAGCCGCCCCACCGTGACGTCGAGCGTCTTGGTGGAGCCGTACCAGTTGCTGTCCCAGACCTCGTCCATCAGCCGCTCCCGGGTGACCACGGCACCCCGCTCCTGGGCCAGCAGCGCGAGCACGTCGAACTCCTTGGAGGTGAGCGCGACCTCGACGTCGCCGACCTGCACCCGCCGGGCGTTCACGTCGACGACCAGGCCCTCGTCGGTGCCGGGCACGGCCCTCACCGGTCGCGGCGCACTCCGGCGCAGCAGGGCCCGGGCGCGGGCCAGCAGCTCGGCCAGCCCGAACGGCTTGGTCATGTAGTCGTCGGCCCCTACGTCAAGCCCGACCACCCGGTCGAGCTCACCGGAGCGCGCGCTGAGGAACATGATCGCGCAGTCCATGCCGGCCGACCGGATCCGTCGGCAGACCTCCAGGCCGTCGATGTCGGGAAGGCCGAGGTCGAGGATGACCAGGTCGATGTCGCCCTTGCAGGCACGCTCGACAGCCGGCTCGCCCGCGTCGGCGCGCACCACGTCGTACCCCTCGCGCTCCAGCGTGTGCACCAGCGGCACCGCAATGCCCTCGTCGTCCTCGACGACAAGCACGGTCCTCCCCATGCGCATGAGCATAAGGTGACGAAACAGGCTGCGCCCGGGTTCGCGAGAAGCGTCTCGTCCGGCGAGCCGTGATCTGGGCCGGTTGACCCGGTCGGTGAACCCGGCCGGCATGGCCCGGGCGAGGTAGCGACGTTCGGTTTGGGAGGAGGAACGTCGGTGCCCCGCCCGGAGCCAGGTCGGCCTGGGTTTTTCTGTCCTGGCAGAGCCACGCCCCCCCGGGTATGGCTCCACCAGGACACCCCCACCGCGTCGGCACCCGGTGCATGTCGCTTTCCCCCCGGGGTGACTGACAACCAGAACATTACGGACCTTCTGACCACGGCTTGGCAACAGCCGCCCCTCCGCACCTCCACACTTCGGTAACAGAGCCACCGCTGATCGAGAAGCGAACCATCGGTGGTCGAGGAGCGAGCGAGACGAGCGTCTCGAGAGCGTCCCCGTAGCCTTGGCCCATGACGGCTCCCACCCGCCTGCTCGCCGACCGGTTCCGGGCGGCGCTGTCGGGGGGCTTCGCGCCGGAGTACGCCGCGGTGGATCCCGTCATCCGGCCCTCCCAGTTCGCCGACTACCAGGCCAACGTGGCGCTGGCGCTGGGCAAGCGGCTCGGGCTGCCGCCACGCGAGGTCGCCGACCGGCTGGTGCAGCATCTCGAGGTCGCCGACGTCTGCCTCCCTGCGCAGGTCAGTGGCCCGGGGTTCGTGAACCTGACGCTGCGTCCGGAGTGGCTGGCTGAGCAGCTCGACGCGCTGGCCGACGACCCGCGGCTCGGCGTGCCCGAGCAGGAACAGCAGACGGTGGTCATCGACTACTCCGCGCCGAACGTGGCCAAGGAGATGCACGTCGGGCACCTGCGTACGACGGTGGTGGGCGATGCGCTGGCCAGGATCCTGGAGCACCTGGGGCACCGGGTGGTCCGGCAGAACCACATCGGGGACTGGGGCACTCCGTTTGGGATGCTCCTGGAGCACCTGCTCGACGTCGGTGAGGACTCCGCGCAGGCGCGGGAGCTGACCGAGGACCCGAACAGCTTCTACCAGGCCGCCCGGGTCAAGTTCGACAGCGACGAGTCGTTCGCTGAGCGCGCCCGTCGCCGCGTGGTTGCCCTGCAGGCCGGCGACGAGGAGACCTCCCGGCTGTGGCGTGAGCTGATCGAGCTCTCCACGTCGTACTTCAACCGCGTCTACGCCGACCTGGACATCACGCTCACCGACGAGGACCTGGCCGGGGAGAGCGGCTACAACGCCGCGCTTCCTGGGATCTGCGACGACCTGGAGTCGATGGGCATCGCCACCCATAGCGAGGGTGCGCTGTGCGTGTTCCTCCAGGGGTACACCGGGCGCGAGGGCAAGCCGGTGCCGCTGATCATCCGCAAGAGCGACGGTGGGTACGGCTACGCCACCACCGACCTGGCCACCGTCAAGCACCGCGTCGACGACCTCGGCGCGGACCGGCTGCTGTACGTCATCGGCGCGACTCAGGAGCTGCACCTGCAGATGGTCTTCGAGACCGCCCGTCGTGCCGGCTGGCTGCCCGAGCGGGTGGAGGTGGCTCACGTCCGGATCGGGAACGTGCTCGGCACGGACGGCAAGATCCTCCGCACCCGGGAGGGCGCGCCGGTGCGGCTGATGGCCCTGGTCGACGAGTCGGTGGCCCGGGCCGCAGAGGTGGTCGGCCAGGCGCGCCCGGAGCTGCCCGCCGCCGACCGCGACCTGATCGCCCGGCAGGTGGGGATCGGTGCGCTGAAGTACGCCGATCTTTCGGTCTCCCACGAGAGCGAGTACACCTTCGACTTCGGCCGGATGCTGGCGCTGCACGGAAACACCGGGCCCTACCTGCAGTACGCCGCGGCGAGGATCCGCTCGATCCTGCGCAAGGCTGGCTCGGCTGCCCCGAGATCCGGCGGCCCGGCCGGCTCGGAGGCGGGCGACTCGGCGGGTTCGGACCCGGGCGGCCCGGTCGTGATCGGCGAGGAGGCCGAGCGCGCCCTGGCCATCGTGCTGCTCGGCTTCGGCGAGGCCGTCGACCACGTGGGTCACACCTGTGCGCCGCACCAGCTGTGCGCGTACCTCTTCGACCTGGCCCAGGCGTTCACCACCTTCTACGAGGCATGCCCGGTGCTGCGCGCCGCCGACCCGACCGTGCGCGCCTCCCGGTTGGCGCTCTGCTCGCTGACCCTGGCCGTCCTCGAGCAGGGGCTCGGGTTGCTGGGCATCAGCGCCCCGGACGAGATGTAGCCCTCCTCGGCGCCCGCCGTGCGTCAGGCCGCGGTGTCGACGCCGGTGGCGGCCGCCGTCGGCTGAGGACGAGACGGCGAGGCAACCCTTTCCGGCTCCCGGGTCGTCCTAGTGCTGAGCGAAAGGGGCGTCACGTGGCGGAGCCGGTCGGGTTCGGCGAGTTAGTCGCGGCCTGCTCCCCTGCTCTGGTGCGCAGCGCCTGGCTGCTGACCGGCGACGAGGCAGAAGCCCACGACCTGGTGCAGACGGCCCTCGCCAAGACGTGGACCCGGTGGTCGCAGGTGGTGCGCAAGGACGCGCCCGAGGCGTACGTCCGCAAGGTGATGCTCTCCACCCTGCTCACCTGGCGACGCCGCCGTTGGCGCGGCGAGCGGGCGGTCGAGGTACTGCCGGAGCGACTCGATGCGCGGGACCGGTTCGCCGAGGCCGACCTGCGCCACTCCGTGAGAGCTGCGCTGCAGGCGCTGCCTCCACGGCAGCGGGCGGTCGTCGTGCTGCGGTACTTCGACGACCTCACCGAGGCGCAGACCGCCGACGCACTCGGCTGCTCGGTCGGGACGGTGAAGAGCCAGAGCGCGAAGGCGGTCGCGAAGCTGCGAGCCTGCCGAGCGCTCGAGGGGCTCTGGCACGAGGAGGTGAAACGTGACGCAGGTTGAGGAAAGGCTCTCCGAGCTGATGCAGTCGGCGGCTCCGCCGTTGCCGGAAGTCGCGCTCGAGGACGTGGCACACCGGGTTCGCCACCGTCGTACCGTCGCCTGGTCGACCGCCGGTGTCGTTGCAGCCGCCGCGGCCGTGACCGCAATCGCCTTCGTGAGTACGACGAGCGGCGACTCGTCGCCGGCACCGGTGGTGAACCACTCGTTGCACGGAGCGGTGCCCTGGATCGACCAGCCCGCTCCGCCGTACCAGCCTCTGCCGACCCCCCGCACCGCACCGCCGGCCACGGACGCACGACCCTGCACGGCCGGAGATGTCGCAGCGAGGTTCTTGCCCCGTGGCGACGGCGCGACCGGGCACATGCTGATCCAGCTGAGGTTCGAGAACACCAGCGGAACCACGTGTGTGCTGAAGGGGTACCCGACCGAGGTCGTGGCCTCCGAGCCCGGCCTCAGGGACGTCACAGCCAAAGCGGGCAGCTACTTCCCCAACCAGCCAACGGCCAACATCGCCCCCGGCGAGAGCGCTTTTCTCGGCCTGGAGACGGACTCCGAGTGCGCCTCTCGCCCCGGTGGCGGGCCGGCCGGTCCGCCGTACCACCACGTCCACGTCTCTCTTCCAGGCGGCGGCACGGTGAGGGTGACTCGGCACTCCCCAGCATTCGACCTGACCTGCGGCCTGCAGATGACGAAGTTCTACGTCCCGCAGCCCGCCGCACCCGAGCCGCACGACCCGCTCGGTGACCTGCAGGCGTCGCTCCGGCTGCTGCGCACAGCGCGGGTCGGCACCACGCTGGAGTACGGCGTCGCCCTCACCAACCCGACGAGCACGGCCATCTCGCTGGACCGGTGCCCCGGGTACGTCGAGGCGATGAGCCGCCGAAGCGGCTCATCGCCTGGACTCACCTCGAACTTGGTCCTGAAGTTCGACTACGCCCTGAACTGCGCGCCCGTCGAAGCCATCGCGCCCGGGGACACCGTGCTGTTCGCCATGCAAGTCCCGGCGCCTGACCAGCCCGGGAGCTACCGGCTCGACTGGGACCTCAGCGTGCCCTCGCTCCACGGCGTACGGCCGCTGCACAACCCGGGCGGCCCCGCGGTCTGGGGCAGCGTCAAGGTCGTGCGCTAGGCCGCCAACCGACGGTGCCAGAGCAGCAGCCCCGCTCCACCGGCGAGCAGCACGACACCGGCCGCCCCGAGCGGAGCTGAATCGCCCGCTCCGGTGTTGGGCAGCACGCCTGCACTGGGCTGGAGCGACGCGGAGATGCCTGCCACCTGGCCAACCGCGGTGAGGTTCGGCTGGGTCCTCGGTCGAATGGCGGAGATGCCGAGTACCTCGGCCGGCAGCGCGGCCGGCCGGCTGACGGGCTGGCCCGCAGCCTGGGCGACGGCCGGGACGCCAGGAGCCGCGGGCTGACCGGGTGTCACGGCAGCGGGCTGCGCAGCGTTGTCCGTGTCCCTGCAGTGACCCGGAACGCCCCGGCCCCGATTGTCGTCCTCACAGTCGGCGTCATTCCCGGAGCCGTTGTTGCCGTCCTGTGAGCCGATCGTCCCGCCGGTGCCACCAGGCTGGTCGACACCGCCGTTGTCCATGCCGTCCGGGTCGGCCTGCGCCTGCCAGTCGTTCGGCCTGTCGAAGGTGCCCGAGCCGTCGGCGGTCTTGGGGGCGGCCGTGCCGGACGAGGTGGTGCCGGACGAGGTGGTGCCGGACGAGTTGCTGCCGGCGGTCCCCTGGGCGGGGCGGGCAGCGTCGGTGCTCGCATGAGCACGACCCTGCGCGGACTGGCCCTGCGCGGACTGGCCCTGCGCGTGCTGGCCCTGGGCGGGCTGGGCGTCCGCGGGCGCGGCCGCGCCGTAGACGCTGAAGACGAGAAGGACGGCAGGCATAGCGGCCCACCTGAGGTGATGGTTCATGTGTGGAGTCCCCTTGGCCCCGAGTACAAGGCCGGTCAGTCGGCCTCTCCGGTCGCGGTGCTCGGATCCGGACATCAGGCCGTCGATGAGAATCTGAACGACCGGCGGGACAGTTGGTCACGCGGACTGTCCCCGGCCAGGGGGACTACACCGGGCTGCTCCTCCCGGCTACTTCGGAACGAAGGCGAGGGACACCGCGTCGGCGATCCGCCGGTAGCCGACCGCCTGGTAGATCGCGTTCGAGGTGGGGTTCGCCAGGTCGGTGTAGAGCATGCAGCGGTCACCGGACTCGAGAACGCTGCGGGTGAGCACAGCCACGAGCGCGCTGGCGTACCCGTGCTTGCGGTGGGCCGGCGGTGTGTAGACCCACGACACCCGGCTGACCCCGCCGGTCGCGGGCGAGGCGTAGGCCATCGACACCGGCGTTCCGCCGACCTCCCACAACCACATCTCCCCGCGGGCGGCCCGGGTGGTGAGCAGGTCGTCGCGAGCCGGCCGAGGGTCCCCGATGTCGGCGATGAACCCCAGTGCCCAGTCGTTCAGGAGCGGAGCGTCGCCCGACTCCGAGACCCGCCACGTCCCCGGGACCCCGGACGGCGGGGTGACCGTGCTGGCCTCGTGGACACCCTCGGCCCGCGCGGTACGGACCCGGCACGGGCGGAGCTCGACCCACCGGCGCGTGAACGCCTCGGCGGCTGGGCGGATCCCGCCGACACCGGTCACCGTTCGGCCCGACTCGGCCAGGCGCTCGGCCAGCGCGACGGCGGCTTCCACGTCGCTGGTCGCCAGGTGCGGCGGCCACGGCGGCGTGTGCATCGCGCCCGCGACCGGGCTTCCGGCGGCGTCCGCGACCCACATCCAGTACGCGTCGCTCATCGCAGCCGGATCGGCCATCGCGCGTACGGCGTTGGTGGCGAGCACACTGGTACCCACCGGATCCTCGTCGATCAGCCGGGCGATCGCCGCCATGAGCACGGTGGCGTCGGTCGTGGCTTGGACGGTGAGCCGGTCCACGCCCTAGTCCTGCAGCCAGTCCCGGAGCACGGACATGAAGTCCTCCGGGCGTTCCATCGACGGCAGGTGAGCGGTGTCATCCCAGTCGACGCGGCGGGCACCCGGGATGCCCTCGCAGACTCGGCGGGCGGTGTCCTTGATCGCGTCGAGGTCCAGCGCTCCGATCAGCACCAGGGTCGGCACCCGTACCTCGGCGAGCCGCTCGAGCGCCGGCGGATCGAGCTCGCTCTCCTCGACGTCGTCCCAGTCGATGGTCAGGTCGAACGCGCGTCGCTGCATCTGGCGGACCTGCTCGCGCATCAACGGCTCAACCACATCGGGTTCCCGCTGCGGGCCGTCGACCCAGGTCCGCAGGTTGGCCTCCACCGCGCCATCCAGGTCGTCGTTCTCCAGCGCGGCCCGCTCCGCGTCGAAGAACCCGCGCAGGTCCGGTGTCGCCTCGGCGATCAGCGCACCACCCGGTGCGACCAGGCACAGCGAGGCGACCAGCTCCGGCCGGGTCAGCGCCACCTCGACGGCCACCCCCGCGCCGTACGACGCACCCACCAGGTGGCAGCGCTCGACGCCCAGCGCCGCGAGCGTCGCCAGCACGTCGTCGACCGGCGACAACGGCCCGTCCGGCCGCTCGGTGCTGTCACCGAAGCCGCGCAGGTCCAGCCGGGCCACGTCGCGTTCGGCGGTCAGCTCTGACCACTGCGGGTCCCACATCCGGCGGTCGGCAATGCCGGCATGCAGGAGCACGACGGGAACGGACCCGCGCGGGCCCGCGCGGTCGTAGGCAAGGGTGTTCAAACAGAGTCCTCTCTTGGGTTCACGCCCAAGGAATCACGCACCGAGGCTTCGCCACAACTCGTTTTGGAATCACGTGCGTCGGTGGAAGCGGATCTTGCCGGTGGGCAGGGTGTGCATGGTCCAGGACTCGGGGTGGTCGGCCATGTGGTGGTGGGGTGGGCACAGCGGCAGGCCGTCGCGCAGGTCGGTGCGGCCGCCTCGGGACCAGGGCTTCTTGTGGTGGTATTCCACCCACGCGGGGGGCCGGTCGCAGTTGTGCGCCGCGCAGCCGCCGAACACCTGGTTGAGGGCGGTCTTCTGGCCCCTGGAGAACAGCCGCTGCTCGCGGCCCAGGTCCAACGGCACGGAGTCGCCGCCGAGCACCATCGGGATGATCCCGGCCGCGCAGGCCAGCCGGCGCACCTCCCCCGCGGAGACCCGCACTCCGACGTCGGAGACCGCCACCCCCACACCGGTGCACAAGTACTCCAACGGGATGGTGACCACCACGGTGAACACCGATCCGTTCACCGACGGCATGGACTCGGGGTTCAGGTGCTTGTCCAGCAGCTCCATCAGCCCCTGACCGGCCAGCACCGGGCCGGGCAGCTTCGTGCCGGTGGCCGGGTCGCTCCGACCGCTGCCGATCCGGCGGGGTGCGGTCAGCGCCTGCACCGCCTTCTGCAACACTCCCGCGTGCAGCACGGGCAGCCGGAACCGGCCCTCCACCGTGCCGTCCCCGTTCTCGCGCATGCTCAGGCTGGCGGTACGCCGGGCCTTCTCCTCCTCCGCGGCCAGCTTGCCGCCTTCTGCCTGGTCGGCGGCTTCGGGGCAGACCACCTCGAACAACCGCCTGCCGCACATCCGCAACCCCGGGGCGTCGAACTCGACCGCCTTCTCCAGCAGATGCGCCTCCGCCGCCGCATGCACCCCCTCGGGCAGCTCGTCGTAGTCGTCGACCA
>DASTWW010000210.1:0-9376 GCA_035765755.1 Nocardioidaceae bacterium
CATCATGGGCAGGTACGTTGTCGGGGGGACAGGTCGATGTACCACAGTGCAGATGACACGATGACTGGCTTCCGCCATCAGGCGGTGCTCTATCGCAACGGTGTCGGGGGGTTGCTCGATGCCGTGCTGCCCTTCGTGGCCGACGGGCTCGAGGTGGGTGAGCCGGTGATGGTCGCCGAGCCGCCGGAGGCGATCGCCGCTCTCGAGGTCGCGCTCGGCGGCGACTCCTCGCGGGTCACCTTCGTGGACATGGCCACGCTCGGGCGCAATCCCGCGCGGATCATCCCGGAGTGGCTGCGGTTCGTGGACCGGTTCGGCGGACGCGGGCCGGTGCGCGGGGTCGGCGAGCTGGCCTGGCCGGGCCGGCGCGAGGTCGAGCTCGACGAGTGCCGGCTCCACGAGGCGCTGGTCAACACCGCCTTCGACGCCGGTCCGGCGTGGCGGCTGCTGTGCCCGTACGACGAGTCGGCGCTGCCGCCCGAGGTCATCGACGACGTGCTGACGACGCATCCCTACGTCGACGGGTCCGCCCGGGAGGGCGGCGGGGACGCCCGTCGTACCGACGCCATGCGGGAGTTCACCCGGCCGTTGTCCGCGGCTCCCGAGGATGCGCAGGAGATCGTCTTCGACGCGGCCGACCTGTCCGGGCTGCGGTCGGTGGTGCGCCGGCTGTGCGACCAGGCGGCGCTGAACCGGGACCGGACCGACGACCTGGTGCTGGCCGCTCACGAGCTCGCCGGGAACAGCGTCCAGCACGCCGGCGGCCACGGCACGCTGCGGACCTGGCAGACCGGCAACGCGCTCGTCATCGAGGTCGCCGACACCGGCTCGATCTCCGACCCGCTGGTGGGACGGGAGCCGGTCCTCGACCTCGCCGAGAGCGGCCGCGGGGTCTCGATCGCCAACCAGCTCTGCGACCTGGTGCAGGTGCGCTCGTGTGACACCGGCACCACGGTGCGGCTGCACACCTGGCTGTGAACGCGGCGAGGCCCGCGCCGCCGTCCGCGGCGCGGGCCTCGCTGTCCAGGGCGCTCGGAGCTAGTCGCTGGACGCCAGCGCGTGCACGAACGCCTGCGCGTCTGCCGGGCTGCCGAGCCCGGTCACCGCATCCCAGCCGGCTGTCGCCGGGTAGCCCTCGACGCCCGAACCGTCCTGCGTGTTGTCGCCGGTGGTCACGTCGTAGACCCCCGGGCCGTCGCCGAGCCGGTACAGGTTGTCGTTGATCTGGCCGAGGTCATGCCCGGCGACCTGGTCGGCGATGGCCACCACACCGGCGAACATCGGCGAGGCCGCCGACGTGCCGCACACCCCGTAGTAGCCGTCGAAGCCGGGGGCGGTGTCGTAGACGGCCACCCACGTGTAGCAGGAGGCGTCCATGGAGATGTCCGGGACGCCGCGCGCGGTGGTCGGGATGGTCCCAGACCCCTGGGGCAGGCTGTCCTGGTAGGGCGGCCGCGCGAAGTCGTGGCTGAAGCCGCCGCCCGACCCGTTCCAGCCGACCTCTCGGTCGCCGGGGTTGTTCTCGCACATCGTCGGCGGGTGCTCCGAGTCCAGCGTGCCGTCGAGCGGGCTCGTGCACAGGTTGGTGCCGCCCACTGCGGTCACCAGCGGGTCGGAGGCCGGCCAGCCGACCTGCGGGGAGTCGAGCGTCGAGCCGCCCTGGCCGACCGGCTGCTTGCTGAAGCCGAGACTGCCGTAGTCGCCGGAGCTGGCCAGGAAGGTGACGCCCTCCTTGGTGCCCGACACGAACGCGTGCCGCAGGTTCTCCAGCGACTGCTTGGAGCCGAACGAGTCCTCGGCGGCGCCGAAGCTCTGCGAGACGACGTCGGCGAGGTGGTGGTCGACGACGTACTGCTCGGCGTTCATCATGGTGGGAAAGCCCTGCACACCAAGGGTTTCCGCGGTCGGCGTGGTGACCAGCAGGATGTTCGCCCCCGGCGCCACGGTGTGGGCGTACTCGATGTCGAGCGCGACCTCGATCGACCAGGCGTTGCTGTTCTCCTGGCCGGGGGAGCTCGACGGTGGCGGATCCATCACCTGGTGGTTGCCGAAGGTCAGGGTCTTGAAGGTGGGCATGTCGTCGTCGCACGCGACGTCGGGCATCCCGCACATCATCGGCAGGTCATAGGCCTGGCTGAACTCCTTGAGGTCGGCGGCGGCCTGCGGGTAGCCGAACGAGTCGACGATGGCGATGGTCGTGCCGGAGCCGTCGTACCCCTCGTCGTACAGCGCGGGAAGGTTGTAGGACTTCTGGATGCCGTCCGGGGTGAAGTGCCGGGAGACGTCGCTGTAGCCGGGCTCGATCCGGTGCGTGCTGGACACGAAGTGCACGCGCTTGGGCAGCGCCTGCTGAGGCGTCGGATAGTCCGGCTGGTGCGAGGGGGCAGCGGAAGCGACGCTGCCGGTGGAGCCGAGCGCGGTCGCGGTCGCCATCGCGGCGAGGGTCGCGACCGCACCGGCGAGGGCGCGCTTGGAGGGTTGTGCGGACAAGGTCGGGCCTCCTTGGGCTATGCAGTTGTTCCGAGGAGCCCGACTATGGCCCGAGATATCTGTAGTGTCAATGGGTGACAGGCTTGTCACCCATTGAGCGGTTAGTCCACATCGGCGACGGAGACCAGCTCAGCCTCCTCCTCGCTGTGAGCAGCGGGGATCTGCTTGGCGCCGCGCTCGACGGCGCCCTTGCCGATCATCAGCACCAGCACGCCGACGAACACCGCGCCGGCGCCCATCCAGAACGGCGCGTGGACGCTGACGTTCTCGCCGAGCTTGCCGGCCAGCCACGGCGCGACGGCGCCGCCGGAGAAGCGGACGAAGGAGTACGCCGCGGAGGCGACCGGCCGCTCGACGGGCGCAGAGCCCATCACCGCCTGGGTGATCAGCGTGTTGTTGATGCCGAGGAACGCGCCCGCGATGATGATGCCGAGGATCAGCGCGAGCTTCGACTCCGTCAGCAGCGCCATCACCGCCAGGTCGGCGCCGAACAGCACCAGCGACGTGATCACGGTGGGAATCGCCCCGAGGCGGCGCTCCAGCCAGGGCGCAGCGATCACCGACGTGAACGCGAGCAGCAGGCCCCAGCCGAAGAAGATCCAGCCGACCTGGCTCGCGGTCATGTCCAGCGGGAACGGCGCGAACGCGAGCAGCGTGAAGAAGCCCATGTTGTAGAACAGCGCGGTCACCGCGATGGTGAGCAGGCCGCGGTACCGGAGCGCCTTGAAGGGATCGGCCAACGAGGTCTTGCGCGGCGCGGGAGGTGTCTTCGGCAGGAAGAACGCCGTGGCGACCAGGGCGATCGTCATCAGCACGGCGACGCCGTAGAACGGCGCCCGCCAGGTGATCGAGCCGAGCTGGCCACCCACGATCGGGCCGGCCGCGATGCCGATCCCGAGCGCGGCCTCGAACAAGATGATCGCCTCGGCCGTGGAGCCGACAGCCGCGGACACGATGGTGGCCAGCGCGGTGGCGATGAACAGCGCGTTGCCCAGACCCCAGCCGGCCCGGAAGCCGACGATCGCCCCGACGGTGTCGGAGGAGCCGGCGGCCGCCGAGAAGATGATGATCAGCGCGAGGCCGGCAATCAGGGTGCGTTTCGCACCGATGCGCGAGGAGATCACCCCGGTGATCAGCATCGCGACGCCCATGATCGCCATGTAGCTGGTGAACAGCAGGCTCACCTGACTCGGGGTGGCGTGCAGCTGGTCCGCGATCGGCTTGAGGATCGGGTCCACCAGGCCGATGCCCATGAACGCGATCACGCAGGCGAACGCGACCGCCCACACCGCACGTGGCTGCTTGAGGAACGATGCCTTTGTCACTGGTTTCCTTCGTCGGGGATGTTGTCGAGCAGGTGCTGGATCAAGGTGACGGCCGACTCCAGGTCGGCCTCGGTGTGCCGCGGATCGGCGGCAAGCCTTTCGGCGACCACGGCGGCGTTGCGGCGGCGCGCCGCCTTCAGCACCGCCAGGCCGTCCGAGGTCAGGGTGACCAGGCACGAGCGGGCGTCGTCCGGGTTCGCGTCCTTGCGGGCCCAACCCTTGTCGGTCAGGTGCTTGACGGCTGCGGACATGGTCGGCTGCGAGCAGCGGTCCGCGACCGCGAGCTGGCTGACGCCCACCGGGCCGAGCTCCTCGAGCTGGGAGAGCAGGCGCAGCGTGGCCGCCGGCACTTCTTGGGCGGTACGACGGCTCACCGCGCGCACCAGCCGGGCGGAGTAGGTGACCAGCGCGCCGGCCAGCCGCTCCGTCTCCGCGCTCGTCGTCCGGGTGGTCACGGATCGAGTTTACATAGGTTGCCTATGTAAATCACCGGGCGTCGGCGAGATCCGCGTCACGTGGCTGGTCGGGGCCGGCGCCGCGGCCGGCCCACGGCCGGTTCGGCGGACGCCCGCAGCAGATGGCCTTCGGCAGCAAGAGGCGGCGGCCCTCGCGGGCTCTAGCAACATCAGGACATGCGATCCGTTATGGCGCCCGTTCAGCGCCGGGGGCAGCAACAACGGGACATGCGACCCGTCATGGCTGGCCGAGGCCCACCACGGCATCCCCTAGTCGAGGGGCGGCAGCACCAGCGTCACCGAAAAGCACCGCGTCGTCGTGCATCGGCGCAGAATTGCAGACTGGCGCGGGTCGAAAGCGGTTGACCGAGAACTGTGCAGCGCAGGTAATGGTGAGGTGTCCACGCCTCACACCGTCGTGCTGGTCGAGGGGAACAGCGACCTCGTTGCGCTGCACGCGCTGGCGAAGCGCCAGGGACGGGACCTTGCGGCGGAGGGCGTCGAGGTCGTCGCGATGGGCGGAATCACCAACACCCGCGTCTTTGCGTCGCGATTCGGGCCGCACGGACTCGGCGTCCGGCTCGCCGGGTTGTACGACGCCGCCGACGAGTCCAAGCTCCGGCATGGCCTGGCTGCCGCGGGGCTGGGCGCCGCCCTCGACGCGGACGGACCGTCTCGCTTGGGGTTCTACAAGTGCTCGGCGGACCTGGAGGACGAGCTCATCCGAGCGGTCGGCGTCGAGGGGGCCGAGTCTGTCATCGAGGCGGCAGGCGAGACGCGGTCCTTGCGGCTCCTGGCCGGGATGCCTGCCCAGCGAGACTGGTCGAGGGATGCGGTGCTCCGGCGCTTCCTCGGGGCCCGGTCCGGGCGCAAGGCGCGCTACGCGGGCCTGCTGGTGGAGGCTCTGGAGCTCAACCGGGCGCCGGCGCCGTTGGCTGCCGTGCTCGCTCGCGTCTGACCGGGTGTTTCAAGGGCGTCAGGAGGCGCCCGTGTCAGACCAGACGCGCAGCATGCGGTCGAGCCCGTCGAGGATCCATGGCCAGGTCTGGTCGCCGGGCGGATCGCTGTGGTCGAAGCCGCCCGCCAGCTCCAGGCTCGTGTAGCCGTGCAGAACGCTGCCGATCAACCGCACGGCGTGCGTCTCGTGGTCGCCGGCGAGGCCGTAGCCGCGCAGGATCGCCCGGGTGAGCGCGGCGTGGCGGCCTCCGGCGCTCGCGGCGGCGGTTCGCGCATCCAGCCGCAGCCGCGTGGCGTCGTACCGTCCCGGATGAGAGCGGGCGTAGTCGCGGTAGACGTTCGCGAAGGCCACCAGCGCGTCGGCGTCCGCTCGTCCCGCGACTGCGGCGGCCGCCAGGTCGGCAAGCTCCTCGAGGGCGAGGAGGGCCACCCGGGTGCGCAGGTCGTCGGTGCCGGTGACGTGCGAGTAGAGGCTCGCGGCCTTCACGTCGAAGAGCCGGGCGACAGCCGAGGTGGTCACCGCGTCGAAGCCCTCCGCATCGGCGAGATCGGCAGCCGCGCGGACGACTCGGTCGGTGGTCAGTCCGGCCCGGGGCATCGCATCCTCCATCACATAGGCATTTGCCTAAAGAGCATAGGAAGCCTAGCATCGGCCACCGTGAACCCGCTGACCGAGCCGCACGTCCGCGCTGCCTTCGTGAACCTGACGAAGGGGGAGACGAAGCGCCTGAACGTGCCTCGCGATCTCGCCCAGCGTCCCTGGGACGACCTCGACTACTTCGGCTGGCGCGATCCGCAGTCGCCCATGCGGGGCTATCTCGTCGCTCCGGTCGGCGACCGTCTGGTCGGCGTCGCGCTCCGCGCGCCGTCCTCGAGCGTCGGGTCCGCGAGGCCCAGCATGTGCTCGCTGTGCCTGACGCTGCACTCGGGCGGGGTCTCGCTGATGGTCGCCCCGAGGGCCGGCAAAGCCGGCCAGCAGGGCCATTCGGTCGGCACGAACATCTGCGCCGACCTCTCCTGCTCGCTCTACCTGCGCGGCAAGCTGCGGACGGGTACGCCGGCCATGCGCGAGACGCTCAGTCTGGACCAACGAATTGAGCGGCTGGTTGGGAACGTCGAATCGTTCCTCGGCAGGGTGACGAGCGCGGCGTAACACGGGGACCCGAGCGCGCGGCAGCATGCGACCGCGCAGCAAGCTCAGCGGCGATGCGCGACGAACCTGCCCTGTTCCAGGACCGGCACTCCGTCGCTGACGTCGAGCTGGGCCGCGATGCGCACGTCATCAGCGAAACCCGTCGTCGCCAGCTCCTGGCCGCTGGCGCAGTCGAGCAGCGCGCTGCCCAGTGAGGACCTGACGGCGTCGAAGGCAGCGGCGGCGGTAAGCGCCTCGGGGCTGAAGCCGGTGCCCGCCTTGTCGAGGGCCGCGAGCACGGCACCGGCGCCCCACAGGTCCTCGACGGCGGGCCGGAGGGAGCCGTCCCCCCACCGCTCGCCAGCCGCGACCACCGTGACCGCGCGGTCGGGGTCATCGGCCAGTGCCGCGCGGAGCCATGCAGCCACCGCCAACCGGTTGCGTAGGCAGACGCCCACCACGGTGACGCCGGCATCGGTCAGGCGGAGGCTGATCGCCGAGCCGTTCGGAGAGGGCAGCACCAGGCGCTGCATCGGCGGTGCTGCCAGGATGCTGGCCGGGGAGAGGCTCACCTGGTCGGCCGAGCCGACCTGTCGCCGGCCGACCGCGAGGTTCGCGTCGAGGCGGCGGGCATGCTGGCTCGCGGCGTCGCTGCCGAAGACGAACGGGTAGACCTCCGTGCCGCGGTCGGTGGCCACGTTCAGCGACGTGGTGAAGCTGAGCACGTCGACCACCACCGCGAGGTCTCCCCGGCGTACGGCGACGGCGGCTCCCGCCGACGCCCAGACCATCCGCACCCGGAACCGATGCTGCCCGAAAACCTCGTTCACGCCAGCGAGTGTCTCAGCGCTTCGCCCTCGAGCATCGCTCAAGGTGCCGGGACCAGCGGATGCTCGGGTCGGAAGGTCCGGAACCGGCGCAGCGGGGTGTCCACCATCGCGGTTGCGGCCACCCCGAGCAGGCACAGGACACCACCGGAGACCACGGCCACCGTGGGCGACGTACCGGCCGCGACGAGACCGCCGCGGAAGTTGCCGAGGTCCGGACCGGAGACACCGACGACGTGGTCGACCGCGCTCACCCGACCACGGTGCGAGTCGGGGGTGGCCAACTGGACGATCAGGCCGCGGGCCACCACCGAGCCCATGTCCGCAGCACCGGCGACGGCCAGGCAAGCGAGCGCCAGCCACGACTGCTGCGCCAGTCCGAAGCCGGACATTGCGGCACCCCAGACCGCGGCGCACGCGAGCATGGCCGCGCCCGGGCGCGCGGACCGGGTGATCACGCCGGAGGCGAAGCCGGCCAGGATGCCGCCGCACGCGAGCGCCGAGAACATCAGCCCCAGCGTCTGCGGGCCGCCGCCGAACCGGTGCGCGTTGACCACCGGGAACAGCGAGATGGGCATGGCCATCACCGTGGCCAGCAGGTCGGTCAGGAACACCCCGCTGAGCACGGGACGGCCGGCGATGAACCGCCAGCCCTCCCAGATCGCACGCAGGCCTGGTCGCGCGGTGTCCTCGGAGCGGGGGAGCGGCGGCAGCCGAAGCACGGCGTACCACGCGGCGCCGAAGGTCACCGCATCCACCAGGTAGCAGCCGGCCGCGCCCCACCCGGCGAGCACCGCGCCGGCGATCGCCGGGCCGACCAGCATGATGCCCTGGAAGCTCATCTGGTTCAGGGCGATCCCGGCGCCGAGCAGGTCGCGGGAGAGCAGGTGCACCAGGAACGTGCGTCGGGCCGGGGCGCCCAGAGCGCCGGCGCCGCTCTGCACCGCGACCAGGGCGAGCAGCACCGGCAGCGAGCCCACCCCGGCCAGCGCCTGGAGGGCGAGGAGCGCCGCCGCCACCGTCTGCCCGGTCGTGGTCAGCAGCACCAGCCGCCTCCGGTCGAAGGAGTCGGCCAGCGAGCCACCGACCAAACCGAGCACCACGGTGGGGACCGCCCGCACCAGGCCGATCGCGCCGGTCGCGACCGGGCTGTGGGTGAGCTGCCAGGCCTGGTACAGCACCGCCACCGTGGTGAGCTGCCAGCCCACCGCGGACAGCGCCCCGCACAGCCACAGCCGCCGGAACGGCGCGCTCGCCCGCAGCGGGCGGACGTCGACGAGGCCGTGGAGCGGGTTCACCGCCCATCCTCGAGGATCGCGGTGATCCGGTCGTGAAAGGGCCGCCGTGCGAGCGCCTGCTCGAGATCGCGCACCACCTGGCTCAGCGGATAGGGGATCTCCCCCTCGAGCTCGGCAAGGGCGGCCTCGGTGGCCCGCCACTCCGCCTCCATCAACGGCACCAGAGATCTGCCCTTGCGGGTCGCCGCGACCTCGCGGGTGCGGGCGTCGCCGCGCCCCGCCACGCTGCGCACCAGCCCGTCCCGCCGCATCGCGGCCACGGTCTGGCTCATCGCCGAGTGCGTCACGTCGACCGAGTCGGCCAGCTGGCGGATGGTCATCGGGCCCCGGTGCGACAGCCGGACCAGCGGCAGGACGTAGCGGGGTCGCACGGCCACGCCCCGTTCGTCGTACAGGCCGACGATGGCGCGGTCCATCGCCTCCAGCAGCAGCCGGAGTGGCCGCCAGCGGCTGTGCTCAGTGGGGTCGGGCTCGGTGAGGTCGGGCTCGGTGGGCTCGCGCGAGGTCACTCACGAACTGTAACAGCACTTGTACAAGCGCTGTCACAACTCGAACGGCGGCCTCCCGGTGCCGGTCACCCGGAAACGGCCCCAGGGGTCCTCGTCGGAGAGCCGGGCGGGCGCTTCGCCCTCCGTCGTCTGGAGTACGACGGACGCGCCTGTTCGCGCCAGATCACCCACGGACGGGTCGGCGGCCACCCGCCCGTGCCAGTGGTACTTCCCGTCGATCGGCTGGAACACCCCGCGCAGCCGCACGGTCACCTCGACGGAGCTGTCCCCGCTGACCAGCCGGGCCGGCCCGTCGTACCCGGGCTCGTCGTGCGCAGCCGTGCTCATGGTCTGTTCTCCTCCTGCTGGTCCGGCACCACCCGCAACGGCCGGCCGGGCGCGAG
>DASTWW010000211.1:0-35752 GCA_035765755.1 Nocardioidaceae bacterium
CCGGGATCCGCGACATCCTGGTGGTCACCACGCCGCACGAGGCCGCGGGGTTCACCCGGCTGCTCGGCGACGGCTCCCAGTTCGGGATCAGCATCGACTACGCCCAGCAGCCGGCGCCGGAGGGCATCGCGCAGGCGATCATGATCGGAGCCGACTTCATCGGCGCCGACCGGCTGGCCCTGATCCTCGGCGACAACATCTTCTACGGGCCCGGCTTCGGACGGCAGCTGCAGCGGTTCCGCGACCTCGACGGAGCGGCGGTGTTCGCCTACCGTGTCGCCGACCCGTCGGCGTACGGCGTGGTGGACTTCGACGCCGACGGCCTCGCGGTGTCCATCGAGGAGAAGCCGGCCCGGCCCAGGAGCAGCTTCGCGATCCCCGGACTGTACTTCTACGACAACGAGGTGGTCGGGATCGCCAAGCGCCTGCGCCCCTCGGCGCGCGGCGAGCTCGAGATCACCGACGTGAACCGTGCCTACCTCGAGCAGGGACGGCTGCATGTCGAGGTGCTCGAGCGCGGCACCGCCTGGCTGGACACCGGGACCTTCGACTCGCTCAACGACGCCGGCACCTTCATCCGCACCGTCGAGCACCGCCAGGGTCTCAAGATCGGCGCCCCCGAGGAGATCGCCTGGCGGCAGGGCTACCTCACCGACGACCAGCTGCGCGAGCGCGCCGCGCACCTGGCGAAGTCCGGCTACGGCGCCTACCTGCTGGGGCTGCTCGACCCGAACGGCCCCTGACCCAGCACGGACGCCGCCGCCTCGGCCCACCGGTCCTGCCACGGGCCGATCCGGGCCATCCCGAGGGCGTCCAGCGCCTCGCCGCCCAGCACGGAGTACGACGGACGGGGTGCACGTCGCCCGGCCTGGCTCGTGGTGGTGGGGTGCACCGTCGCGGGGTCGAGCCCGGCCGAGCGCACCACCGCGCGGGCGAACTCGCACCAGCTCGCCTGACCTGCTGCGGTGGCATGGTAGGTCCCCGCCGGCGCGCCGCGGACGACGATGCGGTGGATCAGCTCCGCGACGTCCCGGCTCCAGGTGGGCGCTCCGACCTGGTCGTCGACCACGTCCACCGCCCCGCGTTCGGCGACGAGAGCGGCGATCGTGGTGGGAAAGCATCCGGCGCCGGCGCCGTACAGCCAGGCGGTGCGCAGCACCAGGTGCGCCTCCGGCAGCTCCGCCCGGACCGCCCACTCGCCCGCCGCCTTGGTGCGCCCGTAGGCGGACACCGGCGCCAGCGGGCGTCCTTCCCGGTGGGGCGTGGTCCCGTCCCCGTCGAACACGTAGTCGGTGCTGACCTGCACCATCCGGGCGCCGTGCCGGCGAGCGGCTGCCGCGAGCCGCGCCGGACCCACCGCATTGGCCGCGAACGCGGCCGCCTCGTGCGTCTCGGCGGCGTCCACCGCCGTCCACCCCGCGCAGTTGACCACCACGTCGTGCCCGTGCACCGCCGCCTCCGCAGCGGTTGTATCGGTGATGTCCAGGTCCGCCCGGGTCGCCGCGGTGACCCGCTCCCCGAGTCCGCGCAGCACGGCCACCACGTCGGTGCCGAGCAGCCCGGCGCTCCCAGTGACCAGCCAGCGCGTCATCTTGTTCTCTCACGGTGGATTCAGGATCGCTTCGTACCCTAGCCATGTGGAGACTCGTCACCTGTCGGTTCCGGGCGCTGTCGAGCTGAGCCCAGTGGTGCACAGCGACGGCCGCGGCGACTTCTTCGAGTGGTTCCGCTCCGATGTCTTCGCGAAGCTCAGCGGGAGCCCACTCGCGCTGGCCCAGGCGAACTGCTCGGTCTCCCGCGCGGGCACGTTGCGCGGCATCCACTTCGCCGAGGTGCCGCCGGGCCAGGGCAAATACGTCACCTGCCTGCGGGGTGCGGCGCTTGACGTGGTCGTGGACCTCCGCACCGGCTCCCCGTGCTACGGAGCCTGGGACTCGGTGCTGCTCGACGACCGGACGCACCGCGCGGTGTGGCTGCCGGAAGGGCTGGGGCACGGCTTCATGGCGTTGACCGACGACGCCGTGGTGACCTACCTGCTGACCAGCCCGTACGACCCCGACCGGGAGCACTCGATCAACCCGCTGGACCCGGCCCTGGGCATCGACTGGCCGACCACCGGCCTCGACGGCCGGCCGCTCACGCCGGTCCTCTCCGACCGTGACGCCGCCGCACCGACCCTGGAGGAGGTGCACCGCCGCGGGCTGCTGCCCGATGATGGCTCGGGACGCGACATCGGGCCGGCCGGCTCCGGCCGTCGCGGGTAGCCATGCTCCTGCCGCGAAGGCTCGCCCTGGCCGGACATCTGGACACCAGTCGGAATCCTGCGTGGGTCCGTGCGCTGGACGCGACACTCGACGGTGCGGTGCTCTCCTTCGCGCTGTGGACGCTGCTCTACGAAGCCGGCATCGCCTGGCGGCTGAGTGCCTGGACCGTCGCCCGGGCATGGCTGCCGGTTGCCGCGCTGATCGTGGCCGGCTGCGTGCTGCGCGAGGTGGCGGGCCAGCGACCCTCCGCGCCCGAGCCGACGCGTGAGGATCCGCTCCCCGTCCGTGCCCGTTGGTGGGGCCTCGCCAGGCGGGCGATGCTCGGCGTGGCCCTGCTGCTGGCGGCGCTGACGGCCTTCCTCGCCTACCGTGCACCGGTGCCGGACTTCCGGCTGCTGTGGGCCACCGGCCTGGTCGCGGCGGTCCTGCTCGCTGCTGTCGCAGCGACCAGGAACCGGACCGGCGGGACCACCCGGCGCCCGGGCACGCCGAGCCACCTCCTTGCCCTGGCGATGGTGGTGGCGCTCAGCGCCTTCACGCTGTTCATCCGCAACCCCAGCTCCGACGACATCTACTACGTCAACCGGTCGGTGTGGGTCGCGCAGCAGGGCACGTTCGCCACCCGCGACACCATCTTCAGCGCCAACCACCTGCCCTCCACCTACGGGTTCCCGGTGGCCTCCGTCGAGGCGCTGTTCGGGTCCCTCGCCCACCTGACCGGGATGGGCGCAGCGGCGTTCACCTACCTCGTCGCCGCCCCGGTCGTCTCCGCGTTGGCCGCCTGGTCGCTGTGGCGGCTGGCCGCCGCGTGGGCACCACGGCGTGCCGCGGTGGTCTTCCTGGTGACGCTGCTGATCTACCTGTGGTGCGCCACCGGGACGGTCGGCGACTTCTCGTTCGGGAGGATGTGGCAGGGCAAGGTGATCGGGGTCTGCCTGGTGGTGCCGCTGGTCTGGGTGTACCTGACCCGGCTGGCCCGGCCGACCGGCACGGGAAGCCGGGCCTGGACGCTGGTGCTGCTGCTCGGCCTCGGTATCGCCTTCGTGGGCCTGTCCACGACCGGAATCCTGCTGGCGCCGGTGATGGCGGGCGCCGCCGTGCTGGCAGCGCTGGTCCTGCGCCGCGGCCTGCTGCGCATGCTGGCCGGGGCGGCGCTGTTCGCGCTCGGCCCGGTGGTCGCCGGCCTGTCGGTGCTGATGTTCACCTCGCAGGTGCAGCAGGTCTGGCAGAAGAACAAGTCCGCCTCGGTCGCGTTCGAGAAGGTGGTCGGGACCGACCCGTGGTTGGTGGCCCTGCTGGTCGGCGGACTGCTGGTCGGCCCGATGCTGGTGCGCAGCCGGGAGGGCCGCGCCCTGGCCGCGGCGGCCTCGTTGGTGGTGTTCGTGGTGCTCACCCCGGGGCTGTTCCACCTGATGAACGCGTTGATCAGGGTCGGTCCGATCGACTACCGGCTGCTGCTGATCACCCCGGTGCCGCTGCTCGTGGGGCTGCTGGCCGCCGCCCCGCTGCCCGGCTCTCTGCCCGCTCTGGTCCGGTGGCCGGTGGTGGCCGCGCTGGCCGCCGGGCTGGTGCTCGTGACCACCGGCTACGGCACCCCGGTGTGGGGCCGGCAGGTCAGCGCCAGTCTGACCCCGGCACCGACGCTGAAGACGCACCTGTACGCGCTGCCCTACACCAAGGCGGTGCTTGCGCTGGGCCCCGGGCCTGGCCCGGTGCTGATGCCCCGCCGCGGCATGGCCCTCGTGCCGCTGCTGACCAGCCGCGTGCAGGCGGTGTACCCGAGAAAGTTCTACCTGCACGCGCTGCCGCCGAAGGCCGGGCACGTCACGGACCGCACCGTGCTCCTGGCGGTGACCAAGCGGTCGCCGAGCGGGCTGCCTTCGGTCCACCGGATCCGGCGGGCGCTGACCGACCTGCACGTCAGCCTGGCGTGCGTGAACTCGACGCACAACGCCGGCCTCGCGCGGCTCGAGAAGGCCGGCTACGGCTCACCCGTCCAGGTCGGGAAGCTGACCTGCGTCAGTCCTTCGGGGAAGGGCGGCTGATCAGATGGGCGCGCTCCCTCAGTGGCTCCCACCAGTCGCGGTGCGTGCGGTACCACTCGACGGTCTCGGCCAGCCCCTCGGCGAAGGGGACCTTCGGCGCGTAGCCGAGCTCGGTGCTGATCTTGGTGATGTCCACGCAGTAGCGCAGGTCGTGGCCGAGCCGGTCCGTGACGTGACGCACCCGGTCCCAGCCGCTGCCGGTGGCCTCCAGCAGCAACCCGGTGAGCTCCTTGTTGGTCAGCTCGGTGCCGCCCCCGATGTTGTAGACCTCCCCCGGCCGGCCCCCCTCGAGCACCAGGTGGACCGCGCGGCAGTGGTCGTCGACGTGCAGCCAGTCGCGCATGTTCGCCCCCTCGCCGTACAACGGAACCTCGCGTCCGTCGATGAGGTTGGTGACGAACAGCGGGATGACCTTCTCGGGGAACTGGTAGGGCCCGTAGTTGTTGGAGCACCGGGTCACGCACACCGGCACCGCGTGGGTGCGGAAGTACGCTCGGGCCAGCAGGTCGCTGGCGGCCTTGGAAGCGGAGTACGGCGAGCTCGGCTGCACCGGCTCCTCCTCGGTCCACGACCCCGTGCCGATGGAGCCGTATACCTCGTCGGTCGACACGTGCACGAACTTGTCCACCCCGTGCTCGCGGGCGGCGTCGAGCAGGGTCTGGGTGCCGACCACGTTGGTCATCACGAAGTCCGCCGCGCCGAGGATGGACCGGTCCACGTGCGACTCCGCCGCGAAGTGCACCACCGCGTCCACCTCCCGGACCAGGGAGTCGACCAGCGGTCGGTCCAAGATGTCGCCCTCGACGAACCGCAGCCGGTCGTCGGCGCGCACCGGGTCCAGGTTGGCCAGGTTCCCGGCGTAGGTGAGCCGGTCCAGCACCACCACGCAGTCCGGGCGCGGCCCGCCCCACGCATCGCCGAGCACCGAACGCACGTAGTGCGAGCCGATGAAGCCGGCACCCCCCGTCACGAGAAGCCTCATGCCGGCCATCTAACCACCCTGGAAGGCAGCGTCCAGGGCACGACGGAGACCGCGACTTGGGCGGCCAGCAGCAACGGCCGCGGCGAGGACCGGCCACGGATCCTGGTGGTCATCCCCGCCTGGAACGAGGTCCGCACCGTCGCCGAGGTGGTGTGCGAGGTCCGCGAGCGGTGCCCCGGCGTCGACGTCCTGGTGGTCGACGACGGCTCGTGGGACGACACCGTGCGCGCGGCCGGGTCCGCGGGGGCGCTGGTGTGCCGGCTGCCTTTCAACCTCGGCGTCGGCGGCGCGATGCGCGCCGGCTACCGGTACGCGCTGCGGCACGGGTACGACGTGGTGGTGCAGGTCGACGCGGACGGCCAGCACGACCCGGCGTACCTCGAGAAGCTGGTCGCCGGGCTCGCCGACGCGGACATCGTGATCGGCGCCCGGTTCGCCGGTGAGGGTGCCTACCCGGCCAAGGGCCCGCGCCGGTGGGCGATGGTGATCCTGGCCAAGGTGCCCTCGCGCCTCGCGGGGCAAAGGCTCACCGACGTGACCAGCGGCTTCCGCGCGGCCAACCTGCGCGCGATCACCGTGTTCGCCACGCACTACCCCACCGAGTACCTCGGCGACACCGTCGAGTCCCTGGTCATCGCGCTGCGCAACGGCTGCCGGGTCACGCAGGTGCCGGTCGCGATGCGGCCGAGGGCGGCGGGGTGCGCCAGCCAGTCGCCGTTGCGGTCCTCGGTCTACCTGCTGCGCGCGCTGATCGCGCTCGGCCTGGGTCTGGTGCGGCGCTGGCCGCACATCCCTGAGATACCACCACGGGAGGGCTGCTAGATGAATCCGGACTTCCTTCTCGGCCTCGTCGGCTCCGTCATCACGCTCGTGGTGCTGTTCGAGATGCTGCGACGGCACCAGCTGCGTGAGAAGTACGCGATCTTCTGGGTGGTCGTCGCGCTGGCCGCCATCGTAGTCGCGATCTTCCCCCGGGTGCTGTTCTGGGCGGCCCAGGTGACCGGCGTCGAGGTGCCGACGAACCTGCTGTTCTTCGTGGCCAGCTTCGTGCTGCTGGTGGTCAGCGTCCAGCACAGCTACGAGCTGGGCCGGATGGAGGAGCGCACCCGCACCCTCGCCGAGGAGCTGGCACTGCTGCGCATGGAGACCCAGGACCTCCGCGAGGCCGCGCGGCAGCGCAATGCCTGACCGGACGCGGGTGACCGCGGTGGTGCTTGCCTACGGGGCCGAACCACTGCTCGACGCGTGCATCGACGCGCTGCTGGGGTCCTGCGACGTCGACCCGGACGTGGTGCTGGTCGACAACGGCTGTACGTCGGACGCGATGCACCGGCTCGCGGACCGCCCGCCTGTGCATCTGGTGCGTCCCGGCCACAACACGGGCTTCACCGGAGGCTGCAACCTCGGTGCCCGGCACGCCGGTGGCGACTTCCTCGCCTTCGTCAACAGCGACGCGGTCGTCGAGCCGCAGGCCCTCGCCGCGCTGGTCGACTCCCTCGCCGACCCGAGCGTCGGCCTCGCCACCGCGGGACTGCGGCTGGCCGACCGGCCGGACTCGATGAACTCCGCGGGCAACCCGGTGCACTACCTGGGGCTGTCGTGGTCGGGGGCGCTGGGAGAACCTGCCGTCGCGCACGCCGCGCCCGCGGACGTGGCCAGCGCCAGCGGAGCGGCGATGGCCTGCCGGCGGGAGACCTGGGAGAAGCTCGGCGGGCTGTGCCCGACGATGTTCGCCTACTGCGAGGACGCCGAGCTCAGCCTGCGCTGCTGGCAACGCGGGCTGCGTGTGGTCTTCGTTCCGGCCGCGGTGGTGGTGCACCACTACGAGTTCGACCGCCACCCGGGGAAGCTCTACCTGCTCGAGCGCAATCGGCTGTTCATGCTGCTCACCGTCTACCAGTCGCGCACCCTGGCGCTCCTGGCGCTGCCCCTGCTCGGCCTCGAGCTGACGGTGCTGGCCGCGGCGCTGCGGCAGGGCTGGTGGCGGCAGAAGCTGCGCGGGTGGGGGTGGCTGCTCGCCCACGCCTCCACGGTGCGGTCCCGCCGGGCGTGCGTGCAGGCGGCCCGGCGCCGCAGCGACCGCGAGCTCGCCGGGGTGCTCACCGGACGGTTCGACCCAGGCGCCGGCTCCGGGATCACGCTGCCGCCGGTCCTGTCCCGGCTGTCGGAGGGCTACTGGAGGGCGGTGCGGACGCTGCTGTGAGCTGCACGCCAGTGGGTCTGCCGGTTCAGGCCACCCACTTGTCACGCGCCGCGGTGACCCGCTCCTGCCGCGCCTGGGCGACCCGTGGGTGCACGAACACGAACTTGCGGAACGCCACGAAGCGGGCGGCGGTGCCGAGCACGAGGCCGACCCCGTTGGCGGCCACGTTGTCGGCGACCGGGTCGTCGCGGTGCAGCACGTAGCGGCTGAACGCCAGGCACAGCAGCGGGATCGCCATCGAGGCGACGTTGATGACGAAGAACGCCAGCCTGCCTCCGGCGCGGCCGACCACCTCCCGGTGCCGGAAGGCCCAGGACCGGCTGCCGCGGTAGCTGACCAGCATGCCCACCGTGTTGGCGATGACGTACGCCGGCAGCGGCCAGCGGTTCATGGCCGGTGGCATCGCCCAGTCGCCGTGCACCAGCGCGTTGAAGATCACGAAGGACACGGCGGTGGCAACCCCGCCGACGGTCAGGAACTTGGCGACCTCGCTGGCGACCTCGCGCACGAGGCCGTGCAGAGATCGGCCCACGAGGGGCAAGCCTAGTGGAGGTGGGGTCACTCCACGGGGAGGCCGCGGCCGCGGGCGATCAGCATCCGCTGCACCTCCGACGTACCCTCGCCGATCTCGAGGACCTTGGCGTCCCGGTAGAAGCGGGTGACTGGGTACTCCTCCATGAAGCCGTAGCCACCGAAGATCTGGGTGGCGATCCGGGTGGCGGTGACCGCGGACTCGGTGGCGTAGAGCTTGGCCACCGCGGCCGCCTGCTTGAACTCACGCATCGGCCGACGGGCGTCCTTCATGGCCGCGGCCTTGTAGGTGAGCAGCCGCGAGGCCTGCAGCATCACCTCGAGGTCGGCGACCTGGAAGGCCACGCCCTGCTTGGCGCCGATGGGCACCCCGAACGTGGTCCGCTCACCGGCGTACTGCAGCGACATGTCCAGGCAGGCCTGGATGCAGCCGACCGCCAGCGCGGCGATAGCCACCCGGCCGTCGTCGAGGGTGGCCAGGAACTGCGCGAAGCCGCGACCGCGTTCGCCGAGCAGGTTGGACTCGGGGACCCGGCAGTCGGTGAAGGTCAGCGGGTGGGTGTCCGAGGCGTGCCAGCCGAGCTTGTCGTAGGCCGGCTCCGCGGTGAAGCCGGGCGTGCCGGACGGGACGATCACGGTGGAGATTTCGGCCTTGTCTTGGTCGGGCGTGCCGGTGCGCGCCGTCACCGTGACCACCGAGGTGATGTCCGAGCCCGAGTTGGTGATGAACTGCTTCGCGCCGTTGATCACCCACTCGCCGTCGACCAGCTCTGCCTTGGTCTTGGTGGCGCCGGCGTCCGAGCCGGATCCGGGCTCGGTAAGCCCGAAGCCGGCCAGCCGGCGTCCGGCGACCAGGTCGGGCAGCCAGGTCTGCTTCTGCTCGTCGGTGCCGAAGGTCAGGATCGGGTTGATGCCCAGCCCGACCCCGGCTTCGAGCGTGATGCCCAGCGACTGGTCGACGCGGCCGATCTCCTCGATCGCCACGCAGAGGCTGGTGAAGTCCCCGTCGGCACCGGCGCCGCCGAACTCCTCCGGAGCGGTCAGCCCGAACAGCCCGAGGTCACCCATCTTGTGCACCACGTCGGTCGGGAAGTGGTGATCGCGGTCCCAGGACGCCGCGTGCGGGGCGATCTCCTTCTCGGCGAAGTCGCGGACACTCGCCCGGAACGCCTCGTGCTCGGGGGACAGCTCGTAGGACATAGGTCGCTCCCTGGTCGGGTGGTTTACGTTCACTAACTTAATGCCTGCGTGCGGTCGGTCACGACGTGGCCCGTCACCAGGGAGGATGATGCGGGCATGGGGTTCGAGGCGCGGCCGCTGACCCCCGCCACCTGGGCGGACCTGGAGGCGCTGTTCGCGCTGCCCGGCGGGTCCATCGTGCGCGGCTGCTGGTGCATGTACTACCGCCGCACCGGCAGGGTCAGCGTCTCCGGCGCTGCCGGCGAGGAGAACAAGCGACAGCTGTGCGAGCTGGTCGACGGCGGCGTCGAGCCGGGGCTGGTGGGCTACCTCGACGGCGCGCCGGTCGGCTGGATCAGCCTCGGGCCGCGCGTGGACTACCTGAAGCTGCAGCGCTCGCGAGTGATGAAGCCGGTCGACGACGCCGCGGTGTGGTCGGTGGTGTGCACGTACGTCGCCAAGACCCATCGCGGCATGGGGCTGCAGCACCGTCTGCTGCGGGCCGCCATCGACTACGCCCGCGACCACAGGGTGCGGCTGCTGGAGGCATACCCGGTGGACAAGCCGGAACGCAGCCACGACGACTTCATGTTCTTCGGCTCGCGCAGCCTCTACGAGCGCGCGGGGTTCACCGAGGTCGTGCGCCGCTCGCCCACCCGCGTGGTGATGCGCCGGGCGATCCGCCCCCGCAGGCGGGTCGAGGCCGACTCCGGGCCAGGCTCTAGACTCCGCTGAGAGCCGACAATCTCGACAGGCCGAGAGCTCGACAGGCCCCCGATCTCGACAGGAGAGCGCCGTGACGGTCAAGCCGCTGCAGAAGGTTCTGGTCGCCAACCGAGGCGAGATCGCGGTCCGCGTGGTGCGGGCCTGCAAGGACGCCGGCATCGGCAGCGTCGCGGTGTACGCCGACCCGGACCGCGACGCGCTGTTCGTGCGGCTCGCCGACGAGGCCTACAGCCTGGGCGGCGCAACCCCGGCCGACTCCTACCTGTCCATCGAGAAGATCGTCGACGCCGCCAAGAAGTCCGGAGCCGACTCGGTGCACCCCGGCTACGGCTTCCTCGCGGAGAACTCGGCCTTCGCCCAGGCGGTCATCGACGCCGGGCTGGTCTGGATCGGGCCGCCGCCCTCGGCGATCGACGCGCTCGGCGACAAGGTGCAGGCGCGGCACATTGCCCAGAAGGTCGGCGCTCCGCTGGTCGCCGGCACCGCGGACCCGGTCGCGGACGCCGACGAGGTGCTCGCGTTCGCCCGGGAGCACGGGCTGCCCATCGCGATCAAGGCGGCCTTCGGCGGCGGAGGTCGCGGCCTGAAGGTGGCCCGCAAGGAGGAGGAGGTCGCCGAGCTCTACGAGTCGGCGGTCCGCGAGGCGGTGACCGCGTTCGGGCGCGGCGAGTGCTTCGTCGAGCGGTACCTCGACAAGCCGAGGCACGTCGAGACCCAGTGCCTGGCCGACCAGCACGGCAACGTGGTCGTGGTCTCCACCCGGGACTGCTCACTGCAGCGGCGGCACCAGAAGCTGGTCGAGGAGGCCCCCGCGCCGTACCTCTCCGAGGAGCAGATGACCATCCTCTACGACTCCTCCAAGGCGATCCTGAAGGCGGCCGGGTACGTCGGAGCGGGGACCTGCGAGTTCCTGGTCGGCCAGGACGGCACCATCTCGTTCCTGGAGGTGAACACCCGACTGCAGGTCGAGCACCCGGTCACCGAGGAGGTCACCGGCATCGACCTGGTCCGGGAGATGTTCCGGGTGGCCGCGGGCGAGGAGCTCGGCTACGGGGACCCGAAGATCAAGGGCCACGCAATCGAGTTCCGGATCAACGCCGAGGACGGCGGCCGGAACTTCATGCCCGCGCCCGGCACGCTGACTCGCTGGCACCAGCCCTCCGGCCCTGGTGTCCGGGTGGACGGCGGCTACGACCAGGGCGAGACGGTGCCCGGCTCGTTCGACTCGCTGGTGGCCAAGCTGGTCGTCTACGGGCGCGATCGCACCCAGGCGCTCGAGCGTTCCCGCCGGGCCCTCGACGAGTTCGTGGTGGACGGCATGCCCACGGTGATCCCGTTCCACCGTGCGGTGGTCGACGACCCGGCGTTCATCGGCGACGGGGAGAAGTTCGGCGTGTACACGTCCTGGATCGAGACCGACTTCGACAACCAGATCGAGCCCTACGCCGGCGGCGGCGCCGAGGGGGACGAGGAGCCGGAGGAGCGCCAGGCGCTCACCGTCGAGGTCGGCGGGCGGCGCATCGAGGTGGTCCTCCCGGCCGGGCTCGCCACGGCAGCAGCACCGGCCGCAGGCTCGGCCAAGAAGCCGAAGCGGGCTCGCAAGAAGGCCACCGCCGCGGTCAGCGGCGACGCGCTCACCTCCCCCATGCAGGGCACCATCGTGAAGGTCGGCGTCGAGGACGGCGCCACCGTCGCCGAGGGCGACATGATCGTCGTCCTCGAGGCAATGAAGATGGAGCAGCCGCTGAAGGCTCACAAGGCGGGCACCGTCTCCGGTCTCTCCGCCGGGGTGGGCGCCTCGGTCGCCAACGGAGAGGTGATCTGCGAGATCACCGACTGACGCAGTGCGAGGCGGCGGCGCCTCAGTGGCATCGGTAATGCAGTGCTCGGTGACACAATCGCGGCTGTGACCCAGCCCGAAGTACCCATGTACGAAGCGTTCGCGGCCGCTTTCGATCGGCACGCCGAGGACAGCGCCTACAACGCCTACTACGACCGTAAGGCGATGCTCCAGCTGATCGGGGACGTCCGGGGCCTTCGGGTACTCGATGTCGGCTGCGGGCCCGGTTTCTACGCCCAAGCCCTGGTGGAGGAGGGCGCGACTGTCACCGCGTTCGACGCCAGCCCTGAGCTCGTCAGGCGTACCCGACAACGGGTCGGATCACGGGCCGATGTCCGCGCCTGGGACCTGGAGCGACCGCTCGACTGGCTCCCGGACGAGCACTTCGACGTGGCCGTCATGGCGCTCGTCATCCACCACATCGATGATCGCGCACGGGCCCTGTCCGAGATCCATCGAGTGCTCCGCCCCCGTGGCCGTCTGGTCCTGTCCACGACGCACCCCACCAGCGACTGGATGCTCCTAGGCGGCAGCTACTTCGACCACAGCCTCGTCGAGGAGACCTGGCAGACCGACTGGCACGTCCGCTACTGGCGGCAGCCCCTGGAGGCGTGGTGCCACGAGTTCACGGAGGCCGGTTTCGTCATCGAGCGGCTGGTGGAACCGCAGCCGGTGGAAACGATGGCTGAGCGGTATCCGGAGGTGGACGCCAACCTGCGCCACAACCCAGGGTTCATCGCCTTCAGCCTCCTCAAGCTCGGACGCATACCCGCCGGCGGGCCTAGTGCGCGAGGGCCATTGTCCATGGCCACATGACCTCATGGCAGCTAGGCCGAGCCTGCGGGAAACATGGGCCGAGGGTCCGGCTCTCGGGAGGCTTCCATGGATCTTCACCTCGGTTTGCGCGGGCGACGCCTGGTCGCTGTACTTCTCGCTGCAGCAGTCGCTGCGTTCGGGCTCGGGCTGGCAGGATCCGCCCAGGCCGGCACATCGACCCGCCACTGGAAGGTGTGGGTCGGCAACCAGTCCAAGAACATGGCCGTCCAGGGCATGCGGTTCCTGCCGGGGCAGGTCTGGATCGACGAGGGCGACAGCGTGACCTGGGTCGCCAACGCGGCCGAGTTCCACACGGTCACGTTCTTCAAGGGCGGCCAGAAGCAGACGACCGTGTCGCCGTTCGACCCGACCTCCGCGAAGCAGACCACGCGCATGGGCGGCACGACGTACGACACGGGGAAGTACTTCAACTCGGGCATCATCACCACCGGCAAGGGCCTCGCGGCGTTCCCCGACTGGCAGATCTTCTCCCGGTACACGCTGACGTTCCCCCACGCAGGGAACTTCACCTACTACTGCCTGGTGCACGGCGTGATGATGACCGGGACGATCCACGTCCGCCCGGACGGCACCGCCTACCCGTCCACGCAGCAGCAGTACAACAAGCGGGCGACCGCCAGGGCTGCGGCGCTGGTCAAGAACGGCGAGCGGCTGATCGCGTCGACCCGGGCGAAGTCGACCGCGCACCACGTGTTCGCCGGCGCCGAGAACAGCAAGGTGAGCGTGATGCGCTTCCTGCGCGGGACGGTGCACATCCCGGTGGGCACCAAGGTCACCTTCGACGACGCCACCGTGGCGACGCCGCACACGGTCACCTTCGGACCCGAACCTCCGGGACCTGCGGTCCTGGGACCGTCCGGCGACCCGACCAGCTACAAGGGCGGGGCGCTCAACTCCGGGATCATCTTGCCGGGACAGACGTTCACGGTCACCTTCAAGAAGGCCGGCACCTTCCCCTACATCTGTGCCCTGCACGACGAGATGGGCATGGTCGGCACGGTGAAGGTGGGCTGACCGCCTACGGCGTGTCCAGCACCACGCGCGTGGACTGCCTGCGCTCGACCCAGACGATGTAGCCGTCCTGGAAGTTTGCCCGCGCGCCGCGCTTGGTGGTGAAGTTGCCCTCGGTGGGCCACCCCAGCCCGGACCTGCGCACGCCGCCGGCGGCGCGGTAGGCGTCGAGGATCGGCCCGCTGAGGGCGACTGTGCCCACCGACGGCTCGGAGTAGATCGCGCCGTTCTCGAACATCGCCCGGAAGCCGGTCCCCCGCGCCCGCACCGGTGAGGTGGGCAGGCCCAGGGTCGAGCCGGGGCCGCCCAGCTTCCGGTAGCGGGCGAGGATCGGGCCGTAGAGCTCGCGAGCGCCGGTGCTGGACGAGTAGTAGATCCGTCCCCCGTCGAACGCCTGGGCGGAGCCGTTGTCGACCGGGTACTCCGCGCTCCTGACCGCACCGAGCTCCGAGTGGTCGCCGCCGATCCTGGTCCACCGGCTGATGATCGGGGTGGGCTGGATGCTGAACCAGTCCGACCGCAGCCCGAACTCCCAGCGGAAGGTGTCCCCGGAGATCCGCACGTCCGCCTTGGTGCCGTCGAGCACCATGCTCTCGACCCGGCCCTGCCAGTCGCCGTTGCCGTCCCGCTGGACGACCAGCACCCGGCGCAGCCGGCCCAGTGCCGGGTAGGCGCTCTCCAGGCGTCCGGCGTCGATGGTCAGCGTCCAGTCGTGGACCGGGTTGCCGCTCCAGCCGTCGTACGGATCTGCCTGCGCCGGCAGGTAGGGCTGCCCACCGTCGGACGTCCATCCGCCGTCGCTGGAGGAGAACTGGGTGAACGCCGGCTTGCCGCCGTAGGTGAGGATCTGCCGGCGGGTGGCGTCGACGGCCGCGTTGCTGCGCGGGTCCTCACCGCTCGCCCCGCCGTACACCTGGCACGCCGAGGTGTCGCAGATCTGGTAGTAGCGGTGCCGGTACTGGTTGCGCGACCAGGTCGCGTAGGTGCGGGCGGCGACCGCCTGCGCCTTGACCGCCTCCGGCGACCAGGAGGCGGGCATCTCGTAGGGCACCACGCCCTTGACGTAGTCGTCCATGGACAGCACGTTCACGGTGTTCCGGTACGTCGCACCGGCTGTCGGCGAGGCGGCGCGCAGCGCCCCCCGGTACTTCCGCGGGCCGGACGGGGTCCACAGCGTCAGCGCACCGTCGGCGGACAGCTGTCCGTCACCGGCCAGCTCCGCCTTTCCTTCCGGGCGGAACCGGTGCCAGCGGTTCGTCCGGAAGGCGATCACGCTACCGCCGTCCTTGGCGACCGCGAGCCGCCACCGGGTCACGCCGGGCTTGTCCGGAAGCGGGTACGTCGACCCGTCACCCAGGTCGGTCAGGGTCAGCCCCTGCGCCGGGCTGACAACCACGTCGGAGGAGGTGTTCTCCCCGATCAGCACCCGGACGCTGCCGCGCACCTTCGACCAGGTGGTCCCGGGATAGTAGAAGTCCACGATGTCGGTGTAGCTCTTGCCGGCCAGCGCGGCGCCCTCCGCGCCGTACTGCGACATCCCGTGCCCGTGCCCGAAGCCGTGGCCGACCACCACGATCTGTTTGCTGACCGGCACCCAGTAGGACTGGCTCACCGCCACCGCGTCAGCGGGGACCGCCAGCCCCGCGGCCGCTACCGTCGCCGCAAGCGCTCCCAGGACAGCGGGCAGCGCCCGCGGCCGTGACCTCATCGATGCCGTCTCCCCTGCCCGTAGGACGCTGCCCGTACGACGACGGGCTTCCCGTCCCGTCGCCGAAGGCTGAAACCAATGTGAAAAAATGGAATTCAAGTGACAGGAGATTATGCATAGCGCACGGCGTTGTCCACAAAACCCTGCAGAAACAGGGAAATGCATAATTGTAATTACTCGGGTGTAATTCCTTACACCCGATGCAGCCGGCGGGCCGCCTCGGCCAGCGAGCCGCTCATCGACGGGTACACCGTGAACGCCTGCGCGAGCTGGTCCGCGGTCAGGTTCTCCGCGACCGCGATCGCCACCGGGTGGATCAGCTCGCTCGCGCGCGGGGCCACCACCACCCCGCCGACCACGATGCCGGTCCCCGGGCGCGCGAACAGCTTCACGAACCCCTCGCGCACGCCCTGCATCTTGGCGCGGGCGTTGCCGGCCAGCGGCAAGGTCACCACCTCGGCCTCGATCCGGCCTGCGTTCACGGCGTCCTGCGACCAGCCGACGGTGGCGATCTCCGGCGCGGTGAACACGTTGGAGGACACCGTCCCCAGGTCGAGCGGGCTCACGGCGTCGCCGAGGAAGTGCCACATCGCGATGCGGCCCTGCATCGCGGCTACCGAGGCCAGCATCAGCACGCCGGTGCAGTCGCCGGCGGCGTACACGCTGCGGGCCGAGGTGCGGGAGACCCGGTCCACCCGGATGAACCCGCGCTCCCCCACCTCGACGCCGGCGTCCTCGAGGCCGAGACCCGCGGTGTTGGGCACCGAGCCGACGGCGAGCAGGCAGTGCGAGCCCTGCACGGTGCGGCCGTCGGTGAGGGTCACCGTGACGGTGTCGCCGGAGCGGGTGGCCGAGGCCATCCTGGACTTGGACAGCACCGTCATGCCGCGCCGGGTGAAGACCTCCTCGATCACCTCGGCCGCGTCCGGGTCCTCCCCGGGAAGCACGTGCTCACGGCTGGAGACGAGCACCACGTCGACGCCGAGCGCGTTGTAGGCGCTGGCGAACTCGGCCCCGGTGACGCCCGAGCCCACGACGATCAGCCGCTCGGGAACCTCGTCGAGGTCGTAGACCTGTTCCCAGGTGAGGATCCGCTCTCCGTCGGGCCGGGCGCTCTCCTGGATCCGCGGGCTGGCGCCGGTCGCCAGCAGCACCGCGTCGGCGTCCAGGGTCTGCTGGCCACCCTCCGCCAGGTCCGCGACCACCCGGTTCGGGCCGTCCAGCCGGCCCCGCCCCCGGACGAACCGGACCCCGTCCCGGGTCAGCCGGCGCTCGATGTCCTGCGACTGCGCGTGCGCCAGGTTCTTGACCCGGGTGTTGACCAGGCCCAGGTCGGCGACGGGAACGTCGTCGGCGCTGTCCGTGCCCGGGAACCGGATGCCGAGCTCGGCGGCCTCCTCCATGTCGGCCATCAGCTCGGCGGTGGCGATCAGCGTCTTGCTCGGCACGCAGTCGGTGAGCACCGCGGAGCCGCCCAGCCCGGCGGACTCCACCACGGTCACCTCGGCCCCGAGCTGCGCCGCAACCAGCGCCGACTCGTACCCGCCAGGCCCACCGCCGATGATCACCACACGATTCACGCCCCGCATTGTTCCATCCGGCGCCGGGGCGCCCGGAGCCCGGCGTGCGGCCGACGGCCGGACTGGAGGGATACGCTCGGTTGCCGTGCCGCTCTACGCCGCCTACGGCTCCAACCTGGACCCCCACCGGATGGGTGAGCGCTGCCCGCACTCGCCGCTGCAGGGCACCGGGTGGCTGGTGGGCTGGAGACTCACCTTCGGCGGCGAGGAGCACGGTTGGGATGGCGCGCTCGCCACCATCGTGCAGGACCGGTTCGAGCAGGTCTTCGTGGCGCTGTACGACGTCACCGACGAGGACGTGGCCGTGCTCGACGGCTGGGAGAGCGCCGACACCGGCCTGTACCGCAAGACGCGGGTGCGGGTGGACACCCTGAACGGCGGGCAGGTCGCGTGGGCCTACGTGCTCGACGCCTACGAGGGCGGCCTGCCGTCGGCGAGCTACCTCGGAGTGCTCGCCGACGCGGCGGAAGCGGCCGACGCGCCCGCCGACTACGTAGCGGCGCTGCGCGCCCGGCCGTGCCGCTCCGTGGGCCTGTAGCGGCCCCGCGGGTCAGGTCTGCTGGGCCGGCGGGCCGACCCGGCCGCGGCTGACCCGCACGATCCGGCCCTCCTCGACCGCCTCCCGCACCGCCGGACCGAACCGGCCGGGGCCCCAGTAGCGGGCGGCGACCTCCCGGCGCAGCTCACGCAAATCCATCGGCCCGTTCTCCGTGACCGCGTTGGCGATCGCGTCGATCTCGTGGTCGAGCTGCTCGTCCTCCTCGGCCACCGTGGAGGTGGACAGCCAGGACGCGCTCATCGTCCGGCTGGGGCCGGGCTGGTAGCGACGCAGCCCGTGCGAGACGGAGTCCCGACGGCGCTGGCCACGGGCCGCGATCCGCTCGCGGCGCTCCCGGTCCTCGTCGCTGATGCCTTCGCCCTCGCGCTCGCGACCGCCTTCCCCGTCGGCCTCCGTGGCGGTCAGCGGCATGGCGATGTCCTCGAGCTGGGCGCGCTCGGCCTTGACGCCGTAGAAGATCTCCACGACGCCGCCGAGGGCCATCACGGCGGCCCCGATGTAGAAGGCGATGGACACCAGGAACCGGCTGCCCGAGTCGATGAAGTGGCCGAACAACAGCGGACCGCTGATCCCGCCGACCGCGGTGCCGATCGCGTAGAAGAACGCGATCGCCAGCGCCCGGGTCTCCATGGGGAAGATCTCGCTGACGGTGAGGTACGCCGCGCTCGCACCGGCCGAGGCCAGGAAGAACGCGACCACCAGTACTGCCAGGAACAACCACGGGCCGCCGATGTCGTTGACGAAGATCAAGGCGAGCACCACCGTCACGGCCGCGGAACCGAGGTAGGTGCCGGAGATCATCGGCTTGCGCCCGACGGTGTCGAACAACCGGCCCAGCAGCACCGGCCCGGCGAAGTTGCCGAGCGCCCAGATGATGATGAACAGCGGCACCATCGACGAGGAGATCTTGTAGAAGCCGCTGTAGAGCGTGCCCAGGTCGAACGTGACGCCGTTGTAGATGAACGCCTGGCCGACGAAAAGCGCGAGCCCGAGGATCGCCCGCTTCGGGTACTTCGAGAAGGCCACCTTGCCGATCTCCCGGAACGGGATCGACTTGCGTTGACGCACGGTGAGCTCGTTGCGCGGCTCCTCGAGCTGCTGGCCGGTCTCCTCGCGGACCGCGCGCTCGATGTCGTCGACGATGCGCTCGGCCTCCTCCTCCCGGCCATGGATGAACAGCCAGCGGGGGCTCTCCGGCACGTGCCGCCGCACGATGAGGATGGTGAACCCGAGCACCGCGCCGACGAAGAACGCGACCCGCCAGCCCCAGTCGCTGGCGACCATGTTGAGCAGCAGCAGCGCAGCGGCCGCACCGGCCGCCGAGCCCACCCAGTACGACCCGTTGATCGCCAGGTCGACCCGCCCGCGGACGCGGGCCGGGATCAGCTCGTCGATGGCGGAGTTGATCGCGGCGTACTCACCGCCGATGCCGGCGCCGGTGAAGAACCGGGCAGCGTAGAACCACCACACCGACATGGAGAAACCGGTGGCGACGGTGGCCAGGATGTAGAGCCCCAGGGTGAGCAGGAACAGCTTCTTCCGGCCGTAACGGTCGGTGAGCTGGCCGAAGAACAACGCGCCCAGGCAGGCGCCGATGATGTAGATCGACCCGGCGATGCCGATCTGGGCGGCGTTGATCGAGATGCCGCTGCCCTTCTCGGTCATCGCGGAGGCCACGCTGCCGACCATCGTGACCTCGAGGCCGTCGAGGATCCAGACGCCACCGAGCCCGATGACGATCATCCAGTGGAACTTGGCCCAGGGGAGCCGGTCCAACCTGGCCGGCACCTTGGTGGTGATCTCCCCCGTCTGTACTGCTGTGCTCATCCGCGCAGGCCTCCTCAGGTCGACAGACACCTGCCATGTGCCCAGAGCCTGCGGGGTTCAATCACGACCAGCGGTCACGCATCCACCGCCATAGCCGCAGCGGGAACAGCCCGAGCAGCGGCGCCCGCCGGCCCATCTCGTCGGTGGCCCTGTGGTCGAACGCGGCGGCGTAGCGCTGCGCCTGCGCGACGGTCGGGTACTCCTTGGAGCCGCCTGCGCCGCAGCCGCGCTCGCACTCCCAGACCATGGTCGGCCCCTCCGTCCGGAAGGCGAACCGGTGGCCCATCACCCGACACATCAGCATGGGTGGCACTCCACCGCATCCGCGGCCGGTTGGCAACCGCGCGGCGGGTCGGTGCGCCGATACACTGCGGCGGGTGAGCACATCAGCGCAGGGCCAGAATGCGCAGGGCCTGGCAGAGGCCGCGGCACAGCGGCTCCGCGAGCTGACCGGCGTGGAGACCCATGACATCGCCCTCGTCATGGGCTCTGGCTGGGTCCCGGCTGCGGACGCCCTCGGCGAGCCGTCCGCAGAGGTGAGCACGACGGACCTGCCGGGCTTCTCCCCGCCCGCGGTGGAGGGCCACGCCGGCCGCATCCGGTCCATCCGCGCCGGCGGCGCGAACCTGATGGTGTTCCTGGGCCGGACCCACCTCTACGAGGGCCACGGCGTCCGGTCGGTGGTGCACAACGTGCGGACCGCGGCGGCCGCCGGCTGCCGCTCCGTCGTGCTCACCAACGGCTGCGGCGGTCTGCACGAGCGCTGGGCACCCGGCACCCCGGTGCTGATCCGCGACCACATCAACCTGACCGCGACGTCGCCGATCGAGGGCGCGCACTTCGTGGACCTGACCGACCTGTACAGCGGGCGGATGCGTGCCCTCTGCCAAGAGGTCGAGCCCGGTCTCGAGGAGGGCGTCTATGTGCAGTTCCCGGGGCCGCACTACGAGACCCCCGCCGAGATCCGGATGGTGCGCGCCATCGGGGGGGACCTGGTAGGGATGTCCACCACGCTCGAGGCGATCGCCGCCCGCGAGGCGGCCCTGGAGGTGCTGGGCATCTCGCTGGTCACCAACCTGGCCGCCGGCATCACTGGCGAGCCGCTCGACCACGAGGAGGTCCTGGAGGCCGGCCGGGCGTCCGCGGCCCGGATGGGCAGCCTGCTCGCCGCGATCGTGCCCAAGATCTGATGCGGCTGCTCGTCACCGGAGCCGCCGGCACGATCGGCTCGGTGCTGTGCCCCCGCCTCCTCGAGCGCGGCCACGACGTGACCGGCATCGACCTGACCAGCGCACCGGCGGGCTTCACCGGGGCCTGGGCGACCGGGGACTGCACCGACCCCGCCACCGTAGGCGCCGTGTTCGACGAGGCTGACCGGGCCGGAGGCCTGGATGCGGTCGTCCACCTGGCCGGGATCCCGACCGAGGCATCGCTGCCCGAGACCCTCGACTCGCACGTGCGCAGCACGGCGGTGGTGCTCGACGAGATGGTCGCACGCTCCGTGGGACGGATGGTGTACGCCAGCAGCAACCACGCCGTCGGCCGCACTCCACGCACCGAGCTGCTCGGCGTGGACGTGCCGCCGCGCCCGGACACGTTCTACGGTGTCGGCAAGGTCGCCGCTGAGGCGTTGCTGCGGTTGTACGTCGACCGCCACGGCATCGACGCCGTGGCGCTCCGGATCGGAAGCTTCCTGCCGAAGCCCGAGACCCGGCGGCACCTGTCGACCTGGCTGTCGCACCATGATGCGGTGCGGATGGTGGACGCCTGCTTGTCGGCACCGCATCCCGGCTTCGCCGTGCTGTACGGCGTCTCCGCGAACACGCGGGGCTGGTGGGACCTCGAGCCGGGGCGAAGGCTCGGATACCGGCCCGAGGACGACGCCGAAGAGTTCGCTTCGACGTTGGAGTCCGCGCCGCCGACACCGGCTGACGAGGCCGAGGCCGCACACGTCGGCGGGGACTACGCCACCGCGGACTACCACCGACCCGCCGTCGACAGACCACGCCAGGCCACGGCTTCCGACTAGCCTGCGGTCTCAGTGTCAGGGTGAGGCTGCCGCTGTTGCGGTGGTTGGATCCTGATCACCCGGTGTCTGGCTCATAGCCTGCGTGCCGCCCCCAGGGCTGGTGTTCATGAGTTTTGCCGGCACCGGGTGTGAAGGACCGGCCGGCGTGACTTGATAGGAGCGTGGCATCGCCCCCACTGAGATGTGTCCGCCGACCGGTCCAACCGTCCTGTCACTCGCAGTGAAGGAGGCAACCACCATGGTTGTTGTTGGTTCGGATGTGCACAAGCGGACCCACACATTCGTCGCGGTCGACGAGGCCGGCCGCAAGCTCGGTGAGATCACGGTCAAGGCCGACCCGAAGGGCCACGACAAGGCGATCTGCTGGGCCCGCCAGCGGTTCGGCGACCAGATCAACTGGGCGATCGAGGACTGCCGGCATCTGTCGGCCCGGCTTGAGCTGGACCTGCTGGATGCCGGTGAGCGTGTAGTGCGGGTGCCACCGAAGTTGATGGCCGAGCAGCGTCGCACTGCCCGCACCCGCGGAAAGTCCGACCCGATCGACGCGCTCGCGGTCGCTCGGGCCGCGCTGCGAGAGTCGGACCTGCCGGTGGCCACCCACGACGAGGCGTCGCGGGAGCTGAAGCTGCTAGTCGACCGGCGCGAGGACCTGGTCGGTGAGCGGACTCGGATGATCAACCGGCTGCGCTGGCACCTGCACCGGATCGCCCCCGGTGACCCGGCCGCGGACCCCGCCCCCAAGTCGCTGAGGCTGGCCAGGACCCGTCGGCAGCTGACCGAGTGGCTGGTCGACAAGACCGGCATCGACGCTCGACTTGCCCGCGACGTGCTCGCCGACATCGACCGGGTCACCCCGGTCATCAACGACCTGGAGCGGGAGATCGCCACCCTGGTCACTGCCCAGACGCCCCAGCTGCTGGAGCGCGCACCAAGGGCAGGGTTCGGATGAACAAGTCAGGGAACCGCCAGCTCAACGCCGCCCTGCACCGCATCGCCGTCACCCAGATCCGGCTCCCAGGTCTCGGCCGCGCCTACTACCACAAACGCCTCGCCGCTGGAGACTCCAAGCCCGAAGCCATCCGCGCCCTGAAACGACGCCTCGCCCGAGTCGTCTTCCAAACCCTGAAGAACAACCCGTCAACCACGTCCGCGACTGGACTCGCGGCCGCGGCTTGACATAGGAGAAACTCATGGACGCTTCCCCGATCTCGGCAGAGCTGCTCGACCGCGCCCGGGCCTGGGCCGCGGAGGACCCCGACGAGGAGACCCGCACCGAGCTGGAGCGGCTGGTCGCCCTCGCCGAGGACGCCCCGCTCAGCCGAGCGGCCGCGGAGGTCCAGGACCGGTTCGCCGGGACCCTGGAGTTCGGCACCGCGGGCCTGCGTGGCGCGCTGGGGGCCGGCCCGAACCGCATGAACCGGGTGGTCGTGACCCGGGCCGCGGCCGGCCTTGCGTCGTACCTGCGCAAGAACGGCGCCGACGAGGGCGACACGGTGGTCATCGGGTACGACGCGCGGCACCGCTCCGAGGACTTCGCGCGGGACACCGCAGAGGTGATGCGGGGGGCCGGGCTGGGCGCCCTGGTGCTCCCCCGCCCGCTGCCCACCCCGGTGCTGGCCTACGCGATCCGTGCGCTCGGCTGCGTCGCCGGGGTGATGGTGACCGCCTCGCACAACCCACCTCAGGACAACGGCTACAAGGTCTACCTCGGCGACGGCAGCCAGATCGTGCCGCCCGCGGACGCGGAGATCGCCGCTGCGATCGAGGCAGTGGGCCCGCTGGCCGGCCTGCCGCGCGGCGACGACTGGACCCGCCTGGACGAAGCCGTGGTGGACTCCTACCTCGACGCCGTGGCCCGGATCGTCGACCCGTCAGGGCCGCGGCAGCTGACCGTGGTGTACACCCCGCTGCACGGCGTCGGTGGCGCAACCGTGCTGGAGGCGATGCGACGCGCCGGCTTCACCGCTCCCCACGAGGTGCCGGCACAGGCCGAGCCGGACCCGGACTTCCCCACCGTGGCGTTCCCCAACCCCGAGGAACCCGGCGCGATGGACCTGGCGATGGCGCTCGCGGTGGACGTCGACGCCGACCTCGTGGTCGCCAACGACCCGGACGCGGACCGGTGTGCGGTCGCGGTGCCCGGACCGCACGGCTGGCGGATGCTTCGGGGCGACGAGGTGGGTGCGCTGCTGGCGGATGCCCTGCTGCGCAAGGGGATCACCGGCGTGTACGCCACCACGATCGTGTCCTCCTCGCTGCTCGGCGCGATGGCCGCCGCCGCGGGCCAGGAGTATCGCGAGACGCTCACCGGCTTCAAGTGGCTCGGCCGCGTCGACGGCCTCGCCTTCGGCTACGAGGAGGCGCTCGGCTACTGCGTGGCCCCGTCGCTGGTGCGCGACAAGGACGGCATCTCCGCGCTCCTACGCGTCCTGGAGCTGGCCGCCGCGCTGAAGGCGGAGGGCCGGACCCTGGAGGACCGGCTGGACGACATCGCCAGCACCTACGGCCTCTACGCCACCGACCAGCTGTCCGTGCGGGTCACCGACCCGACCATGATCGCCGCCGCGATGGACCGGCTGCGCGCCACGCCGCCCTCGACACTGGGCGGGCTGGCAGTGGAGCGGGTCGACGACCTGACCCAGCCCACCACGGACCTGCCCGCCACCGAGGGACTCCGGTTCCGGCTTGCCGCCCACGGCAGGGTGGTGGTGCGCCCCTCGGGCACCGAGCCGAAGATCAAGTGCTACCTCGAGGTCGTCGTCCCCGTCGAGGAGTCCCCCGGCGGCGTGGACGCGGCTCGGATCGCCGCCTCCGGGCGGCTGGACGCGATCCGCTCCGACCTGGCCCGCGCCGCTGGCCTTTGACACGTCGGTGGTCAGAGCGCGAAGGTGACCGCGAAGGCCACGGCGAGCACGACCAGGACGGCGATCTCCGGCCAGGCCGGGAGGCGCCGGACCCGGCCCTGCGGCGGCTCCCCGTCCAGCTTCTTGCGGGCGTTCTCGACCAGCTCCTCGATCGAGGTGACCACGTAGGTCTCGTAGAGCATGCCGGTCTGGTCGTTGGCGGGACGGTCCGCGTCCTCGGCGTACTTCTGCAGACGTTCCATGCCGAACAGCATGGCGATGCCGCGGCGGTTGCTCTTGAACATGCTCTGCCGGGAGCGGCCGATGCCCACACAGACGTAGCGGTGCTCGCCGACCCACACGTTGAGCGTCTGCCGGACGGTGACCGCATCGATCAGCACGAGCGGGATCTCGAGGTCCAGCAGGGCGTTCTTCAGCCGCAGCACGCCTGGGAACACCGCGGCGCGTGGGCGCAGCAGTGACACCCAGGCGACCACCCCCGCCAGCGCGAACCCGAGGCCGACCCGCAGACCCGTGAGCGTGTGCACCGACACCGCGACGTAGGCGACGGCGAACGCACACATCGCCAGTCCCGTGTAGCCGATGATGAAGCCGTTGGTCGGTCTGAACCGGACGATCGGGGCGTCCGGCTTCGTGCCGTTCGTGGGGGCCATGTGGCCGATTCTGCCGGTTCCGCGGTGGTGCCCCGCAACCACCGCCTCCCACATATGCTTGCCCGGTGACCACACTGTCGAGCAGCCGGACGGCCGGTGCGGCGGCGGAGCCCGACGGGCTGACCGCCGAGCTGGCCCAGGCGACGTCCTCCGACGCCGCGTTGCGCAGGTTCCTGCACGGCCTGCCGGGCGTGGACCAGGTCGGCGCGGAGGAGCGGGCCGCTTCCCTGGCCACCCGGTCGATCAAGACGTCGTCGAAGGAGCTCGCCATCGACCTGGCGATCCGGATGGTGGACCTGACCACGCTGGAGGGCCAGGACACCCCGGGCAAGGTGCGCGCGTTGTGCGCGAAGGCGGTCCGCCCTGACCCGTCCGACCCCACGTGCCCCTCGACGGCCGCGGTGTGCGTGTACCCCGACCTGGTGCCGGTGGCCAAGGAGGCCCTCGGCGACACCGGGGTGCACGTGGCGTCGGTGGCCACCGCGTTCCCCTCGGGACGCGCGGCGCTGAACGTCAAGATCGCGGACGTCCGCGACGCGGTGGCTGCCGGCGCGGACGAGGTGGACATGGTCATCGACCGCGGCGCGTTCCTGTCGGGGCGCTACCTCGAGGTCTACGAGGAGATCGTCGCCGTGCGGGAGGCGTGCGAGCGCGCCGACGGGCCCCGGGCGCACCTGAAGGTGATCTTCGAGACCGGCGAGCTGGCCACCTACGACAACGTACGACGGGCGTCCTGGCTGGCGATGACTGCCGGAGCCGACTTCATCAAGACCTCCACCGGCAAGGTGCAGCCGGCGGCCACCCTGCCGGTGACGCTGGTGATGCTGGAGGCGGTGCGGGACTTCCGGGACACCACCGGACGGATGGTCGGCGTCAAGCCGGCCGGCGGGATCCGGGCGAGCAAGGACGCGATCCGCTACCTCGTGGTGGTCAACGAGGTCGCCGGCCCGGACTGGCTGGACCCGGACTGGTTCCGGTTCGGGGCGTCGTCGCTGCTGAACGACCTGCTGATGCAGCGGATGAAGATGAAGACCGGCCGGTACTCCGGCCCCGACTACGTCACGTTGGACTGAGGGCGATGCCTACCACATTCGAGTACGCTCCGGCTCCCGAGTCGCGGTCGATCGTGGACCTCGCCTCGTCGTACGGACTGTTCATCGACGGCGAGTTCACCGACCCGGCCAGCGGGCGTTCGCTGAAGACGATCAGCCCGGCGACCGAGGAGGTGCTCGCCGAGGTCGCCGAGGGCGACGAGGCCGACGTGGACCGGGCCGTCAAGGCCGCGCGGCGGGCCTACACAAGGACCTGGTCGCGGATGAGCGGCCGCGAGCGGGGGAAGTACCTGTTCCGGATCGCCCGGATCATCCAGGAGCGGGCGCGCGAGCTCGCGGTGCTGGAGTCGCTGGACAACGGCAAGCCGATCAAGGAGTCTCGCGACGTCGACGTGCCGCTGGCGGCCGCGCACTTCTTCTACCACGCCGGCTGGGCCGACAAGCTGGCCTACGCAGGGCTTCCGACAGCAGAGCCCGGATCTCCTCAGCCTTTGGGAGTGGCAGGGCAGGTGATCCCCTGGAACTTCCCGCTGCTGATGCTGGCCTGGAAGATCGCGCCGGCGCTGGCGTGCGGCAACACCGTGGTGCTCAAGCCGGCCGAGACCACGCCGCTGTCGGCGCTGTGGTTCGCGCAGATCTGCCAGCAGGCCGACCTGCCGCCCGGCGTGGTCAACATCGTCACGGGCGCCGGGGAGACTGGCCGCGCCGTGGTGGCGCACCCGGATGTGGACAAGGTCGCGTTCACCGGATCGACCGGGGTGGGCCGGCAGATCGCGAGAACGGTGGCCGGCACCCGCAAGCGGGTCACCCTCGAGCTGGGCGGCAAGGCCGCCAACGTGGTCTTCGACGACGCCCCGGTCGACCAGGCCGTCGAGGGCATCGTGAACGGCATCTTCTTCAACCAGGGCCATGTGTGCTGCGCGGGCTCGCGGCTGCTGGTGCAGGAGTCGGTGGCCGAGGAGGTGCTGGACCGGCTGAAGCGGCGGATGGGCACGCTGCGGGTGGGCGACCCGCTGGACAAGAACACCGACATCGGGGCGATCAACTCCGCCGAGCAGCTGGCCAGGATCACCGCGCTTTCCGAGGTGGGCGAGGCGGAGGGCGCCGGCCGGTGGTCCCCGGCCTGCGAGCTGCCCCAGCACGGCTTCTGGTTCCCGCCGACGATCTTCACCGGCGTCTCCCAGGCGCACCGCATCGCCCGCGAGGAGATCTTCGGACCCGTGCTGTCGGTGCTGACCTTCCGCACCCCGGCCGAGGCGGTCGAGAAGGCCAACAACACGCCCTACGGGCTCTCCGCGGGGGTGTGGACGGACAAGGGGTCCCGGATCCTCTGGATGGCCCAGCGGCTGCGAGCGGGGGTGGTGTGGGCCAACACGTTCAACAAGTTCGACCCGACCAGCCCGTTCGGGGGCTACAAGGAGTCCGGTTACGGCCGTGAGGGCGGCCGGCACGGCCTGGAGGGCTACCTTCGATGAACCACCCCACGAAACTGCTCGCTGTGCTCGCACTTCCGCGGGGGCCCCGATGAGTCAACGCCTGGACGTACGCAAGACCTACAAGCTCTACGTCAACGGCGCGTTCCCCCGTTCGGAGTCGGGCCGCTCCTACGTGGTCAACGACAGCAAGGGCCGGTTCGTGGCCAACGCCGCCCGCGCCTCCCGCAAGGACGCGCGGGACGCCGTGGCCGCGGCCCGCAAGGCGTTCAGTGGCTGGGCCGGCCGTACGCCGTACAACCGCGGCCAGGTGCTCTACCGGGTCGCGGAGGTGCTCGAGGACCGGCACGCACAGTTCGTGGAGCAGGTGCAGGCCGGTGAGGGGCTGACCAAGAGGGCGGCCGAGGCCGCGGTCGACGCCTCGGTGGACCGGCTGGTCTGGTACGCCGGCTGGGCCGACAAGCTCGCCCAGGTGGTCGGCGGTGCCAACCCGGTCGCGGGACCGTACTTCAACTTCTCCCTGCCGGACCCGACCGGCGTGGTCGCGGTGCTCGCGCCGCAGGACTCCTCCCTGCTCGGCCTGGTCTCGGTGCTCGCCCCTGTGGTGGTCACCGGCAACACCGCCGTGGTGGTCTCCTCCTACGCCCGGCCGCTGCCGGCGGTGACCCTCGGCGAGGTGCTGGCCACCTCCGACGTGCCGGCGGGCGTGGCGAACCTGCTCACCGGCAGCGCGGAGGAGATCGGGCCCTGGCTGGCGTCGCACCTCGACGTCAACGGCATCGACCTGGCCGGCGTCGACGACCCTGACCTGGCGCGGTCGATGGAGGAGCAGGCGGCCGACAACCTCAAGCGGGTACGGCGTCCGCAGCCCGGCACCGGCTGGGAGGCCGACCCCGACCTGTCGGCGATGACCGCGTTCCTGGAGACCAAGACGGTCTGGCACCCCATCGGGATCTGACCCCCGGCCGCCCGGCGCGGTCGGCACGGCACAATGTCGCCCGTGCATGCCCAGGTGATCGTGCTGGCCGGTCCGTCCGGGTCGGGAAAGTCCCGCCTCGCGGCTCGGCTCGGGCTGCCGGTGCTGAACCTGGACGATTTCTACCGCGACGGCGACGACCCGTCGCTGCCGAGGCTGGCGATCGGCGTCGTGGACTGGGACGACCCGGCCTCCTGGCTGCGCGAGGAGGCGCTCGCGGCGGTCGAGGAGCTGTGCCGGCACGGCCGGGTGGAGGCGCCCGTCTACGACATCGCCCACGACGGCCGGGTCGGCCATCGACCGGTCGAGCTGGGCCGCGCGTCGTACTTCGTGGCGGAGGGCATCTTCGCCCACGAGATCGTCCCGGAGTGCCGCTCGCTCGGCCTGCTGGCCGACGCGATCTGCGTCCGCCACCACCCGGTGGTGACCTTCTGGCGTCGGCTGACCCGTGACCTCGCCGAGCGCCGCAAGCCGCCCCTCGTGCTGCTGAAGCGGGGGCTGCTGCTGCTCCGGGTCGAGCCGCAGGTCGTCGCTCGCGCCACGGCGATGGGCTGCCTGCCGATGCGGCCGGAGCAGGCCTGGCAGCGGGTCAGCCGGCTGATGGGTCGAGCTCGGCGTCCATCAGCCCCTGATAGCCGGGCTTGATCGTGCCGTCGATGAGCGCCAGCCGCTCGTCGAACGGCAGGAACGCCGACTTCATCGCGTTCAGCGTCAGCCAGCGCAGCTCCTCCATCCCGAAGCCGAACGCGTCGACCAGCTTGGACATCTCGCCGCTCATCGACGTGCCGCTCATCAGCCGGTTGTCGGTGTTCACCGTCACCCGGAACCGCAGCCGGGACAGCAGCCCGATCGGGTGCTCGGCGATCGACGGCGCGGCGCCGGTCTGCACGTTGGAGGAGGGACACATCTCCAGGGGGATGCGCTTGTCGCGCACGTAGGAGGCCAGCCGACCCAGGTGCGGGACGCCATCGGCGCCGGAGAACACGTCGTCGATGATGCGCACCCCGTGCCCGAGCCGGTCCGCGCCGCACCACTGGATCGCCTGCCAGATCGACGGCAGCCCGAAACCCTCGCCGGCGTGGATGGTGAAGTGCGCGTTCTCCCGCTGGAGGTACTCGAACGCGTCGAGGTGCCGGGTCGGCGGGTAGCCCGCCTCCGCACCGGCGATGTCGAAGCCGACCACGCCGCGGTCCCGGTAGGCCACCACCAGCTCTGCGATCTCGTTGGACCTCGCCTGGTGCCGCATCGCGGTGAGCAGCTGGCGTACGACGATCGGCCGGCCCTGTGCCCGCGCCGACTCCTCGCCGTCCTCGAGGCCGGCCTGCACCGCCTCCACCACCTGCTCGAGGCTCAGCCCCTCGGTGAGGTGCTGCTCCGGGGCGTACCGGATCTCGGCGTACACCACGCCGTCCTCGGCGAGGTCCTCCACGGCCTCTCGGGCCACCCGGCGCAGGTTCGGTGCCGTCTGCATCACCGCAACGGTGTGCGAGAAGGTCTCCAGGTACCGCTCCAGCGAGCCCGAGTCGGCGGAGTCCGCGAACCAGCGACGCAGCCCGTCGGCGTCCTGGGCCGGAAGCTCGTGGCCGGCCCCGGCCGCGAGGTCGACGACGGTGTGCGGGCGCAGCCCGCCGTCGAGATGGTCGTGCAGGAGCACCTTGGGGACGCGGCGGACCAGGTCACTCCTCACGTTTCACCGACTCCGGGCTGAACGCCGGCAGGCAGATCGCGACGTACTCCGTCTCCAGCTCGCCGGTCGAGTAGCGCACCTTCTCCCCCGCCCGGGTCAGCAGCGCCTGCCCGGCCCGGACGTCGAGGGTCTTGACCCCGCCGATCTCGGAAGGCACCTCGGCGCGCACCATGCCGCGCAGCACCAGGGTGATCTCGTCGAACTCCGGGGTCTGCGCCGGCTCGGTCCACCCAGCAGGTGCCTGCATGTAGGCGACGGAGACCGACTCGCTGCCGGAGTTGACGCGTCCGACGTACTCGTCGATGACCTTGCCACCCGGGACGGGGATGCGCGTGGGCGCGGAGATAAGTTCAGCCATGGGAGCATTCAAGCATCCGGCACGAGAGGGCAACCATGCGCGTTTTCACCACGTTCGACGACCTCGACGCGGCTGTCGGCGAGCAGCTCGGCAGCAGCGAGTGGTTGACGGTCGGCCAGGACCGGGTGGACGCGTTCGCGGATGCGACCGGGGACCACCAGTGGATCCACGTCGACGTGGAGCGTGCCGAGAAGGGTCCGTTCGGGGGCACCATCGCCCACGGCTACCTCACTCTCTCGCTGATCCCGTTGTTCAGCTCGCAGATCTTCGCCCTGGAGACCCCCGGCGCCCGACTCAACTACGGCGTGAACAAGGTCCGCTTCCCCAGCCCGCTGCGTGTCGGCTCCCGCGTGCGCGGCACCGCGACCCTCGCCGAGGTCACCGACGTGCCGGCGGGCAAGCAGATGGTGGTCAGCTACGTCGTGGAGATCGAGGGCGAGGGCAAGCCCGCCTGCGTCGCGGAGACGGTCGTCCTTCTCCTGCCCTGACCCGGTTCTTACCGACATCGTGTCGATATCGCGACCTATGCGTCGCGGTAGACGCACCGATATCGGTAAGGATCAGGTGGTGACGCGGTCGAGGACAATCGAGGCGGGGGTGTACGACGACGCGTCCGCCGCCACCTCGATCCCCCCCGCGAGGGCGGCCTCCGCGCGGTCGAAGCGGCCCGGCTCGTCGGTGTGCAGGGTCAGCAGCGGCTGACCCTCGACGACCCGCTCCCCGGGCTTGGCGTGCAGCTGCACGCCCGCACCCGCCTGCACAGGGTCCTCCTTGCGGGCCCGCCCGGCGCCGAGCCGCCACGCGGCCACGCCGACCGCGAGCGCGTCCAGCCGGGTGAGCACACCCGTGGCCGGCGCGGGCACCACGTGGGTCTCGCGGGCCACCGGCAGCGGCGCGTCCGGGTCGCCGCCCTGGGCGGCGATCATCGCCCGCCAGGTGTCCATCGCGGAGCCGTCGCGGAGCCGGTCCGCGGGGTCGACGTCGAAGACCTCGGCGGCGGCGAGCATCTCCCAGGCCAGCGCGACGGTCAGCTCGACCACGTCGGCCGGCCCGCCACCGGCGAGCACCTCGACCGCCTCGGCCACCTCCAGCGCATTGCCGGCGGTTCGGCCGAGCGGGGTGCTCATCTCGGTCAGCAACGCGACGGTCCGCACCCCGGCGTCCGAGCCGAGCGCGACCATCGTCTCGGCCAGCTCCCGCGCCTTGCCGAGGTCCTTCATGAACGCCCCGGAGCCGACCTTGACGTCCAGCACCAGCGCTGAGGTGCCCTCGGCGATCTTCTTGCTCATGATGGACGAGGCGATCAGCGGGATCGCCTCGACGGTGCCGGTCACGTCCCGCAGCGCGTAGAGCTTGCGGTCCGCGGGCGCCAGGCCGGTGCCCGCCGCGCACACCACGGCGCCGATCTTGTCCAGCTGGTCCAGCATCTCCGCATTCGACAGGGAGGCACGCCAGCCGGGGATCGACTCGAGCTTGTCGAGCGTGCCGCCGGTGTGGCCGAGCCCACGGCCGGACAGCTGCGGCACGGCCGGCCCGCAGGAGGCGACCAGGGGGGCCAGCGGGAGGGTGATCTTGTCCCCGACGCCACCGGTGGAGTGCTTGTCGGTGGTCCGTCGGCTCAGGGAGGAGAAGTCCATCCGCTCGCCGGAGGCGATCATCGCTCTGGTCCAGCGGGCGATCTCGCGGCGGGTCATGCCGTTGAGCAGCACCGCCATCGCCAGCGCGGACATCTGCTCCTCCGCGACCACGCCGCGGGTGTAGGCGTCCACCACCCAGTCGATCTGCGCGTCGGCGAGCTCCCCGCCGTCCCGCTTGGTGACGATCACGTCGACCGCGTCGAACGCCTCCGCCATCCTCAGCCCTTCCGCTGTTCAAGGTCGCGGGCGCCGAACGCGTCCGGAAGCACCTCGGCCATCGGACGCACCCCGTGCGGCGTGGCGAGCAAGCACGTCGGCCCGCCGTGCTCCCACAGCAGCTGGCGGCACCGGCCGCACGGCATCAGCACAGCGCCGTCCGCGTCCACGCAGTACACCGCGACCAGTCGGCCGCCGCCGGACCGGTGCAGCTGTGACACCATGCCGCACTCGGCGCACAGCCCGACGCCGTACGCCGCGTTCTCGACGTTGCAGCCCGACACCACCCGGCCGTCGTCGACCAGCCCGGCGACGCCGACCGGGAACCGGGAGTACGGCGCGTAGGCATGCCGCATCGCGGCCACCGCCTCCTGCCGCAGCGACTCCCAGACCTCCCCGCCGACGTCCGGGACCTCAGCCTTTGACATAGGGCTCCCCATCCGCCGCCGGGGCGCGCACCCTGCCGACCAGTCCGGCCACCGCGAAGATGGTGGCCAGATAGGGCAGCATCGCCAGGAAGTACGACGGGATCGGGAACGGTGGGTTGATGAACGACAGCACGGTCTGCAGCGCGTCCGCGAACGCGAACAGCAGGGCCGCGGCTGTCGCGCCGCGGGGGCTCCACCGTCCGAAGATGACCGCGGCGAGAGCGATGAAACCCTTGCCGGAGGAGATGTCCTTGGTGAACGCGCCGATCGCGCCGATGGTCAGCGCGGCGCCCGCGAGACCGGCGATCGCACCGCCCAGCATCACGTTCCGGTAGCGCACCCACAGCACGTTGATGCCCACCGTGTCGGCGGCCTTCGGGTGCTCGCCCACCGCCCGGGTACGCAGCCCCCACCTGGTCCGGAACAGCGCGACGTCGACGACCACGATCAGCACGTAGGTCGCGTAGACGATGACCGTCTGGTCGAACAGCAGCGGCCCGATGATCGGGATCTTGGACAGCACCGGGATCGCGATCGGCTGGAACACGTCGGGCGAGTTGAGCGTCAGGGTGTTGGGCTGCATGACCGCGTCGTAGATGAAGCCGGTCAACCCGAGCGCGAACACGTTGAGCACCACACCGAGCACCACCTGGTTGACCAGGTAGCGGATCGCGAACACGGCCAGCAGCCAGCCCATCGCCGCGCCGGCGATCAGCGCGGCGAGCACCCCGATGTACAGGTTGTGGGTGACGCTCGCGAACAGCGCACCCGCCCAGGCGCCGGCGATCATCTGGCCCTCGATCGCGATGTTGATCACGCCGGAGCGCTCGCAGACCACACCCGCCAGCGCACCCAGGATCAGCGGGATGGCGAGGAAGATGGTGTTGCTGAGCAGCCCGAGCACGTCGATCTCGGTGCCCTTGCGCCCGGTCATCGACCAGCACATGAACGCCAGCACGAAGCACACGATCGTGACCGTGACCACCCAGCGCAGCTGGCTTCGGGAGAAGCCGCGCACGAGCTGGTAGGCGCCGAGTGCCACGACCACGAACCCGAGCACGAGGCAGGTGATGCGCGCGGGCAGGACCACGTCGGGCACGGCGACGTACTGCTCGACCGCGGACAACCTGAAGGTCGCGTCGAACCCCGCTCGTGAGCCGAGGCCGAACCCCAGGGCGCACAGCAGGCCCGCCGCGACCAGCACGGCACCGGTGATGATCCGGCGCCGGGTCGAGACCGGCCGCTCGACCACCTCGTGGACGATGACCTCCGGCTCGCGCACCTCGGAGGTCTTGGCGACGCTCATCCGTTCCACCCCTTCGCGAGCTGGCCGGCGCCGGCAGCGTCGCCAGTGCCGCGGAACCGGAACATCGCGCGCACCAGTGCCGGCGCCGCGATGAACAGCACGATCAGCGCCTGTACCACCTCGACGAGGTCGACCGGGGTGCCGGTGCTGGACTGCATCTGCACGCCACCCGCCCGCAGGGCGCCGAACAGCAGGCCGGCGAGCACCGTCCCGCCGGCGTTGGCCCGGCCGAGGAGCGCCACGGTGATCGCGTCGAAGCCGATGCCGGCGTCGATGTCTCCGGTGATGGCGGGGTTGGTGCCGAGGATCTGCGCCACCCCGGCCAAGCCGGACAGCGCGCCGGCGATCAGCATCACCACGACGTAGCCGCGCTCGACACTGATGCCGGCGGTGCGGGCGGCGAACTGGTTGGCCCCCACGGCGCGCAGCTTGAAGCCGAGCGTGCTGCGGGTCAGCAGCCACCAGAAGAACACCGCTGCGGCGAGGGCGATGAACAGGCTGGCGTTCACGCGCATGCTGGACCCGAAGAGGTGCGGCAGCCGCGCGCTCGGGTCGATGTTGTTGGAGATCGCCTGCCCGTACGGCGGGGCCTGGAAGCCCCTCACCGACAGCAGGAACTCCAGCAGGTAGAACGCCACGTAGTTGAGCATGATCGTGGTGATCACCTCGTGCGCGCCCGTGCGCGCCTTCAGCAGGCCGGCGAGGCCGCCCCACAGGGCGCCGCCGATGATCCCGGCGAGCACCGCGGCGACCACGTGGATGCCCAGGGGCAGGTGCCAGTGGAAGCCGACGAAGCCCGCGAACACGGCGCCGAGGATGATCTGCCCCTGGCCGCCGATGTTGAACAGGCCGGCCCGGAAGGCGAGGCCGACGGACAGTCCGCCGAGGATGAGCGGTGTGGCACTGGTCAACGTCTCCGAGATCGGGCCGAGGTAGCCCGACAACGTGCCGCTCGCCGCGGTGTTCGGGTTGAAGATCGCGCCCTCGAACAGCGCCAGGTAGGCGTTGCCGATCGCGCGTCCGGCGGCGGTGAAGGTGTCCCAGGGGTAGGCGAAGAAGTACGACGAGGCGGTGCGGGTGTCCTGGTCGGCGAACGCGATCAGCACGCCACCCACGATCATGGCGGCCACGAAGGCCAGCACGGTGACCACGATGGTGCTGCCGCCAAGAGGGCGCCACTGGGTCCTCGGGGTCTTCTTCTCCCCGGGCTCCGGCCCAGGAGCCTCGGCAGTGCTGCTCATCGTGCCTCCTCCCGCTCGTCCTTGTCCTCCGGCGCCTGGCCGGCCATCAGGAGGCCGACCTCCTCCGCCGATGTGCCGGCCGGCGCCTCCCCGATGATCGACCCGCGGTACATCACCGCGATGCGGTCGGCCAGCCCGAGCACCTCGTCGAGCTCGGTGGAGACCAGCACCACCGCCGCACCGCTGTCCCGCTCGGCGACGATCCGCTTGTGCACGAACTCCATCGAGCCGACGTCTAGGCCCCGGGTCGGCTGGGCCACCACCAGGAGCCGCAGTGGCCGGGAGAGCTCCCGGGCCAGCACCACCTTCTGCTGGTTGCCGCCGGACAGCGTCGACGCCGCCGCCTCCACGGAGGAGGTGCGTACGTCGTACTCCGCCACCCGTTCCTCCGCGTGCGTCTTGACCGCTTCGAGGTCGAGCGCGGCTCCCTTCGCGAACGGTTCTCGGTCGTGCACGTCGAGGATGAGGTTCTCGGCGATGGTGAAGCTGGCGACCAGCCCGTCGTGGAGCCGGTCCTCCGGGACGTAGCCGACGCCGGAGGACAGGATCTGGTGCACGTCGGCGCTGGTCACGTCACGGC
>DASTWW010000212.1:0-96717 GCA_035765755.1 Nocardioidaceae bacterium
CGGAAGTGCGGGGCCCGCAGCGGGACCCCTCGCCGGGTGGCGCCGGCCATCTCGATGTTGGCCATGTAGGAGTCGTAGAACGGCTCGAGCACGACCACCTCGTCGCCGGGGTTGAGGAAGCCGAACACCGCCGCGGCCACCGCCTCCGTGGCGCCCGCGCTGATGATCACCTGGGTGCGCGGGTCGAGCTCGATGCCGTAGTGCCGGGCCTGGTGGTTGGCGACCGCCGTCCGCAGCTCCGGGACACCGGCGCCGGGGGCGTACTGGTTGCGTCCCCCACGCAGCGCCTCCACCGCCGCTTCGACGGCCGAGGCGGGCCCGTCCCGGTCGGGAAAGCCCTGCCCGAGGTTGAGCGCGCCGGTGGTCACCGCGAGCGCCGACATCTCGGAGAAGATCGTCGTCGGGATGCCCCGCAGACGCTTCGCCATCCGGTCCGTGGATACCTCCGCTGCCATGCGGCGAGACTAGCCCCCGGCTGAAGGTTCTCTGGGTTTGGTCTCGTTCGCCGGAAAGGTGAGGGACAATCGCGGCATGGAGCAGCAGACCGTGGAGCGGCCCGCCGACGCGTCGGACACCCGAGGTCGCCGCGGCGTGCTGTTCTACCTCGGGCTGGCGCTGCTGCTGGCCGGGCTGGGCCTGCTCGGTTACGTCGCCTGGCAGTTCTTCGGCACCAACATCGTCTCCCACCAGAAGCAGCAGGCGGCCGTGCACCACCTGGAACAGACCTGGCACGCCGACGCGAGCGCGGGCGCGAGCGCGCACACGAAGGGCACGGACCTGGGCTCCGCGGACGCGTTGATCCGGATTCCGCGGTTCGGGAAGAGCTACGTGATGCCGGTCTTCGAGGGCGTCGGCGAGGACGTGCTCGCCAAAGGGTTCGGTCACTTCCGGCACACCGCGCCGCCCGGCGGCGTGGGCAACTACGCGCTGGCCGCGCACCGGATCACCCACGGCGAGCCGCTGCGGAACATGCCCGAGCTGCGGCCCGGTGACAAGGTCATCGTGGAGACGCGGCACAAGATCTTCACCTACGTGCTGGACACCAACCCGAACGACCTCATCGTCAGCTTCACCAACATCTGGGTGATCGCGCCGCTGCCGGACAACCCGGTGCCCGGCGGGGTGGAGCCGAAGCAGAAGCCCGGCCAGCACCTGATCACGCTGACCACCTGCTCGGAGCTGTTCCACACCGACAACCGGATGATCGCCTTCGGCCACCTGGTGTCCACCAAGCGCAAGTGAGCGCCCCGGTAGGCTGCCGCCCATGACCGACCGGGAAGCGCTGCGCGACCAGATCATCGACAAGGCGGTCGTGCACGGCCGGGTCACCCTCTCCTCTGGCAAGGAGGCCGACTACTACGTCGACCTGCGCCGGATCACCCTCGACGCCGAGGCCGCGCCGCTCGTCGGCCGGGTGATGCTGGACCTCACCGAGGGCTGGGAGTACGACGCGGTGGGCGGGCTGACCCTCGGGGCGGACCCGATCGCGTCCGCCATGCTGCACGCCGCTGCCGGCCGTGGCCGCAAGCTGGACGCGTTCGTGGTCCGCAAGACCGAGAAGGCCCATGGCATGCAGCGCCGCATCGAGGGACCCGACGTGGCCGGCCGCAAGGTACTGGCGGTCGAGGACACCTCCACCACGGGTGGGTCGGTGCTGACCGCCGTGCAGGCGCTCCGCGAAGCGGACGCGGAGGTCGTCGGCGTCGCGATGATCGTGGACCGCGACACGGGTGCGCGGGAGCGGGTCGAGGCCGAGGGGTTGTCCTGCCGGTTCGTGTACGGGTTGGAGGACCTGGGGCTCTGAACCGGGTCAGCCGTCCTCGCGGGCGGAGACCTTTTCCGCCGCCCGGTGCCGCAGGAACTCCACGCCGAGGGGCAACACCGAGATCAGCACCAGGATGAGCAGCATCGCCTCGATGTGCGCGCGCAGGAAGTCGACCTGGCCGAGGAAGTATCCAAGCACGGTCACCCCGCACGCCCAGAGGGCGCCACCGATCGCCGTGTAGGCCATGAACCGCCGGAAGCCCATGGTGCCCACCCCGGCCATCACGGTGATGAAGGTGCGGACGATGGGGACGAACCGGGCGAGGACGATGGCACGGTTGCCGTACTTCTCGAAGAACGCGTGCGTCCGGTCGACGTACTTCTGCTTGAAGAGCTTGGAGTTCGGCCGCTGGAAGATGCTCTCCCCGGCGACCGTGCCGATGCCGTAGCCGCAGGCGTTGCCGGCCAGCGCCGCGCCGGTGAGCACCAGGCAGCACAGCCACAGCGGGAAGCCGATGTGCCCCTGCGACACCAGCACCCCGACGGTGAACAGCAGCGAGTCGCCGGGCAGGAAGAAGCCGATCAGCAGCCCGCACTCGGCGAAGATGATCGCGGCGGCGCCCCACAGCGCGTAGTCGCCGAAGTGGTTGAGGAGGTACTGCGGGTCCAGCCAGCTGATCCCCAACAGCTCCGGGGGCGGCACGGACGGGAGCAGTGCGATCACGCACAGAACTTACCTGGCCGCGCTGAGGAGATGCTGAGCCCTACGCCTACCATCGACGGGTGCCCGCCGCTGACGCTCCCGAGCCGACCGTGCCGGCCGAGCCCGGGTCGTCTCGTTCGGGGTCGTCCGGCTCCGGGTCGGCCCGCCGCGCGCCGTACGACCCGATGCCGCACGGTCCGGTCGAGGTCGGCGTCGGGCCGTGGCCGGGGCCATGGCCCTCGGGGGAGGAGTACGACCCGCGGCTGCTCGCCGAGGGCGACCGGCGCAACGTCGTGGACCGCTACAGGTACTGGTCGATGGACGCGATCGTGGCCGACCTGGACCGTCGACGGCACGAGTTCCATGTCGCCATCGAGAACTGGCAGCACGACTTCAACATCGGGACCATCGTCCGGACCGCCAACGCGTTCCTGGCCGCGGAAGTGCACATCGTGGGCAATCGGCGATGGAACCGGCGCGGGGCGATGGTGACCGACCGGTACCAGCACGTCCGGCACCACCCGACCGTGACCGATCTCGCGGCCTGCCTGCACGAGCAGGGCATCATGCTGCTCGGGATCGACAACCTGCCCGGCTCGCAGCCGCTGGAGACGCTCGCGCTGCCGAGGAAGTGCTGCCTGCTGTTCGGGCAGGAGGGCCCGGGGCTGTCGGAGGAGGCCCGGTCGGTGTGCGACGGCACGTTCTCGATCGCCCAGTTCGGCTCGACCCGCTCCATCAACGCCTCGGCCGCCGCCGCGATCGCCATGCACACCTGGGTGCGCCAGCACGCCGACCTGTCCTCCTCCTGGCGCGGCTGACCTCTCCGCCGCTCGCGCGTCAGTGCTGCAGCAGCAGATTGCCGATCGCGGCGACCACGCCGAGCACGATGCCGAGCTCGGCGATCACCACGGCCGCCCGCGCCAGGTGGGTCTCCCAGCCGTCACCGGCCGGACCGGTCAACACCCTCCGGGCGAGCAGCATGCCCAGGATCGCGGACAGGACCGGCGCGAGCACCGCGCTCAGGAAGACCCACGGAATCGTGTGCTGCGGCCAGTTGCTTCCCCAGAACAGTGCCTGGGCGGCGACCGTCCACGCGCTCTGCCCGAGCAGACTGATGCCGGCGAGGGTGAAGCCGGCGATCGCCGAGCCCTTTGGGGTCAGCGCGGCGGTCGGATGCCACCAGCTCGGCTGCGTGCCGGTGACGTTGTCGGTCTCGTTCATGAGTTCCCCCGTCCGTCGTACTCCCGGCAGCGTAGCGGTCTGGGGCTGCGCGGGTGACCACTCGACGCAGCATGAGCGACCACTCGCCGTCAGGCTAGGCTTTTGCGCACAGGCCTCACCCGACGGAGGAGACGAGACGATGCCGATCGCGACGCCCGAGGTTTACGCGGAGATGCTGGCCAAGGCCAAGCGTGAGTCGTTTGCCTATCCCGCCATCAACGTCACGTCGTCGCAGACGCTCAACGCGGCCCTGAAGGGTTTCGCCGACGCCGGCAGCGACGGCATCGTGCAGGTCTCGACCGGCGGAGCGGAGTACCTCTCCGGCCCCGGCGTGAAGAACATGGTCACCGGGTCGGTGGCCTTCGCGGCGTACGCGCACGAGGTGGGCAAGAACTACCCGGTGCACGTGGCGCTGCACACCGACCACTGCCCCAAGGAGAAGCTCGACGGGTTCGTGCGGCCGCTGCTCGACATCTCCATCGAGCGGGTCAAGGCCGGGCAGGACCCGCTGTTCGGCTCGCACATGTGGGATGGCTCGGCGGTGCCCATCGGCGAGAACCTCGAGATCGCCCAGGAGCTTCTCGAGAAGGCCGCCGCCGCCAAGATCGTCCTCGAGATCGAGGTCGGCGTCGTCGGCGGCGAGGAGGACGGCATCGTCGGCGAGATGAACGAGAAGCTGTACTCCACCCCCGAGGACGCGATGGCCACCGTGGACGCGCTCGGCACCGGCGAGAAGGGCGTGTACATGGCCGCCCTGACGTTCGGCAACGTGCACGGCTCGTACAAGCCCGGCCACGTCAAGCTGCGTCCGGAGATCCTCAAGAATGCCCAGGAGGCGGTCTGCGAGAAGCTCGGCCTGCCCGAGGGCTCCAAGCCGTTCAACCTGGTCTTCCACGGCGGGTCCGGCTCGCTGCCGGAGGAGATCGGCGCGGCTGTCGACTACGGCGTGGTCAAGATGAACGTCGACACCGACACGCAGTACGCCTTCACCCGTCAGGTCGCCGACCACATGTTCTCCAACTACGACGGCGTGCTGAAGATCGACGGTGAGGTCGGCGCCAAGAAGCTCTACGACCCCCGGGCGTGGGGCAAAGCAGCCGAGGCCGGGATGGCAGCCCGCGTCGTGCAGGCCTGCGAGAACCTGCGCAGCGCCGGCACCTCCGTCTCCGGCTGACCAGCGCCCCGGCACAATGGCGGCATGACCCACCAGGACCTGCTCGCCGGACCGCCGCCCACCCTGCTGCCGCGCGACCCCGCGGCCGACGCGCTCAGTGAAGGCCGCGCCGCCACCGACGTGGTGCGCGCCCACCCGGAGTCGCCGCTGGCCTGGGCGACCCTCGCCGAACAGGCGCTCGCCGACGTGGAGGCGGGCTCCGCCGACGAGGTGACCGCCTACGCCTACGCACGGGTTGGCTACCACCGGAGCCTGGACCTGCTGCGCCGCAACGGCTGGAAGGGGCACGGCCCGGTGCCCTGGGAGCACGAGCCCAACCGCGGCTTCCTGCGCGCACTCGCCGCGCTGGCCCAGGCCGCCGAGCGGATCGGCGAGGCGCCGGAGGCGGAGCGCTGCGCGGACTTCCTGCGCGACTCCAGCCCGGCGGCGTACGACGAGCTGCTGCGCCGGCCCTGACGCCTGGCCTTTACCGACAACGTGTCGCTATCGCGACCCATACGTCGCGGTAGGCATACCAATATCGGTTTGTTTGGGGGGACGAGGGGCGGGTACGGCCAGGCATGACCACGAACGGCGAGCCCGAGGTCGAGACCGACTTCGAGGAGATCAAGCGCGAGGTGGCCGACCAGGAAGAGGCCGACCGCGAGTCGAGCGTCGGCCCGGCCGAGGGTACGACGGAGGTGGGGGTCGAGACCCCGATCGCGGACGTCGACTACCTTCCCGTCGAGCCGGGTCCGGCCGCCTCTGTCGAGGACTACGACCCGCTGGACGTCGACCCCGAGGACGTCGACGACAAGTAGCGCTCTTCAGCGCCGCGTCCATGATGCGCGAAGCGGGAAAAGTGGCGGGAACCGATCCGATCCAGCGCCCGCGAACGCGCCGCCTTCCACCACTTTCCTCGCCCAACCGGGTCCGGCGACCTCTGTCGGGACTGCGAACCGTTGGACGTCGCCCCGGACATGGGCGGAGCGCCGAAATCGTCCCCTGCTGCGATTCCGGCGCTCCGACGTAGAACCAGAGTGTCGCACCTGCAAGGGACAATGTGTGGCCACTGAATGCCACTGACACTATGCTGCCACGGTGACCCGACAATTCCCGTCGCCGATGGCCGTCCTGGGGATCGACACCGCCGGTGAGCAGTTGTACCGGATGGCCCTCCGCAACTCCGGGGCGAGCAGTCAGGCGCTGGCGGACAAGCTGGGCTGGCCGCTGGAGCAGGTGGCCTCCGGAGTGGCCAAGCTGGACGCGCTGGGCCTGGTCGACGTGGACGGCGACGAGGTGCGCACCGTCTCTCCCGATCAGGCCGTCGAGCGGCTGATCGCCACCGAGGCCAGGAGGCTCGCCTCGCTCTCGGCACAGCTGGACTCGGTGCGCGCCACGCTGCCGTCGCTGATGGCCGAGCACTGGGCGGCGCAGGCCCCGCAGGGCAGGCCGGTGACCGTCGAGGCCGTGGAGGGTGGGGACGTGTCAGGCCTGATCCGCGCCCTGAGCGCCACCTCGGAGGGCGACCTGATGTGGATCCGCCCCGACCAGTGGCGGTTCGCCGCGGGCCAGGAGATCGACACCTGGGTCAAGCACCTGGTGGCCTCGGGCCGCAAGTCACGGGCAATCTATCCCGCGCGGGTGTTCGAGGAGGCCCCGGACGTGGTCCGCGGCCGCGCGGAGGTCGGCGAGCACGTGCGGGTGCTCGCCGAGGTGCCTTCGCGGGTGGCCATCATGGGCACCTCCGCGGTGCTGGTGCCGGAGATGTGGGGCAAGAACACCGGCCGCCGGCTCGTCGTACGCCAGCCTGCGATCATCGCCGCCTTCACGATGCTCTTCGAGGCGTTGTGGGAGCGGGCGATGGCGATCCCCGGCCTGGACGGGCCGGTGCAGACCGACGACCGCAGCAACGACCGGCGGCTGCTGATGGACCAGCTGGCGAACGGGGCCAAGGACGAGCAGATCGCGCGCACCCTCGGGATCAGCCTGCGCACCGTGCGCCGCCGTGTCGCCGACATCCTCGACGAGCTGGGCGTGAACTCCCGGTTCCAAGCTGGGGTGGAGGCGGTACGACGGGGGTGGGTCTGACCTACGGCAGCGACATCGAGAACGCGCCGGGCTCGAGGTGCCACCCGCGGTTGCGCTCCGGACCGAACAGCTCCCCGTCCGCGGAGCAGTAGAACCCCTGCCCGGACACGGTGACCTGGGTGCCTCGCACGTACGTGACGTCGGTGCGCTCGTGGTGCCGGCCCTGGCCGAGCCTTGCGGCGTACCCGATCCGGGCCGGCAGCCCGACCGCGTAGGAGACCAGCACGTCCATCTTCCCGTCGCGGGGCATCGCCTCCGGGGTCAGCGCGGTGCCGCCGCCGACCCGGGCGCCGTTGCCGATGGCCACCTGGAGCACCGGCTGGTCGATGTCGGTGACCACGTCACCATCCACCTCGACCCGTAGCCGCACGAACGGCGGGTTCACCGCGGCCACCGCCGCGCCGAGGAGGTAGCCGGCCCGGCCCAGCTTCTCCTTCCATCGGTGGGCGTTGCGGCTGGCCTCCGCGCCGACCCCGATGTGCACGTTGTTGACCACGATCTCGCCGAGGCAGTCCACGATCAGGTCCACCTCGCGGACGTTGCCGTCCAGGACGATCCGCGCGGCCTCTTCGATGTCCAGGGGGATGCCCACGCCGCGGGCGAAGTCGTTGCCGGTGCCCAGCGGCAGCAGCGCGAGGGTCGTCTCGCCGAGCTCGTGGCGGCGGTGCAGCGCGGAGATCACGGCGTGCAGGCTGCCGTCTCCGCCGGCCACCACCACCCGGCGCCCCCCGCGGCGGTGCAGCACGCCGTCGAGCTCGCCCTGGTCTCCGGTGTGGCAGACCTCCACGTCACCGCGCTCGCGCAGTACCGCGAGCGCCCGTTCGAGCTCGCTGTCGTCATTGCCGCCGGCCCCGGCGTTGGTGATCAGCAGCAGTGGTTCCACGGGTCGGACCCTACATCGGCCCCGGGACCCTCTGATAACGTGAGGCCGCAAGGGCCCCGGTGCTGTTGCGCGTCGGGGTTTCGTGCTTTTCGTCCCCGCCTCGCCCCGGCACCGCCCGCGTGACCGACCGCCATCGAGAGGGGTGCTCCGTGCCCGCCATCGTCCTCGTCGGCGCCCAGTGGGGCGACGAAGGAAAGGGGAAGGCGACCGACCAGCTCGGCTCCTCCCTGGATTATTGCGTCAGATACCAAGGTGGCAACAATGCGGGCCACACGATCGTGGTGGACGGCGAGAAGTTCGCCCTTCACCTGCTCCCGTCCGGGGTGCTCACCCCGGGCGTGACCCCGGTCATCGGCAACGGCGTGGTGGTCGACGCCGCGGTGCTGCTGTCCGAGATCGAGGCCCTCCAGGCCCGTGGCGTGGACACCTCGCGGCTCCGGGTCTCCAGCAGCGCGCACCTGATCACGCCGTACCACACCACCATCGACAAGGTCACCGAGCGCTTCCTCGGCAAGAACCGGATCGGCACCACCGGCCGCGGCATCGGGCCGGCGTACGCCGACAAGATCAGCCGGGTGGGCGTGCGGGTCGCCGACCTGTTCGACGAGAAGATCCTGCGCCAGAAGATCGAGGCCGCGCTGGAGCAGAAGAACCATTTGCTGGTGAAGGTCTACAACCGCCGCGCGCTCGAGGTGGACGCGGTGGTCGAGGAGATGTCCGGGTTCGCCGAGCGGCTACGGCCGTACGTGGCGGACACCTCCCGGGAGATCAACGCGGCTCTCGACGAGGGCAAGACGGTGCTGTTCGAGGGCGCCCAGGCGACCATGCTCGACGTGGACCACGGCACCTATCCATTCGTGACCTCCTCCAACCCGACCGCCGGTGGGGTGTGCGCCGGTGCCGGCATCGGCCCCACTCGCGTCGACCGGGTGATCGGCGTGGCCAAGGCCTACACCACTCGCGTGGGCGCCGGCCCGTTCCCGACCGAGCTGCTCGACGAGGACGGCGACCGGCTGCGCGAGGCGGGCGCGGAGTTCGGCACCACCACCGGGCGGTCCCGGCGCTGCGGCTGGTACGACGCGGTGGTGTCCCGCTACGCGGCCCGGGTGAACGGGCTGACCGAGTTCTGCCTGACCAAGCTGGACGTGCTCGGCTCCTGGGAGCGGATCCCGGTGTGCGTGGCCTATGAAATAGATGGCGTCCGGCACGACGAGATGCCGATGACCCAGTCGGAGTTCCACCACGCCAAGCCGGTGTACGAGTTCCTCGACGGCTGGAACGAGGACATCTCCTCGGCCCGCGCGTTCGAGGACCTGCCGAAGAACGCGCAGACCTATGTCCGCACCCTCGAGGAGCTGTCCGGGGCGCCGTTCTGGGCGCTCGGCGTAGGACCGGGCCGTGAGCAGACGGTCGTGCTCAGGTGATCGTCCTGGTCCTCGGCTCGGGCGGGCGCGAGCACGCGCTCTGCCTGGCCCTGTCCCATGACCCCGACGTCGAGCAGGTGCACGCGGCGCCGGGCAACCCGGGGATCGCCGAGGTGGCCCGGCTGCACCCGGTGGACATGGGCGACGGGGCGGCGGTCGCCGACCTCGCGGCCGGGCTCGGCGCCGACCTCGTGGTGGTCGGGCCGGAGGCGCCGCTGGTGGCCGGGGTGGCCGACGCGGTGCGCGCCAAGGGCATCGCCTGCTTCGGGCCCAGCGCGGAAGCGGCGCGGCTGGAGGCGTCGAAGTCGTTCGCCAAGGACGTGATGGCCGCGGCCGGCGTGCCGACGGCGCGGGCGTTGGTCTGCTCGACGCCTTCCGAAGTGGCCACTGCCCTCGACGAGCTGGGCTCGCCGTACGTGGTCAAGGCCGACGGGCTGGCCGGCGGCAAGGGGGTGGTGGTCACCTCCGACCGCGACGAGGCGCTCGCCCACGCGACGGCCTGCGGAACGGTAGTGGTCGAGGAGTACCTCGACGGCCCGGAAGTCTCCCTGTTCGCACTCACCGACGGCTCCTCCGTCGTACCTCTTCTTCCGGCGCAGGACTTCAAGCGGGTCGGCGACGGGGACGCCGGACCGAACACCGGCGGGATGGGGGCCTACGCGCCGCTGCCGTGGGCGCCCGCCGGGCTGGTCGAGGAGGTCACCGAGCGGGTGCTGCGGCCGACCGTGGTGGAGATGGCCCGGCGGGGCACGCCGTTCACCGGGCTGCTGTACGCCGGGCTCGCGCTGACGTCGGCCGGAGTGCGGGTGGTCGAGTTCAACGCCCGGTTCGGCGACCCGGAGACGCAGCCGCTGCTGGCGCTGCTGGACACCCCGCTCGGCGGGCTGCTGCTGGCTGCCGCCGAGGGCCGGCTCTCCCAGGTCGAGCCGCTGCGCTGGCGGGACGGCGCCGCGGTCGCGGTCGTGCTGTCGGCCGCCGGCTACCCCGGCGCGCCGCGCACCGGCGACCGGATCACCGGCGTCGCCGAGGCCGCGGCGCTCGACGGGGTCAGCGTGCTGCAGGCCGGCACCGCGCTCGACGAGGACGGCCGGCTGGTGACCTCCGGCGGCCGGGTGCTCGCGGTCACCGCGACCGGTGCGGACGTGGCCGAGGCACGGCGTCGGGCGTACGACGGGGTGGCCCGGATCGGCATCGACGGCGCCCACCACCGCAGCGACATCGCCGCCGGCATCGGTGGTTGAGGAGTGAACGAAGTGATGGTGGTTGAGGAGTGAACGAAGCGAGCGTCTCGAAACCCGTCTCGAGACCCATCCCCAACGTCCTCGCCCACCGCTACGCCGCCGCTGACCTGGTCCGGATCTGGACCCCGGAGCACAAGATCGTGCTGGAGCGGCAGCTGTGGCTGGCCGTGCTGCGGGCCCAGAAGGAGCTGGGCGTCGACGTGCCGGACGGCGTGATCGAGGACTACGAGAAGGTGCTCGACCGGGTCGACCTGGAGTCGATCGCGGCCCGGGAGCGGGTCACCCGGCACGACGTGAAGGCGCGCATCGAGGAGTTCTGCGCGCTGGCCGGCCACGAGCACATCCACAAGGGGATGACCTCGCGCGACCTGACCGAGAACGTCGAGCAGCTGCAGGTGCGCTCCTCGCTGCTGCTGGTCCGCGACCGGATCGTGGCAACCTTGGCCCGGCTGGGCCGGCTGGCCTCGGAGCACCAGGCGCTGGTGATGGCCGGTCGTTCGCACAACGTCGCGGCGCAGGCAACCACCCTCGGCAAGCGGTTCGCCACCGTCGCCGACGAGATGTTGGTGGCGCTGGAGCGGCTGGAGGACCTGGTCGGGCGGTACCCGCTGCGCGGCATCAAGGGCCCGGTCGGCACCGCCCAGGACATGCTCGACCTCCTCGACGGGTCCACCGACCGGTTGGCCGAGCTCGAGCAGCGGGTCGCCTCCCACCTCGGGTTCGAGCGGGTGCTGAGCAGCGTGGGTCAGGTGTACCCGCGCTCCCTGGACTTCGACGTGGTCTCCGCGCTCGTGCAGGTGGCCGTCGGGCCGTCCAACCTGGCCACCACCATGCGGCTGATGGCCGGCAACGAGCTGGTCACGGAGGGCTTCAAGGAGGGCCAGGTCGGCTCCTCGGCGATGCCGCACAAGATGAACACCCGTTCCTGTGAACGCGTGAACGGGCTGGCCGTGGTGCTGCGCGGGTACCTGTCCATGGTCGGCGAGCTGGCCGGCGACCAGTGGAACGAGGGCGACGTCTCCTGCTCGGTGGTACGACGCGTCGCCCTGCCGGATGCGTTCTTCGCCTGCGACGGGCTGTTCCAGACCTTCCTCACCGTGCTCGACGAGTTCGGCGCGTTCCCCGCGGTGATCCAGCGCGAGCTGGACCGCTACCTGCCGTTCCTGGCCACCACCAAGGTGCTGATGGCCGCGGTCCGCAACGGGGTGGGTCGGGAGACCGCGCACGAGGCGATCAAGACCGCCGCGGTCGGCGTGGCCCTCGACATGCGCCGTGGCGCGGCCGAGAACGACGTGTTCGACCGGCTCGCCGCCGACTCCCGTCTCGGGCTCTCCCGCGCCCAGCTCGATGCCCTCGTCGCCGAGCCGATCGCGTTCACCGGTGCCGCGGTGGAGCAGGTGCAGTCCGTCGTACGACGGGTCGACGCGGTCGTCGCGCAGCATCCCGACGCCGCGTCGTACGCCCCCGGCGCGATCCTCTAGGCACCGAGCCGGCGCGCGAGGTACGGCGCGGTGCGGCCGGTGCCCGAAGCGGCGAGCTCCGCCGGTGTGCCCTCGACGACCACCCGGCCGCCCTCCGCACCGCCGCCGGGGCCAAGGTCGATCACCCAGTCGGCCCCGGCGACCACGTCCAGGTCGTGCTCCACCACGACTACCGTGCTGCCCGCGTCGACCAGCGCGTGCAGCTGGCGGGTGAGCAGCGCGACGTCGGCCGGGTGCAGGCCGGTGGTCGGCTCGTCGAGGACGTACAACGTGTGCCCGCGCCGGGTCCGCTGCAGCTCGGAGGCCAGCTTGATGCGCTGCGCCTCGCCGCCGGAGAGCTCGGTGGCCGGCTGGCCCAGGCTCAGGTAGCCCAGACCGACCGCGTCCAGCGTCTCCAGGCTGCGCGCCACCGGCGGCACGTCGGCGAAGAACTCCCGGGCGTCCTCGACCGTCATCGCCAGCACCTCGGCAACGTTCTTGTCGTGGTAGCGGACCTCCAGCGTCCCGGGCTCGTAGCGGTCCCCGTGGCACACCGGGCAGGGCGCGTAGGTGCCGGGCAGGAACAGCAGCTCCACGGCCACGAACCCCTCGCCGCGGCAGTTCTCGCAGCGACCGCCGGCGACGTTGAAGGAGAACCGGCCGGCGTTCCAGCCGCGCTCGCGGGCCAGGTCGGTGGCCGCGAACAGCTTGCGGACCCCGTCGAACAGGCCGGTGTACGTCGCCAGGTTGGACCGCGGCGTGCGGCCGATCGGCCGCTGGTCGACCTGCACCAGCCGGTGCACCAGGTCCAGCCCCTGGGTGGGCACTGTTCGGGCCGGTCCGCTGATTGCGTCGTACTCCTCCTCGGCCGGCTCCTCCTCGTCCAGCACCGGCGCGGCCGCCGCCCCGAGGTGGTCGCGGACGGTCTCGGCCAGCACCTGGCTGACCAGCGTGGACTTGCCCGAGCCGGAGACGCCGGTCACCACGGTGAACACGCCGAGCGGCAGCGTCACGTCCAGGTCGCGCAGGTTGTTGCGGGTGATGCCGTGCAGCAACAGCTCGCCGGTGCGGGCGCGGGGCTCGCGGGGCTTGGGCGGTGCGGTGGGGAAGAGGTACGGCGCGGTGGCGGACCCCTCCACGCCGGCCAGCTCGGCCACCGGCCCGCTGTGCAGCACCCGACCGCCCCGGGTGCCGGCGCCCGGACCGACCTCGACCAGCCAGTCGGCCCGCCGGATCACGTCCACGTCGTGCTCCACGACCAGCAGCGAGTTGCCGGCCTCGCGGAGCCGGTCCAGAACGCCCAGCAGCGGCTCGGTGTCCGCCGGGTGCAGTCCGGCGGACGGCTCGTCCAGCACGTAGACGACCCCGAACAGCTGCGACCGCAGTGCGGTGGCCAGCCGCACCCGCTGCAGCTCGCCGGCCGACAGGGTGGTCGTGGGCCGGGCACTGGCCAGGTAGCCCAGGCCCAGCTCGGTGAGCACCTCCAGCCGGGCCAGCGCGTCCGGGATGATCGACGCGGCGACGTCCCCACCGCCCTCGAGCGCGTCGGCCAGCACGTCCTCGAGGTCGGTCAGCGGCAGGCCGGTCAGGTCACTGATGGTGCGGCCGGCGAAGGTGACCGCCAGCGCCTCCGGCCGGAGCCCGGCTCCGCCGCAGCTCGGGCAGGGGCGCGTCTCGACGTACTGCAGCACCCGGCGGCGCAGGGTGGCGCTCGCGGTGTTCGCCAGCGTGTGCAGCACGTAGCGGCGGGCGCTCTGGTAGGTGCCCTGGTAGGGCCGCTGGATCCGGTGCGCCTCGCGCTGCGCGTGAACGGTGACGACCGGCTGCTCGTCGGTGAGCAGGATCCAGTCCCGGTCGGCCTGGGGCAGGTCGCGCCACGGCTTGTCCACGTCGTACCCGAGGGTGGCCACGATGTCGCGGTAGTTCTTGCCCTGCCAGGCGCCCGGCCACGCGGCGATCGCGCCCTCGCGGATGCTCAGCGACGGATCCGGCACCAGCGAGTCCTCGGTGACCCGGTGCACCCGGCCCAGGCCGTGACACTCCGGGCAGGCGCCGGCCGGCGTGTTGGGGGAGAACGCGTCGGAGTCCAGCCGCGGAGCGCCCCGCGGGTAGGTCCCGGCGCGGGACAGCAGCATCCGCAGTGAGTTCGACAGCGTGGTGAGCGTGCCGACGGTGGAGCGGGCGGTCGGCACGCCGCGGGCCTGCTGGAGCGCCACGGCCGGCGGCAGGCCGGTCACTTCACGGACCCGCGGGGGGCCGACCTGGTGCAGCAGCCGGCGGGCGTAGGGCGCGACCGACTCCAGGTAGCGCAGCTGCGCCTCGGCGTAGATGGTGCCGAACGCCAGCGACGACTTCCCGGAGCCGGACACGCCGGCCACCGCCACGAACGCGTCCCGCGGCACGTCGACGTCGACATCGCGCAGGTTGTGCTCGCGGGCGCCGCGGACGCGGATGAACCCGTCCGGGTCCGGGGCCGGGATCAGTGGCCCATCATCGCGGCCGCGGAGGCCTGCTCGCCGGACTGCTCGGCCCGGAGCTTCTTGCGGGGCAGCATCAGCGCCGGGATCAGCGTGAGCACCACCAACACCCAGGCCACCCAGTAGGTCTGCGCGAACGCGCTCGCGGCGCCCTCCAGCCCCTTCGCCACTGCAGCCGGGCCGCCGATCTTGTCGATCAACGACGGGTCATGCTGCGTGGCGATCGCCGGAAGGGCGAGCGGCGAGGCCTTGAGGTGGTTGGTCAGCAGCACCGACATGACCGCGACCCCGATCGAGCTGGCCACCTGCTGGGTGATGTTCAGCAGGGTCGAGCCCCGCGCCACCTGATGCGGCCGAAGCGTCTTCAGGGCTGCGGTGAACAGCGGCATCATCGTCGCGCCCATGCCCAGGCCCATCACGAACAGCTCCGCGATCAGCAGGGTGTACGACGTGTCGGCGGTCACCTGGGTCAGCCCGAACATGCCGATCACGATGATCACCAGCCCGACCGGCACGATCCGGCCGATCGGAAGGCGGTCGGCGAGCGCGCCGGCGATCGGCATGGTCATCATCGCGCCGATGCCCTGCGGGGCCACCAGCAGGCCGGCGTCGAGGGTGGACTCGCCGCGCACCTCCTGGAAGTACGTCGGCACCAGCAGCAGGCCACCGAAGAAGGCCGCCGCGAACAGGAACATCGTGATCACCGAGACGGTGAGGTTGCGATCCTTGAACAGCCGCAGGTCCAGCAGTGGATGCGCCGGCTTGAACGAGCGGAGCACGAAGACCGCCATCAGCACGAAGCCGATGAGCATGGAGACCCAGACGCGCGGCGCCGATACGCTGCCCTGGCTGGGGATCGAGGAGACGCCGAACAGGAACAGCGCCAGGCCGGGGGACATGAGCGCCATGCCCACGAAGTCGAAGGACTCCGACGGCTCGGGACGGTCCTTGTCCAGGACCAGCCAGGAGTAGACGAGGGCTGCCGCGCCGATCGGCACGTTGATCAGGAACACCCAGTTCCAGCTGGCCACCTCGATCAGCCAGCCGCCGAGGATCGGGCCCAGGATGGGGCCGAGCAGCATCGGCACGCCGAGGATGGCCATCAGCCGGCCCATCCGGTGCGGCCCGGCGGCCCGGGTCATGATCGTCATGCCCAGCGGCATCAGCATGCCGCCGCCGAGGCCCTGCAGCACCCGGAAGGCGATCAGCACGTTGATGTCCCAGGCGGTCGCGCACAGTGCGGATCCGATCGTGAACAGCGCGATCGCAGTCATGTACAGCCGCTTGGTGCCGAACCGGTCCGCCGCCCATCCCGAGAGCGGGATGACCGTGGCCAGCGCCAGGGTGTAGCCGGTGACCGTCCAGGCGACGGTGGAGTACGGCACCGGGTGCCCCGCCGTCCCGAACACCACCTGGAAGGTCGGCAGCGCGACGTTCACGACGGTGATGTCCAAGATGGACATGATTGCGCCGAGAACAACGACGCCGGCGACCTTGAGGACGGCGGCGTCGATCTTGTCGGGCAGGTCGGGGCTGGCGCCCGGGCTGTGGCCGGGACTGGTCTCGAGGCTCATGAGCGTGGGGTCTCCGTTTCTGGCAGCCAGGTCAGCCTAACGAGGCCCACCCCCCGGGCCGAGCGAGTTTCCTCACCCTGCGAAGTAAGTCACACCCCCGCCGCGCCTGGTGTCTAGACGCTCCAGGACGAGAGGTGGACGGCACGCGGCGAAGGCGCTAGATGAGGGCCTCGCCGTCGTGGGTGGCCAGGTGGTCGGCGACGTGCTTCAGGTCAGCGCGCCACACGTCCTCCGGGACCGGCGGCAGCATCTCGTTCCACTCGATCGCCATGCTTCCGACGATGTGCGGCAACCGGGCGGTGCGGGCGATGAACCACAGGTGCATGTGCGCCGTACCGTCGCCCCACTTGCACACATGCACCCGGCCGATGTTCGGCATGTGCTCCATGATCCGGTGCAGCCAGTTGCTGATCCGGCCGTACTCCGCCGCCTGCTCGTCGTCCATGTCGGAGAAGTCGAAGTGCTCGAACGGCTGCAGGATCAGGATCAGCGGCAGCCCGCCCGGCTTCTCGAAGGAGCGGACCATCCAGCGCTCGTTGCGCCAGATCACCTGCTCCGGCGCGCGCTGAGCGCACCAGCACGGCCGGTCGCCCTCGCCCACGCGCGGCGTCTCCTCGGCGAGGGGAGGCTGCACCACCTTCGGGCGCATGTCGCCCTCCCAGGGGAACATGTCCCACTCGTGGGTCGGTGGCATCGGCAGCCGGCCGTCCTCCCCGACGGCCTGGGTCACGCGGACGTAGATCTCCTCGGCTGACTCTGGCATGGCGACAGCCTGCCAGAGAATCGGGCCGGAGAATCATGGGAGCGCGGTGCGCGCCAGCAGCTCATCGAGCTTCGCCTCCAGCCGGGCAACCGTCTCGCCTTCCACCAGCCGCAGCCGAGCCGCTAGCCGGTCGACGTCGGCCTTGGTGGGTGTCTGGTACTCCGGGGCCACCGTGGCCACCACCGCACCACCGGGCTCGATCGTGACCCGCTCGGCCTCCGAGACATCGTTGGCGTTCTGGCGGCGCAGGGCGGCCTCCACGTCGGCCTGGCGCAACCCGAGACGACGCAACGTCTGCGTGTCCCAGCTGCCGTCCCGAGCCAGCACGGTCGGGGTGCCTTCCATGACTCGGAACGTGCGATCGGAGCGCACCGACAGCCGGACCATGAGGGCGTTGAACCCCACCAGCACGGCCGCGCCGAGGAGGCCGCCGGCCAGCGAGTCGTCCGGCCCGATCACGGCGTTCTGCACCACGTTCGACAGCAGCAGCATGACGACGAGGTCGAAGGAGTTGAGCTGGGCGAGGTCCCGTTTTCCTGCCAGCCGGAGCAGTACCGCGAGTGCGACGTACACGACGATCGTCCGGAGGATCTTCTCCGGCGCGCTCACGCCGAGGTTGATGAGGTCGTTCCACATGGCCTCATGGTCCACTCCGTGCCGCCCACCTGGTGGGATCTCGACGCCGTAGGATCTGCCCATGGCGAGCCCTGCGACCAGAACGGACACGATCGACGGTGCGGTGCACGTGCACTCCGGGAAGGTGCGCGACCTCTACCGGTACCCCGACGGCCGACTGCTGATGGTGGCCAGTGACCGGATCTCCGCCTACGACTTCGTGCTCGACACCACGATCCCCGACAAGGGCGCGATCCTCACCCGGATGTCGCTGTGGTGGTTCGAGCAGCTCGCCGACCTGGTGCCCAACCACGTGCTGTCCTCCGACGTACCTCCCGACGTGACCGGCCGCGCGGTGATCTGCGAGAGCCTTTCCATGTACCCGGTCGAGTGCGTGGCCCGCGGCTACCTCACCGGGTCCGGGCTGCTGGACTACCAGGCCACCGGCCAGGTGTGCGGCATCCCGCTTCCCGACGGCCTCGAGGACGGCAGCCGACTGCCCGAGCCGGTGTTCACGCCCGCGACCAAGGCGGCGCTGGGCGAGCACGACGAAAACGTCTCGTACGACGCGGTGGTCGCTGAGGTGGGGGCCGAGGCCGCGGAACGACTGCGTGACCTCACGTTGCAGGTCTACCGGAGGGCTGAAGCGCTGGCGAAGGACCGCGGCATCGTGCTCGCCGACACCAAGCTGGAGTTCGGCTCCCGCGACGACGGCACCATCGTGCTCGCCGACGAGGTGCTCACCCCGGACTCGTCACGGTTCTGGCCGGTCGACGAGTGGCAGCCCGGCCGACCCCAACCGTCGTACGACAAGCAGATCGTTCGCAACTGGCTGACCTCCCCCGCCAGCGGCTGGGACCGCGGCTCGGGCACCCCGCCCCCGCCGCTTCCGGAGGAGGTCGTGGCGCGCACTCGGGCTCGCTACATCGAGGCCTACGAGCGGCTCACCGGGGAGCGCTTCTAACCGAGAGGAGTACGACGTGCTGAACCTGTCCCTGTTCCTGGAAGACTCCGCCCGCTCCCACCCGGACCGGGACGCCGTCGTGCTCGGGGACACGCGGCTGACCTATGCGCAGGTGGACGGGTTCGCCAACCGGGTCGCCAACCTGCTGTGCTCGCGAGGCGTCCGTCCTGGTGACAAGGTCGCGCTCTCGTGCCCGAACCTGCCGTACTTCCCGATCGTCTACTACGGGATCCTCAAGGCCGGCGCGGTCGTCGTACCTCTCAACGTGCTGCTGAAGGGCCGCGAGATCGCCTACCACCTCGGCGACTCGGACGCGAAGGCGTATTTCTGCTTCGAGGGCACCCCCGACCTGCCGATGGGGCAAGAGGGCGCTGTCGGGTTCGAGCAGGCAGACGGCTGCGAGCAGTTCTTCCTGATCACCGCCGACCCGACCGCCGCCTCGCCGATCGACGGCGTGCAGACGCTCGGCCAGGCGGTCGCCGACCAGCCGGCCACGTTCGAGTCGGTGGCCACCGAGGCGACCGACACCGCGGTGATCCTCTACACCAGCGGTACGACGGGGCAGCCGAAGGGCGCGGAGCTCACCCACTCCAACATGGTGATGAACGCGATCACCAGCAACCGGTTGTTCGACACCGTGGCCAGCCAGCACGACACCCACCTGCTGACCCTGCCGCTGTTCCACTCGTTCGGACAGACGGTGAACATGAACGCCGGCTTCGCCGTCGGCGCCACCATGGTGCTGCTGCCGCGGTTCGAGGCCAAGCAGGCGCTGGCGCTGATGCAGAAGGAGGACATCACCTTCTTCGCCGGCGTGCCGACGATGTACTGGGGGCTGCTCGGCGCGCTCAGCGACGACGTCGACGTGAAGCGGATCGCCGGCAACCTGCGGCGTGCCGTCTCCGGCGGCTCGGCGCTGCCGATGGAGATCCTCAAGCAGTTCGAGACCAAGTTCGGGGTGCAGATCCTCGAGGGCTACGGGCTGTCCGAGACCTCGCCGGTGGCCACCTTCAGCGACCCGGACCGGGACCCCCGGCCCGGGTCGATCGGCGTGCCGATCTGGGGCGTCTGGATGAAGCTGGTCGACCCGGACTGGAAGACGATCGAAGGCGCCGACGAGGTGGGCGAGATCGCGATCCGTGGTCACAACATCATGAAGGGCTACTTCAACCGGCCGGAAGCGACCGCCGAGGTGCTGCGCGACGGCTGGTTCCGCACCGGCGACCTGGCCCGCCGCGACGAGGACGGCTTCTACTACATCGTCGACCGCGCCAAGGACATGATCATCCGCGGTGGCTTCAACGTGTACCCACGGGAGATCGAGGAGGTGCTGATGACGCATCCCGCCGTCTCGCTGGCCGCGGTCGTCGGTGTCCCGCACGAGAGCCACGGCGAGGAGATCAAGGCGTTCGTGATCCTCGAGCAGGGTCAGTCGATCACGTCCGAGGAGCTCATCGACTGGGGCAAGGAGCAGATGGCGAACTACAAGTACCCCCGCATCGTCGAGGTCGTCGACTCCCTGCCCATGACCGCCACCGGCAAGATCCTCAAGCGCGAGCTGTCCTGACAAGTCGCTGTGATTACGTAGTCCACCGGATACCGGTTCTCCGTCGGCACAGCGAGCCTTGAGGGCACGGCGCGACGCGGATCGGCTTCGTCGGGCCGTTCATCGCCCATCGAAGGAGAACCCATGTCATCACGATCTCGCGCAGGAGCCGCCTGCCTGGTGATCGGCCCGCTGCTCGGCCTCGTCGCCATGCTCATCACGCACTCCGTGTCGCACCATGCCGCCGACCAGGCGGCCGCGTTCACCGCCCACCCCACCGCGGCGCGGCTCGGGCTGGGTATCGGAGCGCTGGCAGTCGTCCTGCTCGCCGGCGGCCTGGTCTGGCTGGCCTGGATGACGCACGAGAGGTCACCGGGGCTCGCCTTCGCCGGCGGCGTGCTCGGTGTGCTCGGCAGCTTCTCCGTGGTCGCCGACGACCTCGTGCATCTGTCCGGTGCCCTGATCGCCAACGGACACAGCGTCACGCAGGCCACGTCTCTGATCGACCCGCTGTACTCCGGAGGTGTCGTGGCGGTCGGTCCGCTCTCCGAGCTCGGTGACCTCGGGACCATCCTGCTCGTCGTGGCCGCGCTGCGGATCGGGGCGCCGCGATGGGCGGCCGCGGTCGTCATCGTCGGAGTGCTCGTCGAGGGCGCCGGCTTCGGGATCGGCACCCGGTACCTGGCCGCTGTCGGGTTCGTTCTGGCCTTCGTGGGCTTCGCCGCGATCGTGCGGGCCCTGCTCAGCGGCCAGCCCGCGGTCGAGCCAGCGATGGCCGCCCAGCACGTCTGACCGCTCCTGAGTTGCCAGGCGCTGGACCGGCTATGGCCGGTCACCGGCCTGGCAAGTCGGCGACTAGACTGAGCCGCGCCGGATCCCCCGTTTCACAAGGAGCCTTTCGTGGCCCGTGTCGTCGTCGACGTCATGCTCAAGCCCGAGATCCTCGACCCGCAGGGCAAGGCCGTTCAGGGCGCGCTGCCCCGGCTCGGCTTCGAGGGGATCAGCGACGTACGCCAGGGCAAGCGCTTCGAGCTCGAGGTGGACGGCGAGCTCACCGAGCAGCGGCTGGCGGAGGTGCGCGAGATCGCCGAGAAGCTGCTGTCCAACCCGGTGATCGAGGACTTCACGGTGCACACCGACGGGGCCGGCGCGTGAAGGTCGGCGTTGTCACCTTCCCCGGTTCCCTCGACGACGTCGACGCCCGGCGGGCCGTCGTGCTCGCCGGCCACGAGGCCGTCGCGCTCTGGCACGGCGACCACGACCTGCGCGGCGTGGACGCGGTGATCCTGCCGGGCGGGTTCTCCTATGGCGACTACCTGCGCTGCGGGGCGATCAGCCGGTTCTCCCCGGTGATGACCGAGGTGGTCGCGGCCGCCGAGCGCGGCATGCCGGTGCTCGGGATCTGCAACGGCTTCCAGGTCCTGTGCGAGTCGCACCTGCTTCCTGGTGCGCTGATCCGCAACAACCACCAGAAGTTCGTCTGCCGCGACCAGCGGCTGCGGGTGCAGAACAACAAGACCGCGTGGACCTCCTCGTACGACGAGGGCGTCGAGATCACCGTGGTGCTCAAGAACGGCGAGGGCAGCTACGTCGCCGACGCGGCGACCCTCGACATGCTCGAGGGTGAGGGCCGGGTCGTCGTGCGGTATCTCGACGTGAACCCGAACGGGTCGCTGCGCGACATCGCGGGGATCACCAACGAGCGCGGCAACGTGGTCGGTCTGATGCCGCATCCCGAGCACGCCGTGGAGGACCTGTGCGGTCCGGGCACGGACGGGCTCGGGTTCTTCACCTCGCTGCTCGCGCCGGTCGGCTAGCACGGGCTGGCCCCGAGGAGCCTCGGTGGGTAGAGGCCCCTCGGGGGTCTGTCAGCCTGCGGCCCGCTCGACCCGGGCGATGAGCCGTCGCACCTGCCTGGTCAGCGAGTCCGCGCGGCGGACGTCCACCGGCTGGCCGTGGAACTCGGCGTTCTCGAGCACGTTGCCGATCTGGTTGGCGAGGTGGTTGCGGCTCTCCAGCCAGGAGCGGAGCCGGTGCTGGGTCTGCTCGTAGTACGAGTCGTCGTCCGTCGTACCGCTGGACAGGGCCCTGGTCGAGACCGCCAGGCTGGCCCGGCCGAGCCTGCCGAACGGCGCGTCGAGCTGCTTGTACGCCGCTCCCAGCCTGCGGAGCACTCGGCCATGGGTCTGCAGACTGCGGGGGGCCGAGGTCCGGTCGAGGACCTGGGTGATGGTGCGGCCGTCGTGGGCGTAGTCGTCGCGCAGCCGCAGCAGGTCCAGCATGGTCGGCCGCACGTCCGTGTGGTCGGTCCACACCTTTCCGGTCTGCCCCAGGTTGCGCACGCCCGGGCCGACGAAGCCCAGCCAGGTGTTGGCGATCTCCGGATCGATGTCTCCGTGGTTCCAGGCGTAGGCGGAGTTGATGCAGGTCTCGCAGGTATTGCTCGGGAAGTCGGTCAGGAAGTAGTTCGGGTCGCCGAAGAACGCGAACGAGGCGTTCCGGTCCGGGTCCCCGGCGGTGTACATGTGCAGCAGCCGCATCTCCGCGTGACCGGCCATCCGCACCATCAGCTTGTCGGTGTTGCCGGTGTACGGGTTGACGGCGGTCAGGCCGGAAGTGGCTCGCTCGAAGGCACGGGTCGCCGGGTCGCTCTGGCCCGGGTTGCCGGACAGGTAGAACGTCGGGGCGTCGTCACCGTGCACGGTGAACTTGGTGGTGATTTCCGGGTACTGGTTGGCCATCAGCGTGTCGATGTTGGCGTTGATCTCGCCGATGTTGCCGGTCCAGTCGCATGGCTCGGTGACGCCGTCGCAGCCGGGGTTGTTCGGGGCGCTGCCGACGAAGTGGTCGCCCTCGTCGACGGTGAACACGAACAGCGTGTTGTGCTTGGTGATCCCGTCGTGGCGCAGCCGCTTGAAGAACGCGGCGAAGGCGTCGTCGTACGCCTTCAGTTGGGCGACGTACCCCTCGCTGCCGGGGCCGTAGGCCTCGTGCGCGTTGCCGGAGGTGCCGTGGAAGTCGTGCGCGTCGGAGATGTAGGCGTAGGTGACCGGGATGCCGGCCTCCTGCATCTGCGCGGAGTAGGCCAACGACACGGCCGCGGACATGCCGTCGAAGCCGGGGAAGCCGGGGTTGCCGTACGGGTCGGTGATCGGGTTGCCCGCCAGGTCGGTGACCGGGGCGCTGGCGTCCTGGCCGGTGAGCAGCGGGTCGACCTCCTGGGCGCCGAACAGCCCCTTGAACCCGGTGTAGCCGCCCGGCTCCTCGGGCAGCGCGTCGGTCTGCCCGTTGGCGCAGGTCGCCGAGTGGCGGGCGCAGTGCACCGCGAAGCCGACGAAGTCCGCCTGCGGCTTGGCGTGCGTCTTCGGATCCGTCTTGGGGTCGACGGCGGCGTCGTCCTTCGCCTCGTTCCACTGCGGCGATCCCTCGCCGAAGACCGCGGTCATGTCGCCGGTCGGACTGGTGCTGGTGTTCTCCAGCACGGTGTTCGCGGTGGCGACCTCGCCGACGTCACAGCCCGAGCGGGTGAACGGCACCCAAGGAGCCGGCGGGTTGGTGCCGTCCGCGGTGACCATGTTCGGGATGCCGGGCGCGACCGGGTCGGTCCAGTAGCCGAAGGAGCTCTTGAAGTCGAACCCGTCGCCGTTGTAGCGGACGTAGCTGTTGCTGACCGTCTGGCCGTGCCGGTCCGGGTAGACGCCGGTCAGCGAGGACAGGATGCCGCCGGCGGTGTGCGAGATCAGGATCGTGTGGTCGTTGGAGAGCAGCGTGCCGTTGCGCTTCATGAAGGTCAGCAGGTGCGGCATCTGCTCGAGGTCGGAGGGCACGTTCGGCAGGTCCCGCCGCAGGTGGGTGTTGTCGAACTGCACGTAGATCACGTGCTTGACGGCGCCGCGCTTGCCGAGGACGCAGCCCCCGTTGGCGGCGGGTGCCTGCGGCGCGCGGGTGTGGTGCCGGGCGGAGGCGGTCGCCGGAGCGGCCCCGAGCAGCGCGGTGGCGGCCGCTGCCCCGGTCAGTGTGGCGGTGAGTACGGCGGTGGCGCGACGGGCGCCCGGACCAAGCTTCACGGTCTCTCCCCGTTCGTAGGCCGGCGAGCCCGCCGGCCGAGACTGGCTGGTGAGGCCACACGTTAGACCGGTTCGCGAGGTTTGGGAATAGTCACACGTCTGCGCCGCATCTCCGCCGGTTCTTACCGACGTCGTGTCGATATCGCGACGTATAGGTCGCGCTCGACGTACCGACAACGTGTCGATATCGCGACGTATAGGTCGCGCTGGACGTACCGATATCGGTACGACGGGGGAGGTGACTCAGGCGGTGTAGGCCTTGGCGATCAGCTCGTAGGACAGCCGGCGCTCCGCGGGGTCGTGCACCTGGGTGGTGATGATCAGCTCGTCGGCATCGGCCTCGCGACGCCGGCGCTCCAGGTCGTCGCGGACCTGCTCCGGGGTGCCCACCGAGATGAACCGGCGCCGCCCGGCAGCGGCCTGCCGCTCGTCTGGGGTCCACGGATGCGCCGCGGCCTCCTCCGGCGTGGGCACCGGGCCGGGCCGGTTCTGCCGCAGCCGCAGGGTGGCCAGGTCGTTGGCCAGCGCGAGCTGCTCGGCGCGCTCCTCGGTCTCCGCGGCGATCGCCGCCACCCCGAGCATCACCTTGGGCGCGGCCAGCCGCGACGACGGCTCGAACCGCTCCCGGTAGATCCCCACCGCCTCGCCCGGGTCGGCCGACCCGAAGTGCCCCGCGAAGGCGAACCCGGTCCCGAACGCAGCGGCCGCCTGCCCGCCGTACAGGCTGGACCCGAGGATCCACAGCGGCGGCAGGGGTACGTCGTCAGGGATCGCGGTCAGTGGCTTGAACGGGTGGTCGTCGGGGAAGCCGTCGACGTAGGCCAGTAGCTCGGCGAACTGCTGCGGGAACTCCTCGGGGTCGACCCGGCCGCGGCGCAGCGCGAACGCGGTGAGCTGGTCGGTGCCCGGCGCGCGGCCGATACCGAGGTCGATCCGGCCGGGGTGCAGGCCCTCGAGCACCCGAAAGCTCTCCGCCACGGCGAGCGGCGCGTGGTTGGGCAGCATGATGCCGCCGCTGCCGACCCGGATCGTGCTGGTGTGCGCGGCCACCGTCGCGATCATCACCATCGGCGCGCTGCTCGCGACACTGGGGATGTTGTGGTGCTCGGCCAGCCAGTACCGCTCGTAGCCGTAGGACTCCGCCGCCTTCGCCAGCGCAATCGTGTCGTGCAGCGCCGACGACGGCGGCCGGCCGGCGGGGATCGGGGACAGGTCCAGGACGGAGAGCTGCACGGTGGTGGTCACGTTTGCCCCCAACGCCCGATGTCCGCGTCGGATTCCCCGGGGGTAGCGTCGGAGCCGTGGGCAAGGTCACCGTGCAGCGCGTCCGGGAGTACGTCGGACAGGGCGATCGCCCTGCGCGCACGGCGGTGTTCCTCGTCGACCGGGTCTGGCCGCGCGGACTGTCGAAGGCCGACCTGGACGCGGTCTGGGCCAAGGAGGTCGGCCCGAGCACCGAGCTGCGCAAGTGGTTCGGCCACGACCCGCAGCGTTGGCAGGAGTTCACGAAGCGCTACCGCGCCGAGCTCGACGAACGCCCCGAGAGCGCGGCACCGCTACGCGAAGCGCTGGCCAAGCAGGACGTGCTGCTGCTCTTCGACGCCAAGGACACCGAGCACAACCAGGCCGTGGTCCTCGCCGGCTGGCTGCGCCAGCAGTCCTCGTCCTGATATCCGATCACGTCAGGGTGGACAAGCGCCCCGCGGCTATCGTGACCGTCGAGGAGGGCAGAGCAGGATGCCGGACGACGTCTACACGCATGGGCACTCGGAGTCGGTCCTTCGTTCCCATCGATGGCGCACCTTGGAGAACTCCGCCGGCTACCTCGCCCCGCGCCTGGACGGCGGCGCAGAGGTTCTGGACGTCGGGTGCGGCCCGGGGACGATCACCCTGGACCTCGCGCGGACGGTGCCTCGGGGACGGGTTACCGGCCTGGACCGGTCCGCGGTCGTGATCAGCGAGGCGAGCCAGGCCGCCGAGCAGGCCGGTCTGGCCAACGTGGGCTTCCAGACCGGAGACGTGTACTCCCTCGGCTTCGACGACGACAGCTTCGACGTCGTGCACGCGCACCAGGTTCTGCAGCACCTAAGCGAGCCGGTCGAGGCGCTGCGCGAGATGGGTCGCGTCTGCCGACCCGACGGGGTGGTGGCAGCGCGCGACGCCGACTACGCCGCGTTCACCTGGTGGCCCGAAGTTCCCGAGCTCGACGAATGGCTCGGGCTCTACCGAGCCGTGGCCCGCTCCAACGGGGCCGAGCCCGACGCGGGCAGACGCCTCCAGTCATGGGCGCGCCGCGCAGGGCTCGAGGTCATCGCGTCGACGGCGGACGTGTGGTGCTTCGCGTCGCCGGATGACGTCTCCTGGTGGGGCGGGCTGTGGGCAGACCGGGTGCTGGTCTCGGACATGGCCGAGCAGGCGAAGGAACGCGGCCTGGCCAGCGGTGCCGACCTCGAACGGCTCGCGGCGGGGTGGCGCGCCTGGAGCGCGTCCCCGGACGCCTGGTTCGCGGTTCTGCACGGCGAGGTCCTGTGTCGTCCGCCTGCTTCGGCTTCAGCTCTTTAGGCGGACACGGACACGGCCGGCCGTTGCCTGCGCGTCACCAGCCGCGAGACGAACGGACTGAGCATCACGCCTGCGCACACCAGCACCAGGACCAGCGACACCGGCCGGTCGACGAACGAGACGAGGTCGCCGCCGGAGATCTGCAGGGCCCGTCGCAGGTTCGTCTCGAGCAGAGGCTCGAGCACGAGCGCGAGCACCGCCGGCGCCAGGGGGACCCCGGTCTCCTCCATCAGGAAGCCGATGAGGCCGAGTACCAGGAGCGTGAGCATGCTGAACAGGCTGAAGCTGAGGGCGTAGGCACCCAGCACCACGAACGCGAGCACACCGGAGAACAGCAGCGGTGTGGGGATGCTCAGCAGCTTGATGAAGATGCCCACCAGCGGCAGGTTCAGCGCAAGGAGTACGGCGTTGCCGACGTACATGCTCGCGATGATGGCCCAGACCAGCCCCGGGTTGCTCTGGAAGAGCAAGGGTCCTGGCTGCAGGCCGTACATCATGAACACGAACAGGAGCAGCGCGGTGGTGGCTGACCCGGGAATGCCCAGGCTCAGCAGCGGAACCATGGCTCCGCCGACGCCCGCGTTGTTGGCGGCTTCCGGGCCGGCCACGCCTTCGATCGCGCCCTTGCCGAACTCGTCCTTGTGCTTCGAGATCCGCTTCTCCAGCACGTAGGACATGAACGCAGCGAGCGACGGGCCGATGCCGGGAAGCACGCCGATGATGAAGCCCAGCACGGATCCGCGCGCGTAGGGGCCGCGCGAACGCCGCCAGTCCTCGCGGCTCATCCACAGACCGCCCTGCACCTTCATCGGCTTCACGGCCTTGCCACGGTGGGCGAGGTTGTTGACCGCTTCCGGGATGGCGAACAGCGCCATCGCGAAGATCGCGAAGTCGATACCGTCCTGCAGCTGAAGGATGCCGAACGTCTCCCGTGGCGTGCCGGTCTGCGGGTCCAGCCCGATGACGCCGACAGCGAGCCCCAGCAGGGTGGCCGTCCAGGCCTTGAGGCGCGAACCCGTGGTGAGCGTGGAGGCCATCATCAGCGCCAGCAGCATCAGCAGGAAGTACTCCTGGGCGCCCAGGAACACCGCCACCTTCACCAGGACCGGCGACAGCAGCATCAGGCCGACCACGGCCGCGGTGCCGGCGATGAACGAGCCGACCGCTGCGGTCGCGAGCGCTGGGCCGGCACGGCCGCGCCGGGCCATCTCATAGCCGTCGATGGCGGTCACGACGCTGGCCACTTCGCCGGGCGTTCGGATCAGGGTGGCGGTGATGGAGCCGCCGTACATCGACCCGTAGTAGATCGCCGACAGCAGGATCAGGCCGTGCACCGGTTCCATCCCGAACGAGAGTGGGATCAGCAGCGCGATAGCAGTGATGGGCCCGATGCCCGGCAGGACGCCGATGATCGTGCCGATCATGACGCCGATGCACGCGAACATCAGCGCCTGCGGGCTGAGAGCCAGAGCGAACCCGGAAGCCAGGCCGGAGAACATGTCCATGCAGCTTTCCCCTATCCGAGCAGTCCGGGTGGCAGCTGCACCTGGAGACCGCGCGTGAAGACCAGATAGACCACCACTGCGAAGGCAGCGGCGAACAGCGAGTTGCGAAGCACCTTCCGTGGCTCGGTGTACGTCGTCAGAGCCACCAAGAACGCGAACGTCGACACGACGTACCCCAGCGGGATGAACACCAGGACGTACCCGGTGAGCAGCCCGAACGTCACGATGAGCCGTTGGTGCGTCCGCCACGAGGAGCCGGCGGACTCCTCGTCAGCGTCGCCGTCCGACATCGATGCGGTCGTTCGGATCTCGTCCGGAGGCGCAGGCTGTTCCTCCGGACGAGATCCGGGACGCAACCCCCGCACCACGAGAGCGATCGACACGAGCACCGCCGCGGCGCCGATGATGAGCGGAGCCACCCGGGGTCCGAGCACCTTGAACGCAGACGGATCCGGGGTGATGGTCAGGGCTCCGATGACGAAGACCAAGCCGAGAAGGCCGGTCACGCCGCCGAGAGCCACGTCTCGAGGTATGGGTCGGTTGTCATTCATGTGTCGTCCTTCAGCTGATGGCGCCGGTGTCCTTCAGCCCCTCCTTGATGTCCTCGTTGGCCTTGGCCAGGTAGGAGTTCATGTCGTCACCGATCAGGTAGAGCTCCTGCCACTGGTTGCGCTTGGCCAGCTCGTCCCACGTCGGGGTGGCCAGGGTCTGCTTGAGCTTGTCCTGCCAGTAGCTGATCGCGTCCTGGCTCATCCCCGGAGGGCCGTAGATGCCTCGCCAGTTGCCGAGGGTCACGTCGTAGCCCAGCGACGGAGCGGTGGGGATGTTGTCGAGCGGCGGGTCGAGGGGCTTGTCCCGCATCACGGCGAGGCCCTTCAGGTCGCCCGACTCGATCTGGCCGCGGAACTCGCTGACGCCGGCAACCGCGGCGGACACGTCACCGTTGAGCAGAGCGGTGATCTCGTCGCCGCCGCCCTCGTACTCGATGAAGTTGATCTTCGACGGGTCACCGCCCGCCGCCTTGACCAGGAGAGCGAAGGGAAGCTGGTCGTCGCCCGACGCCGCCACCGGCACCGACTGGGGATCCTGCTTGATCGCTGCCAGCAGGTCGTCCGCGGACTGGTACTTGGAGTCCGAGGGCACGACAAGCAGGTAGTTCTCCACCATGATCGTCGCGATCATGCTGACCTCGTGGTAGTTGTGGTCGCACTCGCCGCGGAGGTACGTCGACAGGATCGGTGTCGAGGTGACGGCGATGTTGTAGTCATCGCCCTTGTGGGCGTTCACCATCTGACCGAGCCAGACGCACCCCGTAGCGCCGGTGCGGTTCTGCACCGGGATCGGGCTGTCGGCCAGGTCCTCCTTGTCCATCGCCTCGACGAGCGCCCGCGCGGTGGTGTCCCAGCCGGAGCCGGGGTCGGCAGGAGCGGTGAGGGTCACCGGCTGGCTGGGGTAGTTGCTGTCCCCCGAGCCGGAGTCACCGCTGGATGCGTTCGACGAGCCGCAACCTGCCACCAGCAGGGCCACGCACGCCGCCACAGCCACCCGGGCCGGGGCCCCACCCAGACCCTGTAGTTTCGGCCTCATCTTCACTTCTACTCCGTTCCGCGTCGCTAAGCCGTGACGCTTGGTTGAGTCCGCAGCCCTACTTCTGGAGCTGCTGGCCTGATGGGGAAGGGTGCAGGACCCACGAGGGGGCGGCACGACTGAGAGAGCTCTCGAGCGGGTGGTCGACGACCGGCGCCACCTGGTTCCTGGCGATCGCCGTGAGGGCGTCCAGATCCACGCCGGTCTCCACACCCATCAGCTCGAGCATGTGCACCAGGTCCTCGGTGGCGATGTTGCCGGTGGCGCCCGGTGCGTAGGGGCACCCGCCCAGCCCCCCGACCGAGGAGTCGAAGTCTTTGATGCCGGCGGCCATGCCGGCGATCACGTTCGCCAACCCCAGTCCGCGGGTGTCGTGCAGGTGCAGGGCGAAGGTGATGTCCGGGAAGTCCCGCACCAGGCGGCTGGAGAGCTCGTGGACGTGTGCGGGGTCCGCCACGCCGGAGGTGTCCGCGGCGGTGACGCGACGCACGCCCATGTCGTGGTAGGCGCCGACGACCCAGCTGACGCGGTCGTAGCCCATCCGCCCCTCGAACGGGCAGCCGAGCGCGGTGGCCATGCCGCCCACGACCTCGACGCCGAACTCCTGGGCGAGGGCCACGACGTCGCGCATGGTCTCGAGCGCGTCGGCGGTGGGGCGGTTGGCGTTGGCGAGGCTGTGGGCGTCGCTGACCGAGAGCATCGTCTCCCAGACGTCTGCCTCGTGGGGCAGGGCTCGTTGTGCGCCCTTGAGGTTGGGCACCAGCACGGCATAGCTGACGCCGGGGGCCCGGGTGATGCCCGCCATCACCTGCTCGGCGTCCTGCAGCTGCGGCACCGCCTGTGGCCGCACGAAGGAGGTCGCCTGCACGTGCGCCAGTCCGGTGGCGGACAGGGCGTCGATGATCTGGATCTTCGTGGCGGTGTCGATGACGGTCTTCTCGAGCTGGAAGCCGTCCCGGGGGCCCACTTCGTTGACGTCCACCCGAGCGGGCAGCTCGAACGGGAGGCTCCCGGGCCGTCCGACGTACGCCGAGGGCGTCAGCACGCGCGTCATCTCAGATGATTCCTTTCTCAGCCAGTGCGGCGATGTCGTCGGGCGACAGCCCCACCTCGGTGAACACCTCGTCGTTGTGCTCGCCCAGGCCCGGGCTGGGACGGTGAACGCCCCCCGGGGTTCGGCTGTACTTCGGGGTGACGCCGGGCAGGCGCAGGCTGCCCAGGGTTGGGTGCTCGATCTGCACGAGCATCTCCCTGGCCTGGTAGTGCGGGTCCTCGAAGATCTGCGCGATGTCGTTGACCGGTGAGACGGGGACGCCGTGGGCGTTGCAGATGTCCTGGATCTCCGCGGTTGGGTGCTCGGCGAACCAGGCGCCGACGATCGCGTCGACCTCCTCCCGGCGTTCCAGGCGAGCACGGTTGGTGCTGTAGCGGGGGTCGGTGACCATGTCGGGACGGTCGATCGCGGCGGCCAACCGGTTGAAGGTGCGGTCCGTGCTGGTGGTGAGCACGAGCCAGTCGCCGTCCTTGGACTCGTACATCCCGGCGGGCACGGACGCGGAGAGCTGGTTTCCCGCACGCTGACGGACGACCCCGAGCTGGTCGTGCTCGCTGACCAGGCCCTCGAGCAGGCGGAACATCGACTCGTAGAGGGTGACGTCCACCTCCTGGGCCACCCCTCCGCGCGCGTCGCGCAGGTACAGGGCGGCGAGCGCCCCCACGGCGGCGAACATCCCCGTGGCGTAGTCGGCGAGCGAGATCGGCGGCAGGATCGGCGGCCGGTCGGCGTACCCGCTGATGTAGGCGTAGCCACTGAACGCGGTGGCGGGGGTCCCGAAGCCGGCGCGGTCCCGGTAGGGCCCGGTCTGGCCGAAGCCGCTGACCCGGACCACGATGATGTCCGGGTTGGCCTCGCGCAGCCGGTCGAGCCCGAGACCCCAGCGGTCCATGGTGCCCGGCCGGAAGTTCTCGATGAGCACGTCGCTGGCGGCCAGCAGCCGGCAGAACACCTCTTGTCCTTCGGCGGACTTCAGGTCGAGGGTGACGCCTCGCTTGTTGCGCGCCGAGGCAGCCCACACGAGGGACTCGTCACCCTGGAAGGGTCCCAGCGCGCGAAGCGGGTCTCCGCTCCCGGGCTTCTCGACCTTGATGACGTCCGCGCCCATGTCACCGAGCAGCGCGGCCGCGAAGGGGCCGGCGTACACGGTGGCGATGTCCAGCACCCGCATTCCCGACAGCGGACCGCGCGAGGGTGCCTCCCGGCCGGTGGTCTTACCGCTCATGTCGCGTCCGCCTGGGTGCGGGCGCCCGCGTAGCCGATCGCCGCGGAGGTCCGCGCCGCGGCCTCGAGGATGGCTTCACGTGCCGAGGAACGGACTTCCGGATCCACGAACCGGGTGGTCGGACCGGACAGCACCATCGCGGCGACCACCGACCCGGTGTGGTCGCGCACCGGCGCCGCGATCGAGCTGACTCCGTCCTCCCGTTCGCCGTCGCTCTCCGCCCATCCGCACTCGCGGGTGTGGGTGAGCTCCTGCTCCCAGGCCGCGGCGTCGAAGGCGGACCGGTGCGGCTCCGCGCGGTGGCTCGCGTTGGCGAGCGAGCGCCGCTCCGGAGACGGCAGCCAGGCGAGCAGCACCTTGGAGCTGGCACCGACATGAACCGGGAAGGGCACGCCGACCTGGCCCATGGGCCGGAGGTTGCGGGGGCTGGCCATCACCTCGATCGGCACCCGGGTGTGGCCGTGCAGGAGATGCAGCTCGGCGTTCTCCGAGGTGGTGTCCCTCAGCCATGCGAGGTGCGGCCGCGCCAGGTGGTACAGGTTCAGTCCGTCCGTGACCCGGGCTCCGAGGTGGAGCAGCTCGACCCCGAGCCGGTAGCCGGTGGCGTCGTACCCGAGAAGACCGTGCTCGGCCATGCTCTTCATCAGCCGGTAGGCGGTCGGCTGGGAGATCCCGAGCTGCTCGGCGATCTCCGGCGGCTGCAGCCGAGCTGCGCCGTCCGGGAAGGCGTGCAGGATCGCCATGACCTTGTCGAGAACCCCGACCTGCCCCACCGACTTCCTCCATTATTTGGAGAGTTGTTCGAAATGTGGAGGGGAGTTTGTACGGATTCGTGTGAGCGGCGCAACACTCACGTCCGGATCGTGAGACCTGCGTCACACGACGTGCGTCAGAGCGCGACCCGGAAGATCCGGTCGTCCGCGGCAGCCGGGGAGCCTCGCCCGTCCCGGTTGGACGTGCCGAACCACAGTGATCCGTCCGGCGCCGCCTTGACCATCCGCAGTCGGCCGAACCGCCCGGCGAAGAACCGGTGATGGCGGTGCGGCTTGGCGAGGCCCACCGAGTACAGGCACTCGCCCTGCAGCGTGGCTAGCCAGGCCCGACCGCCCAGCACGGCCACCCCGCTGGGCGAGCAGCGGTCGGTGGGCCACTGGGCGACCGGGTCGCGGTAGCCACCCGGACCGTCCCGCCCCTCGACGTACGGCCACCCGTAGTTGCCGCCGCGCACGATGCGGTTCAGCTCGTCGTGCGCGCTCGACCCGAGCTCGCTGGCCCACAGCCGACCGGTGCGGTCGAAGGCGAGGCCCTCGACGTTGCGATGCCCGTAGCTCCACACCGGGCTGCCGAACGGGTTGTCGGCGGGCACGGCCCCGATCGGGGTGACCCGCAGGATCTTGCCGCTCAGGGAGTGCTTGTCCTGGGCGAGGGAGGACTGTTCGGCGTCGCCGGTGGAGATGTAGAGCATCCCGTCCGGCCCGAACGCGAGGCCGCCGCCGTTGTGGTCCACCGCGGTGCGGATGCCCTTGAGCACCAGCTGCGGCCGGCCGAGAGCGCCGTTCGTGAAGGGCATCCGCACGACCCGGTTGTCGACGTGGGTGGTGTGGTAGGCGTACAGCCAGCTTCCGCGCAGCGCCAGCCCGAGCAGCCCGCCCTCGCCGCCGAGCGGCTCCGTGCTCACCACGCCGGGCACCTCCCCGACCGGCCGATAGCCGCCGTGCGGGTGCACCAGGACGATCCGCGCCCGGTCGCGCTCGGCGACCAGGGCACCGCCGCCGGGCAGGAACGCGATGCCCCAGGGCACCGCGAGCCCGTGGGCCAGGACGTCGGTGATGCGGGGCACGCCAGCCGCCGGGCTCGCGGTGGAGCCGGGTCGGGCCGGCGATCCGGCGGTCGCGGGGGACCGGGTGGCGGGTGGGGCAGCCGAGCGGCCGGACGTGGTGCACCCCGCGGCAAGCGCGGCGGGAGCCGCGAGCGCGATGTGGAGCAGTCTACGTCGCTGCACCGGCCGTCCCTCCGTCGTACTCCTCGACGCTGCCCACGCTCACACCCCGCGCCGGTCGCGGCAAGGGCCCGCCCTTGTAGATTTGGTTCGCCGCAACACTGCAGCACCTCACCCGTTCGACCCGGAAGCCACGACTCGGTGACTCAACAGCGCCTCGACACCGTCGACACCGCCAAGAACGACCCCGACCACAGCCAGCCGTGGGTGGACCTCGGGCTCAAGCCCGACGAGTACGCCAACATCCGGGAGATCCTCGGCCGGCGACCGACCAGCAGCGAGCTGGCGATGTACTCGGTGATGTGGAGCGAGCACTGCTCCTACAAGTCCTCCAAGGTGCACCTGCGGCAGTTCGGCCAGGACGTCACCGAGGAGATGCGGGCGCACCTGATGGTCGGCATGGGCGAGAACGCCGGCGTGGTCGACATCGGCGACGGGTACGCCGTCACGTTCAAGATCGAGTCGCACAACCACCCGTCGTACGTGGAGCCCTACCAGGGCGCCGCGACCGGCGTCGGCGGCATCGTCCGCGACATCCTGGCGATGGGCGCGCGGCCGGTGGCGGTGGTGGACGCGCTGCGGTTCGGGCCGCTCGACGGCGACGACACGCACCGGGTGCTGCCAGGGGTCGTCGCGGGTGTGGGCGGCTACGGCAACTGCCTGGGCCTGCCGAACATCGGCGGCGAGGCGGTCTTCGACGCCCGTTACGCCGGCAACCCGCTGGTCAACGCCCTGTGCGTCGGGGTGATGCGGCACGAGCAGCTGCACCTGGCCAAGGCGTCCGGGGTCGGCAACCAGGTCATCCTTTACGGCGCGCGGACCGGAGGCGACGGGATCGGCGGGGTCAGCGTGCTCGCCAGCGAGACCTTCGCCGCAAGCAGCGCTGAGGACGGTCCCACAGCGTCATCAAGGCGCCCCGCCGTGCAGGTGGGCGACCCGTTCTACGAGAAGCTGCTGATCGAGTGCACCCTCGAGCTGTTCGCCGACGACCTCGTGGCCGGCATCCAGGATCTCGGCGGAGCGGGGTTGTCCTGCGCCACGTCCGAGCTCGCCTCGGCCGGGGACGGCGGCATGCACGTGTGGCTGGACCGGGTGCCGCTGCGCGACTCCACGCTCGCTCCGGAGGAGATCCTGATGAGCGAGTCCCAGGAGCGGATGATGGCGGTCGTCGAGCCGGCCAACGTCAAGCGATTCCTCGAGATCTGCGCCAAGTGGGACGTCGAGGCGACGGTCGTCGGCGAGGTCGACGACTCGGACCGGCTGACCGTGGAGTGGCACGGCGAGACCATCGTCGACGTACCTCCCCGCTCGGTGGCCCACGAGGGGCCGACCTACCAACGCCCGTTCGTGCGGCCGGACTGGCAGGACGCGCTGCAGGCCGACTCCGCGGACCCGCTGCCGCGGCCGAAGACCGGTGACGAGCTGCGCGAGACGCTGCTTCGGCTGGTCGCCTCTCCCAACCTGTGCGACAAGTCCTGGATCACCGACCAGTACGACCGCTACGTGCAGGGCAACACCGTGCTCGCCCAGCCCGAGGACTCCGGGATGGTCCGGGTCGACGAGGAGACCGGGCTCGGCGTCTCGGTGGCCACCGACTGCAACGGCCGCTACGCCCAGCTCGACCCGTACGCCGGCGCGCAGCTGGCGCTGGCGGAGTCCTACCGGAACGTCGCCACCGGAGGCGCTCGCCCGTTGGCGGTCAGCGACTGCCTCAACTTCGGGTCGCCGGAGGACCCGGCGGTGATGTGGCAGTTCGCCGAGGCGACGCGGGGGCTGGCCGACGGCTGTCGCGCGCTCGGCATCCCGGTCACCGGCGGCAACGTCAGCCTCTACAACCAGACCGGGGACACCGCGATCCTGCCCACGCCAGTGGTGGCCGTGCTCGGCGTGATCGACGACGTCACCCGTCGTACCCCTGCGGGCTTCACGGCCGAGGGCCAGCAGATCTACCTGCTCGGCGCCACCCGTGACGAGCTGTCCGGCTCGGAGTGGGCGTCGGTGGTGCACGGGCACCTCGGCGGGCTGCCGCCCGCGGTCGACCTGGCCGCGGAGAAGGAGCTGGCCGACATCCTGGTCAACGCCTCCCGCGACGGACTCGTCGACGCCGCGCACGACCTGTCCGAGGGCGGGCTGGCGCAGGCGGTGGTCGAGTCGTGCCTGCGGTACGGCGTTGGCGCGCGGCTGTGGCTCCCCGACGAGCTGGACCCGTTCGTGGCGCTGTTCTCGGAGTCGGCCGGCCGGGCCATCGTGGCGGTGCCCCGCTCGGAGGAGGTCCGGTTCACCGACATGTGCAGCGCCCGCGGCTTCCCGCACGCCCGGGTCGGCGTCACCGACGGCCGCGGGGACGCGGCGCTGCTCGACGTGCAGGACCAGTTCACGCTCACCCTCGGTGAGCTGCGCGCCGCCTGGTCCGCGACCCTCCCCGCCGCCCTCACGCCCTGATCCTGACCGACATCGGTGCGTCCACCGCGACGTATGGGTCGCGTTATCGACACGATGTCGGTAAAGATCAGCGGGCGCCGGACTGGAACTCGGCCCAGGTGTCCGAGGCGACCACGCCGGTGGCCGGCAGGCCGAGCGACTTCTGGTAGTCGCTGACGGCGGCAGTGGTGGCCCGGTCGAAGATGCCCGTGACGTCCAACCGGGCGCCGGTCGCCGCGTTGAGGGCGCGTTGCACCCGTCGTACGGCGTCGCTCGCCGACCCCTGCTTGAGCACCGGGGAGGATCCCGCCGACAGCAGCGCGGTCCAGGTGCTCGCCGTCATCGCCCCGGACACCCGCAGGTGCCGGCTGCGCTGGAACCCTCGGGTGGCGCGCACGGTCGGCCGGGTGAACCGGCCGGTGATCCGTCCGACGTCGAAGCCGTGCTGCCGGAGCAGACACTGCGCCGCCTTCACCTGACCGCTGCGGGCGCCGCGGGTCAGCAGGCGGTAGCGGGCGAAGTCGACCCGCACTCCGCAGGTACGACGCGGGGACGGGGCCACCGAGCCGCGTCCGACATCCATGAAGCTGCGATCGATCGACAGGGTCACCCCGCCGTACGTCGCCGAGCGGTCCAGCCGGAACTGGTGGATGCGCCGGTGCGGTGCCCAGCTGGACGGACGCACCCAGCTGCGGCGGATCCAGGTGTCGGCGCGGCCGTTGTCCCAGGCGTACCAGACCTGGTCCGGCTCGACGTAGGCCGTGGGTGACACCTTGTCGGCGAAGTCGATGGACGCGATGGCCGCGGCGACGTTCGCGTAGACCCCCGAGACGAAGCCAAGCTGGTGCAACCGTCGGCTCCACGAGGACAGGAAGTTCAGCACCGACCGGCGGCAGTCGTCGCCGGCGAGCGGGTAGTCCTCCATGTCGTACCAGAGGGTGCTGCCCGCCGGGATACCGAGAGCGCGGGCGGCCTGGACGGCGTGGAATGCCTGGCGGCGCCCCTCTCGCCGGGCGGCCCGGTAGCCGCCTGCGGGCTCGGGGCTCACGACAGAGGCGTACTCCCGCTGCGCGCACGATGCCTGCGGACCCACCCAGATCGGCAGCACCCGCCACCCCCGACGCGACTGCCGGCGCACCCAGCCGGCGTCCAGGTAGGTCTGGTCCTTGCACTGCCTGTTGCTGCCGCCGATGTAGACACCGACACCCCAGAACGGCGACCCGGTCCGCCAGGCGTCCATCTCCGCGTTCGACGGCGCGCAGCGGGTGTCGAACGCGACCCCGGTGAACGAGCCGGGCGTGGGTCGCGGCGCCGACACGGCCGAGGAGGCCGGGGCGAGCGCGCCGAGCACGGCAAGGGTCAGCGCGCCCGCGAAGGCGCCCAGGGTACGACGGGACACGGGCGGTTACGTTACCGCCGAGTCCACAAGTTCGGCGACACCAGACGGACCCGGAGCACCTGCTCGCGCTCCCGCGCCTCCTGCTGGTCACGCTGCCGGGCGGCGAGCAGCTGGGTCAGCGACACGATGCCGATCACCTTGGTCGGGTCGTCGCGGTCCACGACCGGCATCCGGTTCACCTCGGCCTGCGACATCAGCTCGGCGACGTACCGCAGCGTCTGGTCGCCGTGCGTGACCGCCACCGGCTCGCGCATCAGCTCCTTGAGCGGTGTGGTGCCGTCGCCCTGACTGTTGGCCCGGAACAGGGACCGGCGGGTGACCACGCCCTGCAGCTGACCGGGCGGGTCGACCACCGGGTACAGCCGCTGCCGCCAACCGGTGTCCACCTCCAGCGGCGAGCCGAGCGCCTCGACCGCCTCAGCGACGGTCAGGTCGGTCTCCAGCTCGAGCACGTCATCGGACATCACCTCGCTGGCGAACTGGATCTCCAGCGGGTCCACGTCGTACTCCCGGCTGAGGTGGTAGCCCCGCCGAGCGATCTTCTCGGTCAGCACCGACCGCTTGAGCAGCAGCACCGACAGCCCGAACGCGGTGGTGGCCCCGATGATCAGCGGCAGGATCGCGTCGTACTGGTGGGTCAGCTCGATCGCGAAGACCACGCCGGTGAACGGCGAGCGCATCACCCCGCCGAGCACACCGGCCAGCGCGATCAGCGCCCAGAAGCCGGCGCCGACGTGCGGGAAAAACTGCGCCTCCAGCGCGCCGAGCGCGCCACCGATCATGAACATCGGCGCGAGCACGCCGCCGGAGGTGCCCGAGCCCAGCGACAGGGACCAGATCAGCGTCTTCACGATGAGCACGCCGGCGACCAGCCCGAGCCCGATCGAGCCGGTGAGCTCCATGTGGATGATGTTGTAGCCCACGCCGAGCGCCTGCGGCACGAACAGGCCGCCGATGCCGATGATCAGACCCCCGATGGCCGGCCACCACATCCAGTGGATCGGCAGCTTCCGGAACGCGTCCTCGGAGGCGTACACCAGTCCGGTCGCCAGGATGGCCAGCAGCCCGGAGATGAGTCCGGACACCACGCACAGCCCCATCGAGGTGGCGGTCAGGTGCAGCGCCGCGTGCGCGGGGAACAGCGGCCCGGTGCCGAGGATGGCGTGGCGGACGACGGTGGCCACGCAGACCGCCGCCGCGACCGGGACCAGCGACCGTGGCCGCCACTCGAAGAGCAGCAGCTCCACGGCGAGCACCAGCGCTGCGAGCGGGGTGTTGAAGGTGGCCGCCATGCCGGCCGTCGAACCGGCGACCAGCAGCGTCTTGCGCTCGTCGGCGGTCAGGTGCAGGAACTGTGCGAACAGCGAACCGAACGCGCCACCGGTCATGATGATCGGCCCCTCGGCACCGAACGGGCCGCCCGTCCCGATCGCGACGGCTGACGAGACCGGCTTGAGCACCGCGACCCGCGGCTGCACCTTGCTGCCGCCCATCAAGATCGCCTCGATGGCCTCCGGCATCCCGTGGCCGCGGATCTTCTCCGAGCCGTAGCGCGCCATCAGCCCGATCACCAGACCACCCACGGTCGGGGCGACCAGGATCAGGAGCGGATTGTGGTGGACGGCTCCCGGAGCGACCAGGCTGGTGTCCACCCGCTGGTAGAACACTGCGTTGGTGATCAGGCCGATCAGCCTCAGCAGCGCCCAGGCGACGACCGCGCTCACCGCGCCGATCGGGATCGCCAGCGCGGTGATCAGCAGGACGCGGGAGGTCGTCGAGAAGTCGCCGAGGTGGCGGACGTCACGGGGAGGAACAGGTTGGGCAGGGGACACGTCAGTGGTTACCTTTGAGGGAAACATCGCAATACGACATTTTAGGGTTCCACCGTGCCCAGCGACAAAGACTACGAGCACCTGCTCGCCTTCCGGACCCGGCTCCGGCGGTTCGACCAGTGGAGTCGGACCGCAGCGGAGGACCACGGTCTGACCCATGCACAACACCAGCTATTGCTGGCGATTCGCGGTTTCCTGGGGCCGCAGGGACCCACTATCGGAGACGTTGCCGAACTGCTGCTTGTGAAACACCACACAGTCAGCGAACTGGTGGACCGCACGCAGGTGACCGGGCTCATCGAGAGGGTCCGCGACACCGTCGACAACCGCCGGGTGCACCTGGTCCTGACCAAGAAGGGGCAGGACGTGCTGCGGCAGCTGACCGACAAGCACCTCGAGGAGCTGCGCCGGCTGGCACCGCTGCTCGGCGAGCTGTGAGCGTGCCACGCGTCAGAGCCGTCGCTTGTGGCCGGCCAGCACGCTGAAGGGTCGGCGCCGCCCGCGATAATGGGCGCCATGCCGGTCCGCCTCCGCCCCGCCGATCCCGCCCTCGTGGCGCAGGCCGTCGACCGGTTCCGGGAAGGCGAGGCGAGCGACGAGGACCTGCGACTGCTCACCAGGCACCTGCTCGCGCTGCTGGTGAGACGGGCCCCGGGTGGGGCGCTCGAGGTCCGGGTGCCGCCGTACGCCGTCGCGCAGTGCGTCGAAGGCACCCGGCACACCCGGGGCACCCCGCCGGCCGTCGTGGAGATGGATCCGTCCACCTGGGTCGGGCTCGCGCTCGGCGACCTGGCCTGGGACGAGGCCGAGCGGGGTGGCCGGCTCATCGCGTCCGGGGAGCGCTCCGACTTCAGCGCGCTGCTGCCACTGCTGTAGCAGCGTGCTACCCCTCGGCGCACAGCTCCTCGGTTGCGGCAGGCTCCGCCGTCAGCGCAGCGGCTTCGGCCTGCCAGACCGCGGGCCGCGGCACGCTTCGCACCGTCCGGCTCAGGGTGACCACCAGCGCCGCAACGGCGGTCAGCGCGCCCATGGCGGCGACCGCTGCGGGCCCTCCCACGGCAGCCATCAGCGCTCCCGAGGAGGCGCGGGACCGGCGGGACCGGGTGTGGCGGGCCACCTCTCCGGACGGCCTACGGCTCAGCCTGGACCAGCTCAAAAAACAGCCCGGCGGACGGGCCGCGGTCTCGGTGTGGCAGCGCCAGGCCAGCGCCTGGGCCCATCAGCTCGTCGACCAGGCCCACTACGGCGAACGCCAGAAGGACACCGAGGTGGTGATCGAGGAGACCTCGCTGCGGCTGACCAAGGACCAGGCCATGAAGCTGTCCGAGGAGCTCGACCAGGTGCTCAAGACGTGGAGGAGGACTGTCGAGCCTGCCGAGGGGGCGCGCACCTACAGCCTCTACCTGATGCTCCAGCCCTACCCCGACGTCCGCTCCGAAGGTGACGACGGCGCCGACGAGCCGGCCTGAGGCGGGCGGCATAATCGCGGCCATGACTGACGCGCCCGCCCGCAAGTCCACCGACCAGCTCCGTGCCGCCTTGCAGAAGGTGCTGCCGTCGGTGCGCGCCGACCTCGAGAGGCTCGTGCGCATCCCGTCGGTGAGCGCCGACCCGGCCCGGGCCGAGGACGTACGCCGCTCGGCGGACCTGACCGCAGAACTGTTCCGCAACGAGGGCTTCGACGACGTGCGCATCCTCTCCAGCGCCGGCGGCGGTCCCGCCGTGGTGGCCCGGAAGCCCGCGTCGGAGGGCGCGCCCACCGTGCTGCTGTACGCCCACCACGACGTGCAGCCGGTCGGCGACCTGGACGCGTGGGACAGCGACCCGTTCGAGCCGACCGAGCGCGGTGACCGGCTCTACGGACGCGGCGCCGCCGACGACAAGGCCGGCATCGCCGCGCACCTGGCCGCAATCCGCAGCCACGCCGGCGACCTGCCGGTGGGCGTGACGGTGCTCGTCGAGGGCGAGGAGGAGCTCGGCTCCCCGACCCTCGCGCCGTTCCTGGCCGAGCACCAGGACCTGCTGGCCGCCGACGTGATCGTGATCGCCGACTCCGGGAACTGGGACATCGGCATCCCCGCGCTGACCACCACACTGCGCGGCAATGTGGACGTGTTCGTCGAGGTGGCCACCCTCGACCACGGCGTGCACTCGGGCATGTGGGGCGGCCTGGTGCCGGACGCGATGATGGTGCTGGTCCGGCTGCTGGCCACCCTGCACGACGACCAGGGCAACGTCGCCGTCGAGGGCCTGGTCTCCGGCCCGGCGGCGGACCTGGACTACCCCGAAGACCGGATCCGCGCCGAGTCCTCGGTGCTCGGCGGCGTCGAGCTGATCGGCTCTGGGTCGTACGTCGAGCGGCTCTGGACGAAGCCCTCGATCTCGATCATCGGCCTGGACACCACCCGCACCGCCGAGGCCAGCAACACGCTGATCCCCAAGGCGAAGGCCAAGGTCTCCCTGCGGCTGGCACCCGGCGACCACGCCGAGTCGGCCATCGAGAAGCTGATCTCGCACCTGGAGTCGCACGTCCCCTGGGGCGCGCGCATCACCATCACCAAAGGTCGCGAGAGCGGAGAGCCCGGCGTCATCGACGCCGAGGGTCCGGTGTACGACGTGGCGCGGGCCGCGTTCAAGGAGGCCTGGGACGGCACCGACCCGGTCGACATGGGAGTCGGCGGGTCGATCCCGTTCATCGCGGCCTTCCAGGGCGCATTCCCCGACGCCGCCGTACTCGTCACCGGTGTCGAGGACCCCGACACGCGCGCCCACGGCGCCAACGAGGGACTGCACCTCGCCGAGTTCGAACGGGTCTGCCTCGCCGAGGCGCTGCTGCTCAACAACCTCGCCTGACGTACCAATATCGTGTCGATATCGCGACCTATGCGTCGCGGTAGGCGTACCGACATCGTGTCGATATCGCGACCTATGCGTCGCGGTTGACGTACCGACATCGTGTCGATAACGCGACCTATGCGTCGCGGTAGGCGTACCGACATCGGTGCAGAACGGGCGGACCCCTACACTGAGGTAGTGCCTCGGACCCGCGGAGACGGACGCCTCACCCACGCCCTCGACCCGCACGACCTCGGACCGCAGGACGCGTGCGGCGTGTTCGGGGTCTGGGCGCCCGGTGAGGACGTCGCGAAGCTGACCTACTACGGGCTGTACGCCCTGCAGCACCGCGGTCAGGAGTCCGCAGGGATCGCGGTGAGCAACGGCCGCCAGATCCTGGTCTTCAAGGACATGGGCCTGGTCTCCCAGGTCTTCGACGAGGCCACGCTCGAGTCCCTCAAGGGGCACGTCGCGATCGGCCACGCGCGCTACTCCACCACCGGCGCCAGCACCTGGCACAACGCGCAGCCGACGTTCCGGCCGACCGCGACCGGCTCCCTCGCCCTGGCCCACAACGGCAACCTGACCAACACCCACGAGCTGGCTGAGCGGGTGCAGGGACTGGCCCCGCTGAACGGCGAGCTGGACCTACCGATGCGCAACCAGCACAACTCCACGAACGACACGAGCCTGGTGACCGCGCTGCTCGCCCACCACCCGGACACCAGCCTGGAGGAGAACGCCGCCGCAGTCCTGCCCACCATCCGGGGCGCGTTCTCATTCGTCTGGATGGACGAGAACACCCTCTACGCCGCTCGCGACCCGCAGGGCATCCGCCCGCTGGTCCTCGGCCGGCTCGAGCGCGGCTGGGTGGTCGCCTCGGAGACCGCCGCCCTCGACATCGTCGGCGCCTCCTTCATCCGCGAGGTGGAGCCCGGCGAGCTGGTCGCCGTCGACGAGGACGGGCTGCGCAGCCGCACCTTCGCCGACCCGGCGCCGAAGCACTGCCTGTTCGAGTTCGTCTACCTGGCCCGCCCCGACACGCTGATGAGCGACCAACGGGTGCACAGCGTGCGCGTCGAGATAGGCCGGCGGCTGGCCCGCGAGTTCCCCACCGAGGCGGACCTGGTCATTCCGGTCCCCGAGTCCGGAACGCCCGCCGCCATCGGGTACGCCGAGGAGTCCGGGATTCCCTACGGCTCCGGGCTGGTCAAGAACTCGTACGTCGGACGGACGTTCATCCAGCCTTCCCAGACGATCCGGCAGCTCGGCATCCGGCTGAAGCTCAACCCGCTGCGCGACGTCATCGAGGGCAAGCGGCTCGTCGTGGTCGACGACTCGATCGTGCGCGGCAACACCCAGCGCGCGCTGGTCCGGATGCTGCGCGAGGCGGGCGCCCGCGAGGTGCACGTGCGGATCTCCAGCCCGCCGGTGAAGTGGCCGTGCTTCTACGGCATCGACTTCGCCAGCCGCGCCGAGCTGATCGCCAACGGACTGTCCAGCGACGAGATCTGCCGCTCCATCGACGCCGACTCGCTGGGCTACATCTCCCTCGACGAGCTCGTCGAGGCCACCGGCGTGCCCAAGAACAACCTGTGCCGGGCCTGCTTCGACGGGGTGTACCCAGTGCCGCTGCCCGAGCCGGAGCACCTCGGCAAGCACCTGCTCGAACCGGCCGTCGTCGGCCCGAAGCTGCCTCTCACCCTGGGCGGCGGGGCCTCCGACGCCCTCGGACGTCCCTGACCAGCAGCCGACAGCGAGGACCCAGATGACCGACCAGCAGGGCGCGACCTACGAGTCCGCCGGGGTGTCCATCGACGCCGGCGACAAGGCCGTCCAGCTGATGAAGGTGTGGGTGGAGAAGGCCCGCCGGCCGGAGGTGATCGGCGGCATCGGCGGGTTCGCCGGCCTCTTCGACGCCAGCGGCCTCAAGGACTACAAGCAGCCGCTGCTGGCCACCTCCGCCGACGGCGTAGGCACCAAGGTCGCGATCGCCCAGGCGATGGACCGCCATCACACCATCGGCTTCGACCTGGTCGGCATGCTCGTCGACGACCTGGTGGTCTGCGGGGCCGAGCCGCTGTTCCTCACCGACTACATCGCCACCGGCCGCGTAGTACCCGAACGCATCGCCGCGATCGTGCAGGGCATCGCCGAGGCGTGCGTGCAGGCTGGCTGCGCGCTGGTCGGCGGGGAGACCGCGGAGCACCCTGGGCTGCTCGGCCCCGAGGAGTACGACGTGGCGGGCTCGACCACCGGGGTGGTGGAGGGCAGCGACGTGCTGGGCCCGGGAAGGGTCCGGCCCGGTGACGTGCTGATCGCGATCAGCTCCAGCGGCTTGCACTCCAACGGCTACTCGCTGGTGCGGCACGTGCTGCTCGGCTCGGAGGACGGTGGGGCCGGCTGGAGCCTGGACCGCGAGGTCCCCGAGCTCGGTCGGCCGCTCGGCGAGGAGCTGCTCGAGCCCACCCTCATCTACGCCAAGGCGTGCCTGGACCTGGCCCGGCGCACCCGCACCCACGCAATGTCGCACGTCACCGGCGGCGGGCTGGCCGACAACCTGGCGCGGGTGCTGCCGGTGGAGCTGGCCGCGGAGGTCGACCGGAGCACCTGGAACCCGCAGCCGATCTTCGACCTGGTCCGAAAGGTCGGCAACGTCGAGCTGGCCGCCCTGGAGCGCACCCTGAACTGCGGGGTCGGCATGGTCGCGGTCATCGACCCGGCGGACGCCGACCGGGCGGTCGCGCTGCTGGAGGGCCACGGGCTGCGCGCCTGGCCGGCCGGCCGCGTGAGCGCCGCGAGCGAGGACCGGCCGGGCGGCTCGGTCACCCTGGTGGGGCGCCACCCCGGCTGGTGAACCGGCGATTCCGGGGCAACTCGACGGGCCGGGTGTGCGGGAACAGCCAGCGGGCGGGTATCGTTGACACCACGAGAAACCAGAGGAGAGACCGGACGCGCGGGTGTCCCTTTCCGTGAGCCTCGCCAACGGAGGTCACGGGGGGTGCAGACGTGACTCCGGCCAAGTGTGCGAGGGGGTCGACCCTATGGGGCGCGGCCGTGCGAAGGCCAAGCAGACCAAGGTTGCCCGTGACCTGAAGTACCGCTCCCACGAGACGGACTTCGGCGCGTTGGCCCAGGAGCTGCATGGCGATCAGAGCTCCGACAGTTCCCACGACGATGGTGAGTCGGACGAGTACGACGAGTGGGCGGACTACTCCCAGTCCCGGAGCGACTGACTCAGGGTCGACCGCGCTGGGCCACCCTGACGGACCAGCCCGTCTGGGCTGGCCCGTCCAGTGGTCTAGGACAAATTTCTCGCTACCCCAGCCAGATGCCGCGCAGCCGGCCGATCTCGGTCATCCTGCGTTCGGCCAGCCGGTCGGCGGCCACGGCCGGAGGGACGCCCTCCTCGGCGGCTAGCGCGAAGACCCGGTGCGCGGTCTCGAAGATCTTGCCGGCGCGCTGCTTGGCGCGGTCGAAGGAGAACCCTTCGAGCTCGTCGGCGACCTGGATCAGTCCACCGGCGTTGACCAGGTAGTCGGGTGCATAGAGCACGCCGCGGTCCTGCAGCTGCTTCTCGATCCCGTCGTGGGCGAGCTGGTTGTTGGCCGCTCCGCACACAATCTTGGCGCTGAGGGTGGCCACCACGGAGTCGTTCAGGGCGCCACCGAGGGCGCACGGCGCGTACACGTCGAGCTGGCTGGCCACCAGCGCATCGGCGTCGGGGACCACCCGCACGTCGGGGTGCTCGGCCTGTACCCGAGCCACCGCGTCGGGGTCCACGTCGGTGACCACGACACTGGCGCCGTCCTCGATCAGGTGGCTGACCAGGTGATGCCCGACCTTGCCCACCCCGGCGACTCCGATCGTCCGGCCGTGCAGGGTGGGTGCTCCCCAGGTGACCTCCGCGGCCGCGCGCATGCCCTCGAACACGCCGTACGCCGTGAGCACCGAGGAGTCGCCGGCGCCGCCGTGGGACACGCTCCGGCCGGTCACGTACGAGCACTCGTGGCAGATCTGGTCCATGTCGGCGGAAAAGGTGCCGACGTCGCAGGCGGTGTAGTACCGCCCGTGCAGCGACTGCACGAACCGGCCGTAGGCGCGCAGCAGCGCCTCGGTCTTGAGCTTGGTCGGGTCACCGATGATGACGGCCTTGCCGCCGCCGAGGTCGAGGCCGGCCAGCGCGGCCTTGTAGGCCATCCCCTTGGAAAGGTTCAGCACGTCGGCGAGCGCGTCCTGCTCGTTGGCATAGGGGTAGAAACGAGTGCCGCCCAGGGCCGGGCCCAGGGCGGTGGAGTAGATGGCGATGATCGCGCGCAGGCCGGTCGGCTCGTCATGGCAGAACACGACCTGTTCATGGCCGGTGGCCTGGGCGAAGACGCCGGGGCCGGAGCTAGTAGATACCGAGGCTTCGGTCACGGTGGTGGCCTTCCGTTCGGGCCCGCGAGGGTGTGCGGGCGAGGTAGGGTGCCCACTGGGTGGATGAGCGCCTGCTCACAGGGTACGAAGGCCGCGAGTCAATGTCCCAGAGGGGCCATCCGGACCGGTATGCCGCACGCGCAGACGTGCCACGCCAAGGCCGCCATGTCCACCGGAAGAGCCACAATTCCGGTCCGAAATGACTAGTCCAGCCGGTTAGTGACTCATATAGGCCATTGTCGCAAATTTTGCGCCCGGTAGTCTCGAACGTGACACACTGGTATGGGGATGTGCCAGCGGACCATCTGTTGGCACATCGGTGGGTATCTACAGTGAGGGAGGGTCGCTATGAACACGCGACCGCCTGAGTCCGAACCGCTGCTGACTCCTGCAGAGGTCGCGGCCATGTTCCGGGTGGACCCGAAGACGGTCACCCGGTGGGCCAAGGCCGGCAAGCTCAGCTCGATCCGGACTCTCGGAGGACATCGCCGTTACCGCGAGTCCGAAGTACGCGACCTGCTGACCGGGATGCTTCCCGAGCAGCGCCGTGGAGGGGATCTTTAAGAGCTAGGGGGTCAGCGACGCTGCCGGGGTCCCAGGTCCGGTGGCAGACAACTCGCTCCAGATCATCGGCGAGGAAACGGATCCGTGAGGATCGGTTCCTCGTCGTTTTACTTCCTGGGGGTCTTTCGCCCGGCAGGACGGAAGGCCCCCAGGGAGCCCTCGACGGTCGGTCCGGTCTCCTAGGGCGCCCAGCCGCTGGTTAGGGTGGCCCGACGGAGGTGGGGTCATGACCGAGCGACAGCTGCCCAACTGGTCGAAGCTTCGTCCGCTGCTGCGGCCACGCCCGTGGCAGCCGAACCCGACCGACAGGCGACTGGCCCGCGCGGTGACGATCGCCGATCTGCGCCGGGCGGCGCGACGCCGTACTCCCCGGCCGGTGTTCGACTACACCGACGGGGCCGCGGAGGCCGAGGTCAGCCTGCGCCGGGCCCGCGAGCTGTTCGCGAACCTGGAGTTCCGGCCGCAGATCCTCACCGACGTCACCGACGTCGACCCGGGCGTGACCCTGCTCGGGTCGCGCGCCGAGCAGCCCTTCGGCTTCGCACCCACGGGGTTCACCCGGATGATGCAGCACGAGGGCGAGACCGCCGTGGTGCGGGTGGCCGAGCGGGTCGGCATCCCGTACACCCTGTCGACCATGGGCACCACCTCGATCGAGGAAGTCGCCGCCGCAGCCCCGAAGGCCCGCACGTGGTTCCAGCTGTACGTCTGGCGGGACCGCGACGCCGCCGACGACCTGATCGCCCGGTCACGCGCGGCCGGCTACGAGGCGCTGGTGCTGACCGTGGACGTGCCGGTGGCCGGCGCCCGGCTCCGCGACGTGCGCAACGGCTTCTCGATCCCGCCGGCGCTGACCTCCAAGACTGTGCTCGACATCGCCGGCCATCCCGCGTGGTGGGGCAACCTGCTCACCACACGGCCGTTGGAGTTCGCCTCCCTGACGTCGTGGGAGGGCACCATCGCGGAGATGATCGACACGCTGTTCGACCCGTCGATGACGATGGCCGACCTGGAGTGGATCCGGTCTCGCTGGGACGGTCCGCTGGTGATCAAGGGCATCCAGACCGTGCGGGACGCCCGTGCGGTCGTCGACGCCGGCGCGGACGCCATCGTGCTGTCCAACCACGGCGGCCGGCAGCTGGACCGGGCGCCGGTGCCGCTGCGGCTGCTGCCCGAGGTGGTGGACGCGGTCGGGGACCGCACCGAGGTGCTGCTGGACACCGGCGTGATGAGCGGTGGCGACGTGGTGGCCGCGCTCGCGCTGGGTGCCAAGGCGGTGCTGGTCGGCCGGGCCTACCTCTACGGGCTGATGGCCGGCGGGGAGCGTGGCGTGCAGCGGGCCGCGGACATCCTGGCAGCAGAGGTACGACGGACGATGGCGCTGCTCGGGGCCCGCACCGTCGCGGACCTCGGCCCGCAGCACGTGCGGCTGCCCTAGATTCGATCCGCCGGCGCGGGGTTACCGCCCGGGTGGGCGGGTACCCGTCCCGGAACCCCCACAGGAAGGAAGGCTCATGAAGTTCGCGCGCCTGGTCGCCCGCCTGATCATCGGCATCCTGTTCATCGGGCACGGCACCCAGAAGCTGAAAGGCTGGTTCGGGGGACCGGGGATCGAGGGCACGACCGGGATGATGGAGTCCCTGGACCTGCACCCGCCCCGCAGGCACGCGATGGCCGCCGGTGTTGCCGAGACCGCGGGCGGCGCCCTGCTGGCGGCCGGTCTGCTCACCCCCCTGGCCAGCGCGAGCCTGATCGGCGTGATGATCACCGCGATCCGCACCGTGCACGCGCCCAAGGGTCTCTGGTCCACGCAGGGCGGCTACGAGTACAACTTGGTCCTGATCGCGGCGCTGCTCGCCCTCGCCGAGGAGGGTCCGGGCAATCTCTCGCTGGACAACGCGCTCGGGCTGCGCACCAGCGGGGTGCCGTGGTCGCTCGGCGCGCTCGCGCTCGGCACCGCCGCGTCCATCGCCACCGTCGAGACCGGGCGTTCCTCCGGCGCGCACGCCTGACCGGCATAGCCGCTCCTGCCGCGGGTACCACGCCTCCAGACGCACGAGGAGGTGTTCGCGACATGCCCGCGAAGAAGGAAATGCCCTCGACCATCCAGCGCTCGCCCAAGAAGGCGCAGCGCACCTGGGCCGAGGCGCACGACTCGGCCGTCGACGAGTACGGCGAGGGTGAGCGCGCACATCGCACGGCCTACAGCGCCCTCAAGCACGGCTTCGAGAAGGTCGGCGACCACTGGGAGGGCAAGGACCGCAAGGGCCCTTCCGACAAGCAGGCCAAGAAGCGTGGCGCAGCGGCCCGCCGCGGCGGCGAGACGGCCGAAGGCGTCGACGCCAACTCCTCCAAGAGCCACCTGTACGACGTGGCGAAGAAGCTCGACATCGCCGGCCGCTCCAGCATGAGCAAGTCCGAGCTCGTGGACGCCATCAAGAAGGCGAACCGGAAGCAGACCCGCAAGAGCCGGTGACCGAGAGCCGGCCAGGCGGTGCCGGCCCGGGCTCGGCGGGAGCGGTGGACCGGCCGTGTGCTGGACCGGAAGCGCCGCCCCCGCCGAACGAAGGTGGGCCGGCCGCGCATGCGAGGTGCGCCGTTACCCCTGGTCGGTCCGGCCCATGCGTCGTCGCCGGTCCGGTGATCGCCTACTGGCTCGGGGGCCGCTCAGCCGGCCGTGAGCACGCACCACACGGACTTGCCGTGCTCGGTGCCCCGGGTGCCCCATCGGAGGCGAGCGCGGCGACGATCTGCAGCCCCCGGCCGTGCTCGTCGTCGGGGGTGGGCCGCAGCCGGCGCGGCTGGTAGGTGGCCCGGTCCAGCACCTCGACCATCACCTCCGTGTCCCGGGTGCGCAGCCGCAGCTCCAGCGGGCCCGCGCCGTGCAGCACCGCGTTGGTGACCAGCTCGCTGGTGGCGAGCACGGTGTCCTCGGCGAGCCGCTCGGGAAGGTCGTGGTCGGCCAGGTGCCGGCCGACGATGCTGCGGGCCTGGTGCGCGGCGGTCTCGGTGGCCTCGAGCCGTTGGATCAGGATCGGGTTCTCTTCGGTGGGGTCGACCCGGGCGATCAGGATCGCCACGTCGTCATCCGGGCCTTCCGGCAGCAGCGCGTCCACCAGCCGTTCCGGCATCCCCGACGTCGCGCCCTCCAGCCCGCCGGCCAGCCGGGCCAGCGTGGTGATGCCCCGGTCCAGGTCCTCGCCCCGTCGCTCCACCAGCCCGTCGGTGTAGAGCACCGCCATCCCGCCGGCCTCCAACCGGACGTCGCGCTGGGCCAGCGTGAACGGCCCGGTGCCCAGCGGCGGGTCGGCTGCTCCGGTGAGCACCCGGGACGCGCCGTCGGCACTGACCAGGATCGGGGGCAGGTGCCCGGCGTTGGCGATGCGCAGCACCCGGTCGGCCGGGTCGAAGACCGCGTACAGGCAGGTGACGATCTGGTTCTCGTCCAGGTCGCGGACGATCCCGTCGAGGTACTCCAGCACGTCGGCCGGCGGCAGGCCGAGCCGCGCATAGGCCCGGGTCGCGGTGCGGAGCTGCCCCATCACCGCAGCCGCCTGCACGCCGCGGCCCATCACGTCGCCCACCACGAGGGCGGTCCTGCCCGCGCCGAGCTGGATCACGTCGTACCAGTCACCGCCGACCTGAGTGCCCTCGACCCCCGCCCGGTAGAAGGTGGCCACCTCCAGGTGCTCGAGGTCGAAGGAGGTCTCGGGCAGCAGGCTGCGCTGCAGCTGGTCGGCGATGGCGTGCTCGCGGGCGGCCGCCTCCGCGTTCGCGGTCGCCAGGGCCAGCGCCTCCTCCGCGGCGCGGCGCTCGGTGATGTCCTGCACCGAGCCGCGGATCGCCTCGACCTCGCCGTCCTCGTCGCGCAGCACCTCGGCCCGCACGCTGACCAGCACCGCGCTGCCGTCGGGGTGGACCATGCGGGCCTCGTAGGTGATCGGCTCTCCGGCGACGCCGGCGTCGAAGGCGCGCTGCACCATCGCCCGGTCGTCAGGGTGCACCAGCTCGTTGATCAGCTCCGGGTAGCGCAGCGCGGCCACCTCCTCGGCGGTGCGGCCGGCGATCCGCAGGTACTCCTCCGAGACGTGGACCGCACCGGTGCGCAGGTCGATCTCCCAGCTGCCCACCTGGGCAAGCCGCTGGGCCTGGTCCAGGAGGGTGCGTCCGCGCTCGAGCTGGCGCCGGATCCGGCGGGCCCGGTCGAGCTCCAGGTTGGCGCGCACCCGTGCCTTCAGCTCCCGGGCGGTGAACGGCTTGATCAGGTAGTCGTCCGCGCCCCGGTCCAGGCCCTCGAGCATCCCCTCCTCCCCGGCGCGTGCGGAGAGCATCACGACCGGCACGCCCACCGTGGCCGGATCCCCCTGCAGGGCGGCGAGCAGCTCGAAGCCGTCCATCCGCGGCATCATCACGTCGGTGAGCACGAGGTCGGGGTGCAGCACCCATGCCTTGGTCAGTGCGTCCGCCCCGTCCACGGCGGTGTCCACGTGGTACTCGTCGGCCAGCACCCCGGCGACGTACTCCCGGATGTCGGCGTTGTCGTCGACGACCAGGACCCGTGGCGCCGGTCCCTCGTGCTGCGCCGGCCAGGACGGCGCCCAGGTAGGGCCGGAGGACAGTTGGAGAGCCTCCTCCACGGAGCCCTCGGTGTCGCTCGGTGTGGCCGAGGAGGCGCCGCCGGTGGTCACTGCGTCGCACGGCAGGTGGTCGGGCCCGAAGGGGACGCGGACGCAGAAGGTGCTGCCCACCCCGAGCACGCTGGTCACCGTGGCGGTGCCGCCGTGCAGCTCGGCCAGCTCCCGGACCATCGCGAGCCCGATGCCGGAGCCCTCGTGGGTCCGGGACGCGGCTCCGTGCACCCGGCGGAACCGCTCGAACAGGTGCGGGATCTCCGGCTGAGGAATGCCGGTCCCGGTGTCGACGACGGCCAGCTCGACCTGCCCGTCGACCTGGCGCAGGTGCACCTCGATGCCGCCGGAAAAAGTGAACTTCAGCGCGTTCGACAGCAGGTTGAGCACCATCTTCGCCCACAGCTCGGCGTCGACGTACACCGGGTCGGGCAGCGGCGGACAGTCGACGGTCAGCGACAGTCCGAGCCGCTCGGTGGCCGCGTCGAACATGCTGGCCAGCTCGCGGGTGTACTGCGCCAGGTCGATGGGCGCGAACTGTGCCTCGGTGCGGCCGGACTCCAGCCGGGAGAAGTCCAGCAGGGTGTTGACCAGCTTGAGCAGCCGCTGACCGTTGCGCAAGATCACCTCGACCCGGCCGCGCTGCCGATCCGGCAGCGGCAGCTGGGGGTCGGCGAGCGCGTCCTCCGCCGGCCCGAGCAGCAGCGTCAACGGGGTGCGGAACTCGTGGCTGATGTTGGTGAAGAAGTCGGTCTTGGCGTGGTCGAGCTCGGCGAGGGTCTCTGCGCGAGCGCGCTCGAAGTCGAAGGCGCGGCCCTCGGTGATGACGGAGGTGAGCTGACCCGCGACCAGGTCCAGGAAGTCGCGGTAGCCGCGGTCGAGCGGTCGGTAGCGGTTCACCGCGGCGACCAGGAAGCCGTACGGGCTCGCCTGCCCGCTCTGGGCCAGCGGCAGCACCACCGCCGACACCGGAGGGTCCACCCACCGGCCGGTGGGCAGGTCGGCGAACCGGGGCGGCAGGTCGACCAGCACGCTTCGGCCGGCCAGCGCCTCACCGACCGGCCAGGGGTGCTGCGCGTCCAACGGCAGCTCGGCCGGGGCGGCCGGGTGGCCGCCCGTGAACCCCGCGCTGCCGGCGAGTCGGGCGACGCCGGCCGGCTCGTCGTACAGGTAGACCAGGCTGAACGGGAGCGCGTCCGTCGCCTCGTCCAGCTGCCGGCAGGACGCGGCGACCATCTCGGCCTCACCGAGGCTGACGCTGGACCGGGCGCCGAGGTCCCGCAGGATGCTCATCCGCCGCCGACCGATCACCTCCTGGGTGTCCTCGGTGACTACGCACAGCATCCCGGCGATCTTGCCGCCGTCGTCGAACAGCGGGCTGTAGGAGAACGTGTGGTAGGTCTCCTCGACGTACTCGTTGCGCTCGAGGAACAGCAGCAGCGACTCGTCCCAGGTGGCGACCCCGGTGGTGAGCACCTTCTCGATGCGCGGGCCGATGTCGTGCCAGATCTCCGACCACACCTTCGAGGCCGGCTTGCCCAGGGCCCACGGATACTTCTTGCCAAGCGTGTCGCGGCGGTAGGCGTCGTTGCAGAAGAAGGTCAGCTCCGGGCCCCACGCCATCCACATCGGGAACCGCGACGTGAGCACCATGCGTACGACGCTCTGCAGGCTGCGCGGCCAGCTGTCCAGGGGACCGAGCGGTGTTGCGGACCAGTTGACGTCGAGCAGGTCACGACCCACCCCGCCGATCCTCTCGAACATCTCCCGCATGTTCCGTCTCCTGGCGTCGCGGGTCGGTTCAGTGCAGTCAATCATGGGACTGACCTGTTCCGCAGTCCCCAAAACAGGCCGTGAACTGCGGCTTTGCCCACATTGGGCGGCTTCGTTCCCCACCGGGCTCGCCACGCCTGCTGGTGCTGGTCCTGACCAGCAGCACTACTTCGGGGAAACGGGTTTCGGCCGGTCCGGTGAGGGCTACGTCCGAGCCTTCCGGGCGCTCGCGCCCCGGACGACAACCGCTCGAAGGGAGCAAGGACATGGCATGCAGCGGGGTCCGGGGGGCGATCGTGACAGCGCTGGTCGGCGCGACGTGTGTGGCGGCGGGGGTGACGGCCTCCGTCGCCAGCGCAAGCCCGGCCCGCATCCAGCGGCCGCCGGCGTCGGCGTTCACCAATGGCCGGGTCACCAACCAGTGGTTCCCGCTCAGGCCGGGAACGCGGATGGTCTACGTCGGCGTCAAGGACGGGAAACGCGCGGTGGACGTCTTCTACGTGACGCGCAAGACCAAGAAGATCGAGGGGGTGACCTGTCGGGTGGTCCACGACAAGCTGCGGCTGGCCGGCGTGCTGGAGGAGCGGACCTCCGACTGGTACGCCCAGAGCCGGAGCGGCGATGTCTGGTACTTCGGCGAGCGCACCGCCTCGCTCGGCCCGCACGGCAAGGTGCTCACCCGGGACGGCTCGTGGATGGCCGGTCGGAGCGGCGCCCGGGCGGGGATCTACATCACCGGCGCCCCGAGCGACGGCCAGTCCCGGCCCCAGGAGCTGTTCCCCGGCCACGCCGAGGACCACTTCCAGGTCATGGACACCTCCGCCCGCGTGCGGGTGCCGCTCGTCAGGTCCTCGCACGCGCTGCTCACCAAGGAGTGGACGCCCCTGGAGCCGCACGTCGTCGACCACAAGTACTACATGCGCGACATCGGCGTGGTCAGCGAGCAGTCGGTCAGCGGCCCGCTCGAGACCGGACGGCTGGTATCGATCACTCACAAGGGGTGAGGCGGGCTCATCCGTCTGGCGGAGGTTGGTTGGTCTATGCCGCTTTAGTTTGACCCGATCAGGGGGCGTCCTATGTCGGGTATCGGGTCATCGCGGAAGTACACGAGCGCCGCCCGGGCCGGCGTACTGCTCAGGATCGGCACGCTGCTCGCCATGGTCGCGGGCCTGTTGGTCAGTACGGCGGCCGGGGCGGACGCTGCCACCGGTTTGGACGTGTACGTCGGCTACATGGACACGCACACGCGGGCCACCAGCACTCAGCAGCCGAACCCCTGGCCGTACACCGACTCGTCCCGGTACGTGGGCACGCCCTGCCCGAACTACGGCAGCACCAACGCGTGCTGGGACGCCAGCGCGCTGATGTTGAAGAACAACGGCGACACCGATGTGACCGGCATCCACGTGGTGGTCATGATGGGGACCCACAAGTACGACCTCTGGGGTCCCGACTTGAGGGTGGCAGCACACGACTATCTGGTGCTGACGGAGACCGGGTCGTCCCCGAACTCGGAGAACTTCGACGGCTCGGACTTCTCGCCGAACGCCTACAACGGCGGCCTGGAGGCCTCCTGCATCGACTCCGGAGCACGTCCGACTGTGAGCGTGACCATCGGCGGCGCCACCACGTCGTACTCCGACACCGGGCAGGTGCTGAACGCCGGTGGGGTGGACGGCGGGCACTGCGTGGACGGAGTGTTCGTGCCCGGTCGGATGGACGAGTCTCATCCCTGGGTGCTGATCGGCACTGCTCCGGCCGGTGGTGGTGGTGGCGGCACGGCGGCAACCGCGCCTGCTGCACCGACGAACCTGAAGGCCACCGCGGGCGACGGCTCGGTGAAGCTGACCTGGACGGCGCCCGCCGACGGCGGGTCGGCGATCACCGGCTACCGGGTGCTGCGAGCCACGACGCGTGGCGGGGAGTCCATCCTCACCACCGTGAGCTCGACCAGCTTCACCGACACCGGCGTGACGAACGGGACGACGTACTACTACACGGTCGTCGCGGTGAACGGCATCGGGCCGTCGCCGCAGTCGAACGAGGCCTCGGCGACCCCGCAGCCCGCGACTCCGGCGCCGACCCCGCCTTCCGCGCCGACGAACCTGAAGGCGATGGCGGGAGACGGGTCGGTGACGCTGAGCTGGACCGCGCCAAGCGGCGGCTCAGCTCCAACCAGCTACAGCATCTACCGGGGTGCGACGGCGGGCGGCGAGTCGAGTACCCCGGTCAAGGCGGTGACGTCGACGAGCTGGACAGACACGGGACTCACCAACGGAACGCCGTACTTCTACACGGTCGTGGCGGTGAACGACATAGGGCCGTCGCCGCAGTCGAACGAAGCCTCGGCGACGCCGCAAACCACCACGCCACCGTCTGGTGGCTCTGGTGGAGGTTCTGGCGGTGGCTCCGGGCCGACCCCGGACCCCGGGCCGTCACCTGTTCCGCAGCCTTCGCCGGCGACCGCGCCCTCGGCCCCCGCAAGGCTGGCCGCCTCCGTCGCGAACGGGGCGATCCGGCTCACCTGGTCCTCGCCGGCCTCGGATGGCGGCGCGCCGGTCACCGGCTACCAGCTCTACAGAGGTACGACGGGGGGAGGCGAAGCCCCGACCCCGGTGATCACCGGGATCGTGACCACGACGTTCACCGACACCGACGTGCGCCCCGGGACGACGTACTTCTACACAGTGGCTGCGGTCAACGCGGTGGGCACCTCTGCCCCGTCCGCCGAGGCCTCCGCCCAGGTGAGCTCACCGAACAGGCGGGGGATCTGTGCTGGGCTGGCCCGCTGCCACGTGACGGCTCGCGCCGACGTGAACGGTGACGGCCACCGCGACGTGATCGCGATGGCCCGGCGGGGCGGCCGCCTCGGGTCGACGGGCGCGGTGATCCTGCGGGTCAAGACAGGCCCGCACCACGTCGTACAGACTCGTCGGCGCCTGGAGAACTGGTCCCGGTCCCCGTGGGTCGGTGTCGCCCGGCTCGACCGGCGGCCCGGCAAGGAGATCGTGCTCGGCCGGCTCTCCGGAGCGGCGGCGACCTTCTACCAGTCGATCACGTGGCGGCGCGGCCACCTGGTGCTGCTCGACGCTCCGGGCCGCGGCCGGTGGTGGCCGCTCGACTTCTCCGCCACCCTGCAGGCGGGCTGGCAGCGACGAGCGGCCGACCCCGTCGGCACTATTCGGCAGCGCATCGCCACGCACCCGAGCAGCGACGGGACCTACCGCGGCAGGATCAAGATCTACCGCTGGACCAGATCCGGATGGCACCTGGTCCGCACCAGGACGAACGGCTCCGTGCCGCTGCAACGGGCGCAGCGCTGGGGCGGCTTCCATGTGCCCGGGCTGCCGCGGTTCTGAGCGAGGGCGCTGAGCCGGCACCTGGCTACGCGCTGCCGTCCGCGTCCTTCGCCGTCGCCTTCCGCGTGGCCTTGGCCGCCTTCTTCGCAGCCGTCTTGGTGGCCTGCTTGACCGCTGTCTTGGACGATGTCCGTTCGGCGGGTCGGCGTCGCTTCACGCGGACCCACAACTGCCCGCGCCCGCCTGGCCCGGTGACCGTCTTGGTCTCGACGAACGGCTGCTCCTTGACCAGGTCGCTGAGCTTGCCGAGCCCGTAGGTGCGGGGGTCGAACGACGGGTCGGTGCGGTTGAGATGGTTCGCTACCGCGCTGAGCGAGGCCCAGTCTTCGTCGTCGGTGGCGACCTTGTTCAGCGCCTTGGTGAGCACGCTCTGGATCGGCTTCGGCTGGTCGTCCTTCGCCTCCGCGCTTGCACCCCCGTCGCCGGCGAGGACCTCGAGGAACACGAACCTCTCACAGGCCTCCACGAAGGCCTTCGGGGTCTTCCGCTGGCCCACGCCGATGACCCGCTTGCCCGACTCGCGGAGCCGGGTGGCCAACGGCGTGAAGTCGCTGTCGCTGGAGACGATGGCGAAGCCCTCCACGTTGCCGGAGTAGAGCAGGTCCATCGCGTCGATGATCAGTGCAGAGTCCGTGGCGTTCTTGCCGTAGGTGTAGGCGAACTGCTGCTGCGGGGAGATCGCGTTGCCGAGGAGGACGTCGCGCCAGCCGTTGAGGTGGGGATTCGTCCAGTCGCCGTACGCCCGCTTGACGGTGATGGTCCCGTAGCTGGCCAGCTCCTCGAACATCTCCTGGATCAGCTTCGAGGAAGTGTTGTCGGCGTCGATCAGGACGGCGAGGCGGTGAGTGTCATCGGCCATGCGGGGTGGTCTCCTCATTCCGTTGCTGCATCTCCCAGGCAAGGTCGATGGCCATGCGCACGGCACCGGGGTCCGCACGATCAAGGTAGGCCTCGACCTTGTGGTGTGCCTCCATGCGAGGCGGGACCCCGAAGCTGTCCGGGTTGGCCTCGAGCAGCGACTCTCGCTTGCTCAGCGGGACGCGGATCACCACCGTGGTCTGGTCCTGCAGGCGCACGACCAGGCGGTCGTGGACGTACCACGCCGGACGAGACTCGGTGCCCTTGCGCTTGACCTGCGGCAGCGACTCCGCATACCGGCCAACTTCTTCGGGGGTCACACGCTGAAGCGTAGGCCAGCGCCCGGCGCGCGGGGCTAGCATCCGACCATGGAGACCCAGGTGCGGGTGTACGCCTACCGCTGGGTGGTCCTCGCCGCCTTCATGGCGGTCAACCTGACGATCCAGGTGCTCTGGATCAGCTACGCCCCGGTGACGACAGCCGCCTCGAGCTACTACAGCGTCGGTGACGTCGGCGTCGGCGCGCTGGCCATGACGTTCATGATCGTCTACCTGCCGCTGTCGATCCCCGCGTCGTACCTCATCGACCGGCGCGGCCTGCGGATCGCCTCCGGTTTCGGCGCCCTGCTCGCGGGCGTGGCCGGCGTCGCGCGTGGCTTGGCGGGGGACCGCTACGGGCTGGTGCTGGCCGCCACGGTGGGCGCGGCGATCGCCCAGCCGTTCCTGCTCAACGCGTGGACCACGGTGTCCGTGCGCTGGTTCCCGCGGTCGCAGCGCGCCACCGCCGTCGGCCTGGTGACGCTGGCGAACCTGGTCGGTGCCGGGATCGGGATGGCGCTCACGCCGGTGCTAGCCGGGTCGATGACGCTGGCCGCGATCCAGCTGATGTACGGTGCGGCGGCGCTCGTCGCAGGGCTGGCGTTCGTGCTCGTCGTACGGGACCGACCGCCCAGTCCTCCGGACGCAGGCGCGGCGCAGGACCGCGCGCTGGTGCTCGACGGCCTGCGCCATGCCGTGCGGGTGCGACCGTTCCTGGTCTTCCTCGCGCTGGTGTTCGTGGGGATGGGGGTCTTCAACGGGGTGTCCACCTGGGTGGCCGAGATCCTCCGGCCGCGCGGGTTCAGCTCCACCGACGCCGGGACCATGGGCGCTCTGCTGCTGCTCGGCGGTGTCCTGGGCGCGGTGGTGCTGGCCGCGATGTCGGACCGGTCGGGGCGTCGGATCCCGTTCCTGGCGCTGGCGTTCGGGGCCGCCGCGCCGGCGTTGCTGCTGCTGGCGGTGGCCCGTACGACGGCGGTGCTGCTCGTCGCGGCCTTCGTGCTCGGCTTCTTCCTGGTCAGCGCCATGCCGATCGGCATGCAGTACGCCGCGGAGATCACCGCGCCCACGCCCGAGGGCACCTCGAACGGCGTGGTGCAGCTGGTCGGGCAGGCCTCGGTGGTGTTCGTGTACCTGATGGCGCTGACCCCCACCTCCGGCGGGTCGTTCCTGCCCTCGCTGGCCGCGCTCGCCGTGCTGCTGCTGGCCGGCGGTGTCGTGGCACTCCGCCTCCCCGAGCCGGTGCCTACTGGTCGATCTGCCCAGGTGGCCGGGGTGCGTTGAGGCCGTAGCGCACTCCGATCATCCGGATGCCGAAACAGGCAACCGCGGCGCCCACCGCCGCGGGGATGCCGTAGACGCCCGTCCTGGTGGTGATCACCGTGATGGCCGCTCCGACCAGGGCCGGGATGGCGTACAGCTCGCTGCGCAGCACGGTCGGGATCCGTTGCAGCATGGCGTCGCGCACCGTTCCGCCACCGACTCCGGTGATGCACCCGAGGATGACGGCCTGTGCAGGGCCGAGCCCGAGCTCGAGGGCCTTGCTGGCGCCGGTGACCGCGAACAGGCTCAACCCCGCCGCGTCGAGGACGAGGATGGCCCGGTTCAGCCGGTCCAGCCGCAAGCCGAAGCCGAAGGCGATCAGGCTGCCGGCCGCGGCCACGGCGAGGTAGCGCCAGTCGCTGAACGTTGCCGGTGGGAGGGAGTCGATGAGGACGTCTCGGATGATCCCGCCGCCCAGCGCGGTGATCATGCCGAGGGTGACCACGCCGACGATGTCCAGCCGGGCGACCCGCACGGCGGTGAGGGCGCCGTTGAGCGCGAACGCGAACGTACCGGTCAGGTCCAGGGCCAGTAGCAGCGTCGGCTCGGTGCTCACCTGAGATTTCTACCCTGCGCGCGGGGCCTCACGGGCGCGGCCCTCCGAGCCAGGCCAGGGCAGCCACCACCAGTGCCGTGGTCCCGGTGTCGAGAGTCGGCTGCAGCACCGGCGCGAACTGCGCCGAGTGGTTGACTGGGATGTCCTGGGACAGCCGACCGGCGGCCTCGGCCTGCTGATAGCGGTCCGGGTCGATGCCGCCGATGCCCCAATAGGTGTACGGCGCGCTGAGCGCGGTCGGGATGTCGCTGAAGTCCTCGCTGGCCGTCTGCAGCGGCAGCTGCTCGGCCTGGTCGCCGAAGTGGTCGGCGAACGCGGCGGCGACCCGGTCGGTGACGTCGGCGTCGTTGTCGGTGACCGGGAACTGGTCGAAGAGCTCGAACTCCGGTTGCTTCGGTGACCGCGAGGCGGTGCACTCCGCGGTCACGATGCGCTCGATGGCGTTCAGGATCGCGGCTCGGGTCTGTTCGTCGTACGTGCGGATGTTCAGCAGGATAGTGGCGGCGTCGGGGATGACGTTGCTCTTGGTGCCTGCCTGGATGCTGCCCACCGTGAGCACCGCCGGCTCGCCGGGTCGGGTCTCGCGGGAGATCACCGTCTGCAGCCGGACCACGATCATCGCCGCGAGCACGACCGGGTCGACCGAGGCCTGGGGCATCGACCCGTGGGCACCGCGTCCGTGCACCGTGATCCGCATGCTGTCGGCGGCCGACAGCGCCGGGCCGGGACGAGTTGCGACGCGGCCGGCCGGCAACGCCAGCACGTGCTGGCACAGGGCGACGTCGACCTTGCCGACCAGCTTCGCCAAGCCGTCCTCGACCATCCCCCGTGCTCCATCGGACACCTCCTCCGCAGGCTGGAACACCGCCACCGCGGTGCCTTGCCAGTGCGCCGTGGATCCGGCCAGCAGGTCCACGGCCCCGAGCAGACAGGTGACGTGGACGTCGTGGCCGCACGCGTGCATCACCGGCACTTCGCTGCCCTCGGAGGTGGTTGCGGTCACCGTGCTGGCGTACGGCAGCCCGGTCGCCTCCCGGACCGGCAGCGCGTCCATGTCGGCTCGCAGCAGCACCACCGGACCTTCGCCGTTGCGCAGCACCGCGACGACGCCGGTGCCGCCCACGCCGTCGTGCACCTCGCAGCCGGCGGCTCGCAGGCGGTCGGCGACGTTGCCGGCGGTACGCCGCTCCTGGTGGGACAGCTCCGGATGGGCATGCAGATCGCGGTAGAAGTCCTCCTGCCAGCCGCGAACGCGCTCCAAACCGTCCAACACCAGTGAGGCGGACGAAGCTGTCATGGTCGCTCCTCGGTCGGCGGTCGGCGCCCGGCCCCAACGACAGGGACGGACCTTTTCACCCTGCTCCGGACACGGCGTCGCCACAAGGGGCACCGTCCACACCCGCGGTTGGGACGTTGTCCCCTGTCGGCCAGAGCAGCCGTTCGCCTAGCGTGCCCCGCGTGCGCCCCGGACCGGCTTCGCAGGTGCGCCGCGGTCACTCCGCGCTGAAAGCGGTGGACGCGGTCCTGTTCGTGTACGCCGGACTCTCCGCCGTCTGGCTGGCGTACCTCGTGCTGGTCGAGAGCCTGCAGCTGAACTGGCGCCTGCTCTTCCTCGTCGTGTTCTGGCTGCTGGCCGCCTACCTGGTGCTGCCCCGGATCCACCGGGCGTTGACCTACATCTACGTGCCGAACTACTTCATCGGCCGCACCCGGACCAGCGACGGCCTGCTGGGCGACCCGGTCAACCTGGCCCTGCTCGGCGACGAGGCACAGGTCCACGCCGCCATGACTGCGGCGGGCTGGGTGCGCGCCGACGACGTGACACCGGCCAGCAGCCTCTGCATCGTCCGCACCACGGTGTCGCGGCGCAGCTACCCGGAGGCGCCGGTGAGCCCGCTGCACCTGTTCGAGCGGCCGCAGGACTTCGCCTACCAGCAGGAGGTCAGGGGCAATCCGTCGCAGCGGCACCATGTCCGGTTCTGGCGCTGCCCCGAGGGCTGGCGCCTGCCCGGCGGGTACGCCGTGGACTGGGTCGCCGCGGGCACCTACGACCGCAGCGTCGGATTGTCGCTGATGACGTTCCAGGTCACCCATCGCATCGCCAAGGACATCGACGTCGAGCGCGACCACATCGTCGCCAGCGTGACGAAGGCCGATCCGGAGGTGGGAGTGCACCAGATCCGGCACTTCGCGAGCGGCTACCACGCGCGCAACGGGGGCGGGGACGAGATGGTCACCGACGGGCACCTTCCCGTGCTGGACCTGCGCGCCGTCCCGGCGTCCACCCGGGCCGGGGAGGCGAGACCGCTCACCGACAGCCGGGACCGGCGTCCCGCCTCCGTCACCTTCAGCGCGTCCGTCGCCTGCCTGCGCGGCCTGCTGGGCGTGGCGCTGGGCTGCCTGATCCTCGTGGACCCGAACCTGCTCTCGGACGTGCCCCACGACGCCGGGCTCAGCGCGGCGTTCGTCACGGTCACGGCCGTCGGCTTCCTGGTCGTCGCGGCGATCGACCTCGGGCTGGGGGTGGCCACCTTCCAGGGCCGCAACTGGGCCCGGCTGCTGCTGATGCTGGACTGCGCCGCGTCGATCCTGGTTGCCTTCGCGGCCACCACCGGCGGAGGTCCGCTGCCTTCGCTGGGCTCCGGGCTTCCGCATGTCGCGCTGGGCATCCTGGTGCTGCTCGCGCTGACCAGTCCGCGGGCCCGGCGCTATGCGACCCGGGGTCGTCCCGTCGTACTCCTCGCCCCCGCGGCCGAGCCCGAGGTCAGGGCCCGGTGAGCGGCGCGCCGGTCCGGACCGACACGACCACCTGGTGGATCGCCCGGCCGACCGCGGCGGCGTGAACCGGGTTGTCCATGAGCGACTGGTGGGTCGCGCCCGGCACGGAGCGATGCCGGCTGTTGGTCGACAAGGTGGCCAGCTCGTCCTGGGCTCGGTTCCATTGCTCGTCGTGTCCGAGGCCGGCGGTCAGGACCACCAGTGGCTTCACGTGCAAGGTCGCGAGCCGGCCGGCCTCGCTCGCGGAGCGGTTCGCGACGCCGAACTCGTCGACGAAGCTCGCCATCTCCTTGCCGGTGGCGGCGCTGGCACGTGCCTCGACGCGCGACTGCGGCGGCAGGTCCGCGAAGCTGAGCTGGGCGATCAGGCGGCCGACGCCCAGGCGAGAGGTCGTCGCCACCAGTGCGGACAGGTGCTTGACGAAGCTGTAGGAGCCCGGGTTCTGCGGGGGCACGGGGGTGGACCGGGGCGCGGTGGAGTCGACGAGCACCAGGCCGGCGACCTGGCCGGGGTACTGGTCGGCGAAGCTCATCACGTACAAGCCGCCGAAGGAATGGCCGGCCAGCACGTACGGGCCCGGGACGTGCGCTCGGGTCAGCAGCGTGTGCAGGTCGCTCGCGATCTGCGCGCCGTCCTGCGGGGTCGGGGCGGCGTCACTCCACCCGCGCCCGGCCCGGTCGTAGACGCACACCCTGGTGGTCCGGGCCACGGCGGGGGCGACCCAGCCCAGGGTCGCCGCGGACGCTCCGCCGCCGGGCTCGAGAATCACGGTCGGCCGGCCGGAGCCGGCGCACTCGAGGTGCAGTCGGTAGGGCCCCACGTCGACCAGCCGGCCGTGCATGGTGGGCTGGTGCTCAACCGATCGGCTGACCGTCTCATATCCCCCGGCCAGCGCGACGACCACCAGGATGGCCAGCACCGGGTTGAGCAGCCAGGCCCTGGTCCTGCTGCGCAGGTCCCGCCTCGCACGGAGGAACACCCAGACCACCAGCACGAGCAGCGCCGGCGGCCAGACCCAGCCGAGCGCATCGACCACGGTGTCCGGGACGAGGAGCACGAGGACCCCGGCCAGCCCCATGAAGACGGCCGGAGCCACGGCCCAGCGCTGTGGTTGGTCGGTGAGCCGGGTGGAGAGGACGGCCAGAAACGCCCACCCGAGCGTGAACCCGATCAGCACCATCCCGGTGGCGAAGTTCTCGTCCACCGTGGCGACCGGGAGGAAGGGCAGGACCAGCGCAGCCACCAGACCCGCGGCCAGCGACCCCGCAACGATCCCGGCGATGCCGATGCGGCTCGGCTTCGGTGCGGTGCCGAGCTCTGGATCATCGTTCCGGGTCGCGGTTCCACTGCGCCAGCTCATGAGGAGCACCTCGTCTCGCCGGGTGTGATGAGCAGCCCCCCGTCCAGCATGCGCGCGCCCGACGAGCGTGGGACATAGCCCGAACGTGGTGACCGCGACGTCAGGGGCTGGTCAGGATGACCAGTCGTTGGGTGGCTCTCGTCATCGCGACGTAGCGGTCGACCGCTGCCTCGATGCCCGTGCCGAACGCCTCGGGGTCGACGAGCACGACCAGGTCGAACTCGAGCCCCTTGCACAGCTCCGGGGTCAGCGATCGGACACGGTCCGTGGCCTGGAACGTGGGATCTCCGATGACACAGGCGACCCCCTCGGCGTGGGCGGCCCGCCAGGGGTCCAGGATCGTGTCCAACTGCGAGCGGGACTCGTGGGCGACCGGCACCCCGCTCTTCCGGATGGAGGTCGGCACGTTGGCGTCCGGGATGACAGCGCGGATGACCGGCTCGGCCTCGGTCATGACCTCCGCCGGGGTCCGGTAGTTGATGGTCAGCGACGACAGGCTGACCTGACCGAGCCCGACTCGCTCGAGCCGCTCCTGCCAAGGCTCGGTGAACCCGTGCCTGGCCTGGGCCCGGTCCCCGACGATGGTGAAGCTCCGGGACGGGCAGCGCTGCAGCAGCATCTGCCACTCCGCGTCGGTGAGCTCCTGGGCCTCGTCGACCACGATGTGCGCGAACGGACCGGCCAGCGGGTCGGGGTCGGCGGCCGGGAGCCCGGCGTCGTCGACCAGGGCGCCCCGCAGGTCCTCCCCGCGCAGCATTGACATCACCAGCATCTCGGAGTCGTCGGCGGCGACCAGGTGGTCCACGACCCTGGACATCTCCTCGCGCTCCGCAGCGACCGCCGTTTCGTGCCGGCGTCTGCGCCGTGAGGCCTCCGGGTCGCCGAGCCGCCGCCGTGCCGCGTCGAGCAGCGGGAGGTCGGCGATCGTCCAGGCCAGCGGGTCCTCGCGCTGCAGCGTCCGGACCTGGTCGCGGTCGAGCCAGGGAGCGCACAGCCGCAGGTACGCCGGCACCGACCACAGGTCTCCGACCAGGTCGACCGCGTCGATCATCGGCCAGGCACGGTGTAGCGCCTCGATAAGGGCAGCGTTTTGCCGGAGGGAGGCGCGGACCATCTCGGCGGGCACGCCCTCGTCGTCGTGCTTGTCGACGAGGATGGCGAGCAGCTCCTCCCAGATGTCGTCGCGCGCCTCGTTGTGCGGGGTGCCGGGCTCGGCCGCTCGGAAGGCCTCGGCCCAGTCGTCGGCGCTGAGCCGGAGGTCGGACCAAGGGGTCTCGACGACCATTGTCTCGGTGGGCGGCTCCTCGTAGAAGCGGACGGCCGGCTCGATCGCCCCGACCATGCCGGCGTCGGACTTCAGCCGGGCCACGTCCGGGTCCGGCTCAGGGGCCGCCGACGCACCTTCTGGGACCAGGTCCCGCAGCGTGCAGGTCTGCACGCCCTCCTCGCCCAGGCTGGGGAGGACGTCGCCGACGTACGCCAGGTAGGGCTGGTGCGGGCCGACGAACATCACGCCGCCACGTCGGTGGCCGAGGCGAGGGTCGGAGTAGAGCAGGTACGCCGCGCGGTGCAGGGCGACCACGGTCTTCCCGGTGCCCGGGCCGCCGTCCACGACGAGCGCTCCGCGGGAACCGGCGCGGATGATCGCGTCCTGGTCGGCCTGGATGGTGCCGAGCACGTCGCGCATGCGGCCCGACCGGTGGCCGCCGAGGCTGGCGATGAACGCGGACTGGTCGTCGAGCGCGGCGTGCTGCGCCAGGCCGTCCTCGGTGAACACCTCGTCCCAGTAGTCGCTGATCCGCCCGCCGGTCCAGCGGTAGCGACGGCGGCTGGCCAGGCCCATGGGCGTTCCGTGGGTGGCGCCGAAGAACGGCTCGGCCGCCGGGGAGCGCCAGTCGACCAGCAGCGGGCGGCCCGCATCGTCCTTGAGGCCGAGCCGTCCGACGTACACCGGCTCGGCGCCGTCCGCGAACACCATGTGGCCCAGGCACAGGTCCAGCCCGAAGCGGCGCAGGGTGCGCAGCCGGGCAGTCAACCGGTGCACCTCCAGGTCCCGGTCCATGGCCTGCTGGCCCGCGCCGCCCGGTGCGCGGCGGGTCTCGTCCAGGCGCGCGGACAGCTCGGCGACCGACCGTTCGAGGCTTTCCGCGATGGCCGCGAAGTGCCGCTCGTCGGCCTCGGTCAGCGCGGGGTCGGCCTTCGCGGCGAGGTGGTCGGGAAGGTCGAACGCACTGGTGTGCGGGAGGTTCACGTGATCAGCTCCGATCGAGCAGCAGCGGCGCGGCCACCGTCGCCGCGGAAGGCACTGCTTGCCATCGGCGTGTGATTGTGAGGCACCACCGGGGTCTTGCCGCAAGACCCCCTGTGCGCTATACGTTGAAAGTGGAGAGGGAGCACCTCTCCTCTTTCATGAGGGGGAGCATTGGGAGCGGTCGCCGGCCGGCCGATGAGATGCTTCCTCGCCGGATTCACGCTGTTGCTGGTCGCCGGGTGCTCGGCGTCGAAGGCCAGCCAGGTGAACGGCGATCCTGTTCTGGGCTACGCCGACGCGCCCAGAGCCGTGCGGACCCTGCTGGACAAGAGCGGGATGGAGCCGGAGCTGAAGGCCGCCGGCGCCCGCCTGGCGGTGGGCCGGCACGTCGTCGTGGCCGGCGACGTCGGCGACACCGCCCTGTCCGAGATGGCGCACATCGGTGACGCCGCGGTGGCCGAGGTCGACGACCTGGCCGGACAGACCTCGCATGGTCGCGTGCTGATCCTGGCTCCGCAGACCCAGAGCGACTTCGCCTCCTGGGGCGGCGCCGGCTACGACGATGTCTACGGCCTGACCCAGCCACCGTCCTGGAAGGACGCCCCCAGCGTCATCACGCTGGACCTCGCGAACGCCGGTCTGGGCGCCGTCACCTTGGAGGCGGACGGCAACCTGCTCCGCCACGTGATCGCTCACGAGATGTTCCACGCGCTCACCTTGCCGGTCGGCGGCTCGAAGGTGCCCCTGTGGCTCACGGAGGGGTTCGCCGAGGTGGCCGGGGAACGGATGCGGGACATCCCGCACCCGGAGGTCACCTGGCAGGCCGCGCTCCCCACGGACGCACAGTTCGACGCCGATCCCCAGAACGCGTACTTCCTGGCCTGGCAGCTCGCCGCCTACCTGCAGCGCCACGAAGGGCCCGCACGCGCCATGCGCTTCTACTTCGCTGCGCTGTCACCGTATCGCCACGCGTCGCTGAACGTGTTGAGCCGCCGCGACCTCGGCACGCCGCTGAAGGCACTGGTACGGCGCTGGAAGCACACCTACGACGCCAAGGGACCCATCGGCGTCTACTGACCACCGACGGTCGCCTCGATCCCCGCGGACAGCACGCCCGGCGCGTGGTCCAGGACCCGGGACAGGCCGTGCCACGGGGACGCCGCCACGCACGGTCGCTGCCCTCATGGCTGGGGGTCGGAACAGTCACTTGGACGCGGCACGCCGTTGCCGGCGCTCCTCGCGCTGCTCGGGCGTCAGCGAGTCGAACCACTCGGCGACCTCTTCGAGCTCGGAGAGGTGCTCGGTCATCACGTTGCGAATTCGTCGCTCGTTCCGGCTGCGGAGCGCGGCGAGCGTCGCCTCGTGGATGTGCACCGTGTTGTCGAAGTCGGTGTAGCTCTCGTCGAAGCCGTCGAGCACGATCGCGAGCTCCTCCATCACCTCGTGGCTGAAGTACGCGAGGGGCTCGTTGTCGGCTGCCTTCGCGATCGTGTAGTGGAAGAGGTTGTTCGCGTGGATCCACTCGGCCGGGTGGCCGCGGGCAGGCACGAGCATGTCGACCGCCCTCTGGAGCTCGGCGAACTGCTCGTCGGTCGCGTGCTGGCTCGCAAGGCGCGCCAGCTCCATCTCGACGACGCGGCGAGCGTCGACGAGCTGCCTGAGCGGGACGTCGAACCTACGCCCCGACAGACGCATCAGATCCGCGGGGATGGCCGGCGAAACCACCTCGGTCCCCCCGGTTGCACCGCGGTGTACCCGCACCACGCCGTAGGTGGCCAGCACCCTCATCGCCTCACCTACGGTCGGTCGGCTCACGCCCAGGCGGTTGGCCAGAGCGTCGACCGTGGGCAGACGGCTCCCCGGAGGGTAGACACCTGCGCGGATCACGTAGGTCATCTGGTCGATGATCTCCTGGAAGGCGCGAGAGGCGTTGATCGGGCGAAAGGCCTGGAGCCTTTCGTCTTCGGCGGCACTGGCGCTCGAGTCGTTGCCGGCCTGGCCGGGGGCACGTCCGCCTCGACCGCGGGGCTCGGGCTCGGCGCTCTCGGTGTCTGTGGTGCGATCCTTCACCATCGCTATCTCCCCGTCCTGTGTAAGTCAGGCCCTGACACCGGGCTCGTCGATCCAGAGTTCCTGCTTGTCAGCATCCAGTGTGGCGGTGACTCCCAGCGGGATGGTCGCCAGGTGGGAGCCGTGACCGAGCGGGAGGCCGTAGAGAACCGGGACGCCAAGAGGCTCCAAGTAGTACTCGAGCACGTCCTCGAGGGACTTCGTGTTCGGGGTCCAGGCGCGCTCACGCGACCACTCGCAGCCGGCCATCTCGCCGACCACCACCCCCACCACCTGCTGCAGCTTCCCCGCATGGGTGAGCTGGGAGAGCATGCCGTCGACCTGCCAGGGCATCACCTCGACGTCCTCGAAGAAGAGGATCGAGCCCTCGATGTCGACCTCCCAGGGCGTCCCGAGCGTCTCGCGGAGCTCCCAGAGGTCCCCGCCTACGAGCGGCGCGGTCACCTCACCGCCCTGCAGGGTCCTCAGCAACGGGTCGTCCGGACCGCGGGGGACGGGGCCGGCACCACCGTCGCTGAGCACATTCAGCGCGCGCTGCTGGGTGAACGTCGATGCGGTAGGGGCAGACATCGACATCGCGCCGGGCCCGTAGAACGTCACGAGTCCGGTGCGCTGCCGTATCGCCACGTGGAGGGAAGTGATGTCGGAGTAGCCCATGAACGGCTTCGGGTTGTCCCGGATCACGGGGTAGTCCAGCAGTGGGATGACCTGGTTTGACCCGTAACCGCCCTGCAGGCAGATCACCGCATCGACCTCGGGGTCGGTGAACATGGCCATCAGGTCGCGTGCACGAGTTTCCGCGCTTCCGGCCAGGTACTGCTCGCGGGCGGCGATGTGCTCGGCGAGCTTGACCCGGTAGCCGAACGACTCCAGCAGCCGAACAGCACGCTCGACCTGCGACCGGTTGTGGTATGGACTCGCCGGCGCCGGCACGCCTACCACGCCTCCGGGCGGCAGGGCGGGCGGGAGGACGCGTTCGAGCCGTGCTCCAGTCTCCTCGTCAGGTTCGCCCGGACTCAACCGCGGTCCCTCCCCAGGGCGCGACCTTGCAAGAAGGTCAGCAGCGCACGGGTGGGCGACCCGGTCGCCCCGGCCGGCCAGTGGTCCGGCACCTGCCGGAACGCCGTGCCGACGATGTCGAGGTGCGCCCACGGGGCATTGCCCGTGAAGCCTCGCAGGTACGCCGCAGCGCTGAGCGTGTCCACGCCGGCGTTCTCGAAGCTGTAGTTCTTGCGGTCGGCAATGCTCGACTGGAGCGGTCCACCACCCGAAGCCTGCAGCGGCATCCGCCAACCGGGCTCACCCGCATCATGGCCGGCGGCCAGCATCTCCTTCGCGAGCTCGTCATCGCGCGAGAACAGCATCCAGAGGTTTCGGCCGAGCAGTCCCGACGTCAAGGTGGCGACGTCCAGGACGACGCTCGGGCCGAGGGTGTTCGCATACGACAACGCGTCGGCCAGGATCAGCCGCCCCTCGGCGTCGGTGTTCGTGACCTCCGTCGTACTGCCGTCGGGATGCCGCAACACGTCACCTGGCCGAATTGCATGCGCGCTCGGGAGGTTCTCGACAAGGGGCAGGAGCGCGGTGAGGTTGACGGGCAGCTCCGCTCGAGCTGCGGCATCCACCGCCGCCGCGACTGCTGCCGCTCCGCCCATGTCGGCCTTCATCCATTGCTGGGTGCGGTCGTTCTTGATCGACAGGCCGCCGGCGTCGAACGTGACCCCCTTGCCGCAGAGCACGATCGGGGCGGTGTCATCACCGGACTCGAGGGTGAGCTCGAGCAGGCACGGTCCGTGCGCGCTGCCTCGACCCACTCCGAGGATTCCGCCGAAGCTGCGCTGGGACAGCTCGTCGGTGGACCAGACGCGTACCCCGACGCCGTCTCCGGACAGCCGGTCCCCGATGAGCCGCGCGAGCTTGTCGGGGGTCGAGTCCTCGGGAGGTGTGTCGACCAGAGTCCGTGCCCAGTTCGTCGCGTCGGCGAGCAGCTTCGCGGTCTCGATCGCTTCCTCGGACCGCTTGAGCTGGAGGTCGTCGATGTCCCCCACCACGAAGGTGGCGGCAGTGGGCATGTCCGTCCGTGGCCGGGACTGGTAGGCGGTGAACCGGTAACCACCGAGCAGCAACCCTTCGGCGGCCGCTCGCAGGGCGCGGTTACCCGTACCCACCCATGGTCCGTGGATCGTCAGCGATCCGGCAAGGAGCCCTCGGGAGGCCGCGGACAGGAATGCCTGACACAGCCCTTGGAGGCTGTCGTCCTCGGGGCGGAGCATCACGACGCGGTGCATGCCCTCGGCGGTGCCGATGCGGATTTCTTGCGTGCCGGGGATCCCTGCTCGCTCATCACCACTTCCGAGAGTCTCGCGGAGCGGCTGGTCCAGCTGCGCGGCGATGCCGGGGTCGAGGTCCCCGTCCGGTCCGAGCACCACGACCGTGAGGTCATCCCCGGCACGTGCCTTGCGTTCGAGCAGCAGCTGCATCTTCACCCCAGTGGTCGAGACGGACGCCTAACATCAACAATCAAAACATAAAGACTATTGACATTGCAACGCCGCGGTGGTCATCGTAGGCGCCGACGTTCGAACCAGGCCGGCTCCCAGGGTGAGCGGCCCCACGGCGAAGGGATCCCCGATGCGACGAAAGCTGCTTTACGGGCTGGTGAGTGTGGCACTGCTGCTGGCGGGCTCCGCCTGTACGAACTCGAAGGCCGACGTGTCGTCCGGCGGGGACTCGGTGCTTCGGATCGGGGATACCGGGTCGACCATCAGCACGCTCAATCCGTTCCTCGCGAGCAACATCTTCGAACTTGCCGTGTTCCGGTACGTGTACCCCTACCTGGTCCAGTACGACACCAGCGGCTCCATCCAGGGCGACTTCGCAGCGTCGTACCAGAGCACGCAGGGCGGCCGCGTGTGGACCTTCCACACCCACCCGGGGGCCACCTGGAGCGACCACAAGCCGCTCACCGCGGAGGACGCCGCGTGGACCTTCAACGCCATCCTCGCCAACAAGGACGGCGCGACCGCTCGGTACGGCTCCTACCTGGCGCACGTGCAGTCCGTGACGACCAAGGGACCGAACGAGCTGGTCATCACCTATGACAAGCCGGTGGCCACAGCTTTGGCGAACCTCAGCGGGATCCCGATCCTTCCCCGTGCCGTCTGGGGCCCCTACCTGTCCGGTGACGCAAGCAAGCTGAGTGGCTTCACCAACGACGCACCACTCGTCTCGGGCGGCTCCTTCATCCTCACCTCCGAGAAGAAGGACGCGTACGCACTGTTCGACCGCAACCCGTCCTTCTACGGCCCCAAGCCCAAGATCTCGGGCTTCGGCTTCCAGTTCTTCGGGAGCGCTGACGCCATGATCAGCGCGATCCAGCAGGGCCAGATCGACGTGGCGTACGACGTGCCGGCCACTGCGGTCTCGACCCTGAAGAAGGACTCGACGCTGCAGCTGCTGACCAACAAGGGCACCGACGAGGACACCTTGATCTTCAACTCCAGCCCCGGGCAGACCGCGCACCCTGAACTGCTCGACCCGAAGGTCCGGGAGGCGTTCCACCTCGCCATCGACCGCCAGAAGATGGTCGACGTGGTGACCCTGGGCATGGGCACGCCCGCCACCTCCATCATCCCGCTGTCCCTCCAGAACTGGGCCGACCCACAGATCGGTGCGGACGGCTTCAACCCGGCCAAGGCGAACCAGATCCTTGACCAGCTCGGCTACAGCCGTGGGCCGGACGGTGTCCGGGTCGCCAACGGGCACCCGATGGCCTACGACCTGCTCGAGCCCACGGGCCTGACCGGTCACGACCGGGTCGTCGACCTGCTTCGGAGTGACCTGGCCAAGATCGGAGTCGAGATCAACGTCCGAGTGGTGGACGGCGACGCCTTCGGGCATGCGCTGGTCACGCCGAGCCCGGAAGCACCGTCGTACGACCTCGCCGTGGACGACTGGATCTCCCGTTGGGACCCGGACTTCATGCTCTCGCTGAACACGTGTGGCCAGCGCGGCAACTACAACGAGGCCGCCTACTGCAACTCCCACTACGACGCGCTCTACAACCTGCAGTCGACCACGCTCGATCCTGCGCAACGCAAGCAGGCCGTCGACCAGGCGCAGGAGGCCCTCAACCGTGACAAACCGTGGATGCCATTGTTCGTCAACCCCAACCTCATCGCGATCCGCAAGGACGTCCACGGCTTCTCCGGGTCGCCGTTCGTGGTCGACACCACGTCCCGTCACCAGATCGACGACTCATGGCTGCAGTAGTCGCCACTACGCCGCGCGCGGATACCGGATCGGCGCTCGGGGGCTCCGTCGGGTACCTCGCGCGGCGGCTAGCCGTCGCACTCGTGACGGTCGTGGTGGCAATCAGCGCCAACTTCCTGCTCTTCCGTGCCGTCCCGGGGGATGCCGCCAGCATGGTGAAGGTGCCCGGGCTGTCCGCAGCCGAACGCATGCAGATCCGTGCGGACTTCGGCCTGGACCAACCGCTCGGAAGTCAGTACCTCCACTACCTCGGGCAGCTCGCGCACGGCAACCTGGGCATCTCGTTCGAGAACCGCAAACCCGTCACCGTCAACCTCTGGCAGGCCGTGGCGAACACGATGCCGATGGTCTTGCTCGGAACCGTGTTCGCACTGGTCGCCGGGATGGCCACCGGGCTGATTGCGGCGTGGCGACGGGGGACCGTCCTGGACGCCGGCGGGCTCGGTGCCGCTCTCGCGTTCTACGCCATGCCCGCCCAGTGGCTTGGTCTCATGCTGATCCTGCTGGCCGCGGGTCATCTGCCGTCGGGCGGCATCAGCGACGTGTTCCTCACCGGTGCCGACTGGTGGGCCCGAGCGGCGGACCACGTGCGGCACCTGCTGCTCCCGGCGCTCACCTTCGGTCTGGCGTCCTACGGACAGTACGCAGTGATCATCCGAACCTCCATGCTCGAGACCCTCGGGGAGGACTACGTTCTCACCGCCCGCGCCAAGGGCTTCTCCCACTGGTCGGTCGTGCGACGCCACGCCTTGCCCAACGCCATGCTCCCGATCACCACGCTCATCGCAATGTCGCTCGGGCTGTTGGTCTCCGGGGCGATCCTGATCGAGACCGTCTTCTCGTGGCCGGGCGTGGGTCTCGCCGTGTACGACGCGGTGAAGGCCCGCGACTACCCGATGCTCGAGGGGGACTTCCTGTTGCTGACCGTGTCGGTGATCTTGTGCAACCTGCTTGCCGACCTCGTCTACCTGCGACTCGACCCACGGATCAGGAGCGCATGATGCCCCCAACGTCGAGTCTCAACGCCGCAACAGCAGCGCGGCGATGGCTGACCTGGCTGCGCCAGAACCCGGCAGCGCTGATCGGCGGAGCTCTACTGACAGCATTCGCTGTCCTGGCCCTGTTCGGTCCTCTGCTGACGCCGTTCGGCATCGACCAGCGTGTCGGACCCGTGTACGGCGCACCGTCTCCGGCGCATCCTCTCGGGCTCGATGACTCCGGTGTCGACATGCTCTCCCTGCTGATAGCCGGGACACGGATCTCGATGCTGGTCGGGTTGGCAGCCTCGATGGTGAGCGTGCTGGTCGGCGGGTTCGTCGGCGTCACCGCCGGCTACATAGGCGGCTGGGTCGACACCGCCCTGATGAGAATCACCGACTACTTCATCGTGATCCCCGCACTTCCCCTGATGATCGTCGTCGCCACGGTCTGGGCGCCCAGCGTCGTGCACATGGTGCTGATCATCGCCCTGCTGCTCTGGACCTCGACCGCGCGGCTGATCCGTGCGCAGGTCCTGGCCCTGAAGGAGAGAGTGTCGGTGCGCCGGGCCCGGGCCATCGGGGCCGGCCACGCCCGTATCGTGCTCCGTCACATCGTCCCGGACATCGTCGGGCTACTCGTGGCGACGACGGTGCTGGCCGTGTCGGTCGCCGTGTTCTTCGAGGCCGCCCTGTCATTTCTCGGACTCGGGGACCCGGCCACCGTGTCGTGGGGGCGACTCATCCAGATCGCGTTCGAACGGACCGCGATCAGCTCCGGAGCCTGGTGGGCGATCATCCCGCCCGGCCTCTGCATCGCGCTGGTCGTCCTGGGGTCGAGCCTGCTCGGGACCGCGATCCAGCACGCGGCCAACCCGAAGGCCGGCATTGCCCACGTGTCTTCGCGGACGTTCCGTATCCGACCGGTGCCGGAGGCATCTCGTGACTGAATCCTCCTCCCCACTCCTCGAGGCCAGCGACCTCAACGTCTGGTTCGATCTCCCGGACGGCGGCGAGCTGCATGCCCTTCGCGGCGTCGACCTCCGGGTCGGCTCGCGAGAGAAGCTCGGGATCGTGGGTGAGTCCGGCTGCGGGAAATCCACGTTGCTCATGACCCTCATGGGACTGCTGCCTCCGAGCGCGAGTGCGTCCGGAAGCATCCGCATCTCCGGGCAGGAGGTGCTCGCCGGCGGGGAGCGCGCGTTCAGAACCCATCGCTGGAAGGACATCGCCGTCGTCTTCCAGGGCGCGATGAACGCCCTCAACCCCGTGATGCGGATCGGCCGGCAGATCACCGAGGTCCTCGAGCTGCACGACGTGGCAACCGGACCCGCGGCCGAGGCCAGGGCTCGTGACCTGGTGACTCTGGTCGGTCTTCCCGACGTCATCCTCAGGCGCTACAACCACGAGCTCTCCGGCGGGATGCGGCAACGTGTCTCGCTGGCCATGGCCCTTGCGTGCGAACCGCAGGTGCTGTTGGCCGACGAGCCGACGACAGCCCTGGACGTCATGGTCGCCGCACAGGTCCTCGGGGTCATCGACCGGCTGACCCGTGAGCTTGACCTCGCCCTCGTCCTGGTGACACACGACCTGCCCCTCGTGACACGAACGTGCGACCGGATCCAGGTGATGTACGCGGGCAAGGTAGTCGAGACCGGCACTCCAGCTGACGTGTACCACAGGTCCGAGCACCCCTACACACGTCTGCTGTTCGCGGCGACCGCCGACGTGCACAGCGGCCGTGAGGAGCTGGTCTCCATCGCCGGTTCGCCTCCCCGCCTTGACGAGCCGGTGGCCGGCTGTGCCTTCCTGCCCCGCTGCCCGATGGCCCGCGAGGAGTGCATGACAGAGGCGCCGCAGCTGCTGCAAGTCGCCTCGGGCCATGCCGCTGCCTGCCGGTTCGCCGGCCAGAAGGTGAGGATGTCGTGAACCCCCGCGATCTGGACACGCCCTCGGTGCTCGAGCTGGACAGTGTCGTCGCGTCCTACCGGCGGAGCGCCCGCGACAGGAAGCGCAGGACGCGCGTCGTCGACCGTGTCTCGTTGAGCCTGCGGAAGGGTGAGCTCCTTGCGTTGATCGGGGAGTCTGGAAGCGGCAAGTCGACGCTGGCCGCCACTGCGCTTCGCCTCGTGACGCCTGACTGCGGCCGGGTCCTGTTCGACGGCAAGGACATCACCCACAGCTCACAGCGGCAGCTGCGCGGCGTACGCAAGCGGATGCAGGTCGTCTTCCAGGACCCTTACGAGGCGCTTCCTGCACGGGCGCGGGTACGGCAGATCGTCGAGGAGCCGCTCCTCGTCCACGGCATCGGCCGGAGCCGCGCTCAACGTATCCGGCTGGTCCACCAGGCCCTGGAGCGAACCGGCCTGTCCCCGGCGCCGCTGTTCGCCGACCGGTTTCCCCATCAGCTGTCGGGAGGGCAGCGGCAACGCGTGGCCATCGCAACCAGCCTGGTGCTGGACCCGGACGTCCTCATCGCAGACGAGCCGGTGTCGATGCTGGACGTGTCGGCGCGCGCCGGCATCCTCACCTTGCTCGACGACCTGCGACGCGACGGAGACCTGGGTGTCTTGATGATCACCCACGACCTCTCCGTGGCGGCGCACTACGCCGATCGGATCGCGGTCATGTACTTGGGCCGCATCGTGGAAGAAGGGCCGGCGCGCGATGTCGTCGCGGCCCCGGCACATCCCTACACGCGCGCACTGCTCTCTGTGGTGCCTCCCAAGGACCCCCTGCTCGAGGTGCGGGCCGAGCCGCTCCCTGGAGAGGTGCCGTCCTTCTCATCGCTGCCACAAGGGTGCCGCCTGGTGGGACGGTGCCCATGGGCGGTCGGGGCGTGCGCCGACACCGATCCATCCCTGGAGCCACTCGGGGACGGCCGCAGCGTCGCCTGCCACCGAACGGGTCAGCTTCCCGCAGGAACCATCTCATCAAGGAGACATTCACATGGCTGACACCGTCGGCTCCATTCGTCGGCCCTACCCGACCTTCCTGCCCACCATTCTCGCCGAGACCGAGGCCCGCGCGGCGGCGGAAGCGGCCGTGGTCTCACCTCACCGGGGTGCCTCGAGTCACCTGATGGATCGTCTGGAGCAGGCCGTGGCAAGCCTGGCCGACGACATCGTGGACTTGTCCCACGATGTCTTCGACCATCCGGAGCTGTGCTTCGAGGAACACCATGCCGCCGCAGCGGTGGCACGCCTGGTCCAGAGCCGGGGCCTCGACATCGAGACGGGTGCATACGGGCTTCCGACGGCCTTCCGCGCCAGGGTGGGAGACGGTCGTCCCGCCGTCGCGATCCTCGCCGAGTATGACGCGCTTCCCTCCATCGGGCATGGCTGCGGACACAACGTGATCTGTGCCAGCGGGGTGGGCGCGTTCCTCGCGCTCGCGACGGTCGCGGATGAGCTTTCCGGCTCGGTCGAGCTCGTCGGGACACCGGCCGAAGAGGGTGGGTCCGGCAAGGAGCTGATCGCGCGCGCGGGCGGATTCGACCACCTGGACGCGGCGATCATGATGCACCCGGGGGTGTACGACGTCGGGACGTATCCGCGGCTCGGCATGCGCACCGTCAATGTCACCTACCACGGCTTGGAGGCCCACGCGGCGGCCATGCCGTTCATGGGGCGCAACGCCCTTGACGCCTTGGTCACCGCCTACAACGGCGTCGCGCAGCTTCGTCAGCACATGATTCCCAGCGACCGGGTGCACGGGGTGATCCTGGACGGTGGCCAGCGGCCCAACATCGTGCCCGGCAAGGCGAGCGGCTCCTTCTACGTGCGCTCCATGCGCCCAACGACCATGCGCGAGCTGTCACAGCGGGTGGAGGACGTGTTTCGCGCGGCCGCGGAGATGACGGCAACCGACGTGGTCATCGAATGGGACCCCTACCCGGAGGAGCTCCCGGTCCGCACCAACCAGGTGCTGATGGAGCGTTTCGCGGTCAACATGACGCGTCGCCGACGGACGGTTCTCCGTCAGTCCGTGTCCGAGCTCTCACTCAACGGGTCCACCGACTTCGGCAACGTGAGTGTCCGGGTGCCAGGAATCCACCCGATCGTCGCCATCGCCCCACCGGGCGTGGCCGGCCACTCGCTCGAGTTCGCCCAGCACGCCCGCGGCAGCGGCGGTGACAAGGCCTGTCTCGACTCGGCCTTCGCCCTCGCGGGCACCGCAGCCGACATGCTGCTCGACGCCAACCTTCGTGACGCCGCCGCCAAGGACTTCGCGTGCGCCGCCACCATCGACCAAGGAGCTGCCCTGTGAGCGTCGACCATCTGACCTGTGTCGCCTGCGGCGCGGACTATCTGCCGGGATCGATCGTGGACGTGTGCCCGGACCATCCCGGGCTCGAGGGGATCCTGAGCGTGCATTACGACTGGAGCTCCGGGCTCGGCGATGGCTGGGCGCCCGCGTCCAGGTTGAAGGACACGCTGAGCTCCTTCGCCCCAATGCTGCCGCTGCAGGCACAGTCCTACGAGCTGCTTCCGAAGGGCTGGCTCACCCCGACCCCGCTGATCGATGCACCCGTCCTGGCCAAGCAGCTGGGCATCGCCGCCCTCGCCGTCAAGGACGAAGGTCGAAACCCCACAGGCTCGCTGAAGGACCGCAGCTCCACGCTCGCGGCGCTGCACGCCTTGGAGCTCGGGCAGCGCGAGATCTGCTGTGCGTCCACCGGCAACGCTGCCTCCAGCCTGGCCGGAATCTGCGCGAACCTGGGTCTGGCGGCGCACATCTTCGTCCCCGCGGGCACTCCCACGGCCAAGCTGGACCAGCTGCGGATGTTCGGTGCGCACGTGATGCTGGTCCAGGGAAGCTACGACGACGCTTACTACCTGTGCCGTGACGCGGCGAAGGAGTTCGGCTGGTACGACCGGAACTGCGCCACCAATCCGTACCTCGTCGAGGGCAAGAAGACATGCGGGCTCGAGCTCGCTGAGCAGACCGCGCTCGACCCGGTGGACTGGGTCAGCGTTGCGGTCGGTGATGGCTGCACCATCACCGCGATCCACAAAGGCCTGTCGGAGATGGTCCAGCTCGGCGTTCTGGCGAAGGTGCCGCGACTGCTCGGAATCCAGCCTGCCGGTGCTGCGCCGATCGCCACAGCGTTCGCCGACGGCACATCGCAGATCCGGCCGGTCACCGCGGCGAGCCTCGCGGACAGCATCTCGGTCGGCAGGCCACGCAATGCCGCACGAGCGCTCGACGCGGTCAGGCTCTCGGGGGGCGCCCTACTCACGGTCACGGACGAGGAGATGCTGCGCTGGCGGCAGAAGCTCGCCAGCGCCAGCGGGGTCTTTGCCGAAGCCGGGGCGGCTGCGGGCGTCGCCGGCCTCGCCAAGGCGATCGCCGCCGGCGTCGTCGCCCCTGAGGAGCGTGTGGTTCACATCGCCACCGGCACGGGACTCAAGGATGCCGGTCGGATCGCGTCGCACCCAGGTCAGCTCGTGGAGATAGACGCGTCGATGGACAGCGTGCGCGCGGCCCTCCGCGAACGACGGACCTGCGACGGGGCCTCGACGCCGGATGTCGAGACCTCTCGCTCGTCCGAGTACGCATCGTGAGAGAGGATGGTCAGCATGTCCGAGCTCCGCGACGCAGAGAAGGCCCGACACGGCTCACCGCAGGAGATCGAGGTTCTTCGCGAGGTGTCGAAGCGTGTCCGGTGGCTTTCCGCCGCCATCGTGGATGCCGCCAACCGCGGACGCCCGAACGCCAGCGGCGTGAAGGTCGGTGGTCACCAGGCCTCCTCGGCCTCCATGGTCGAGATCATGGTGGCGCTCTGGTTCCATGAGCTGGCGAACGGTGACCGGGTCTCGGTCAAGCCGCATGCGTCCCCCGTCCTCCACGCCATCAACTACCTGATCGGCGACCTGGACCAGAAGTACCTTCCGACCCTCCGCGACAAGGGTGGGCTGCAGAGCTACCCCAGCCGGCTCAAGGACCCCGACACGGTCGACTTTTCGACAGGGTCGGTGGGTATCGGGGCGACGGCGGCGTTGTGGGCCGCCCTGGCCCACCGCTACGTCCGGTCACACTTCGCGTCGGTGCCGACAGCAGGGCGCTTCGTCAGCCTCCTCGGCGACGCAGAGCTGGACGAAGGAGCGATCTGGGAGGCCATCGCCGACCCCGGCGTGGCCTCCTTGGGTGAGCTGCTGTGGATCGTCGACCTCAACCGCCAGTCGCTGGACCGCGTGGTGCCAGACATCCAGATCCAACGACTGCAGGGCATGTTCGGCGCGGCCGGCTGGCAGGTCATCACTCTCAAGTGGGGGCGCCACATCAGCGGGATCTTCGAGCGTCCCGGAGGCGCCGAGCTGCGTCAACGGCTCGAGACGATGCCGAACGAGGAGTACCAGAGACTGCTCCGGGCGGATGAGGCTCAGCTCGGCGAACGCATCCTGACCCCTGGCGGTTCGCCCGAGCTGGAGCGCCTGCTGCGCGGCATCGGCGACAGCGAGCTGGCGGCCGCGATCAGGGACCTCGGCGGCCACGACCTCGGCTTGCTTCTCGACACGTTCGGCTCCGTGGACGAGCACCGACCCACCGTCGTCTTCGCATACACCGTCAAGGGCCGCGGGCTGGCGACCGAAGGGCATCCCCACAACCACTCGGCCCTGCTGACCGAGGCGCAGATGGAGGACCTGGCGAGGCAGAGCGGCGTGAGCCTGGACAGGCCGTGGGAGAGGTTTGCGGCCGGGAGCGCGGCCGATGCGCTGTGCCGCCGTCGGGGCGCCGAGCTGTCCCGGCCCGACCGGCGAGACACCCCGCCGATCGCGGTCCCGGCATCCCTCGGGCATCCGCACCGGAAGGCGTTGTCGACGCAGGCGGCACTTGGCCGGCTCCTCGCCGACCTGCCCCGTGACGCGCCCGAGCTGGCTCGGCGAGTCGTCACGTGCAGTCCCGATGTGGCCTCTTCCACCAACCTGGGTGGCTGGATCAACAAGACCGGGGTGTGGTCGCTCGGCGAGCGGATGGACTGGTTCGCCGACGATGCCGAACGCATCCTCCGCTGGACGGAGGCCACCACCGGTCAGCACATCGAGCTCGGGATCGCGGAGGTGAACCTGGTCGGGCTGCTCGGAGAGCTCGGGGTGACCTGGAGCAGGTGGGGAGAACGCCTCATCCCCATCGCGACTCTTTACGACCCGTTCGTGGCGCGCGCCCTCGAGCCGTGGTCGTACAGCATCTACGCTGGCGGGCAGTCCATTCTTGTGGGCACTCCGTCCGGAGTCACCTTGGCGCCCGAGGGTGGGGCCCACCAGTCGATCACGACACCCTCGATCGGGCTGGAGCAACCCGGGTGCGTGGCGTGGGAGCCGGCGTTCAGCCAGGATCTGGAGTGGTGCTTCCTGCACGCCATGTCGCAGGTGGGACGGCCGGGCGGCACCTCGTCGTACTTCCGCCTCTCGACCAAGCCTGTCGATCCGGCACTCTTCCGACTGCCCGAGGAGCCGGTGCTGCTCGAGCGTCGCCGCAGCCAGGCCATCAGTGGCGGCTACCGGATCACCACGCATCCGCTTGACCGCGAGGATGTGACCCTCGTGGGGGTTGGTGCGTTGATGCCGGAAGTCCTGCAGGCGGCGGAAATCCTCGCAGCGCAGGGCGTCACCGCCGGTGTTGTCTGCCTGACGAGCCCGGACCTGGTCTTCCGATCCCTGCAGCAGCGTGGCCGACGTACCGCAGGTGGCTCTGACGTGATCGACCTGTTGTTCCCGACCGCGTATCCGTCGCCGCTGGTCACGGTCCTTGACGGCCACCCTCACACCCTGTCGTTCCTGGCTGCCGCCCGTGGCGACCGCGTCCGGTGTCTGGGGGTCACCGAGTTCGGGCAGTCCAGCAGTGTGCCGGATGCTTACGCCATACACGGAATCGACGCTGCCTCCATCACGGATGCGGCGCTGTCGCTCTTGGGACGTTAGTGGACCGTTGAGCATTGCGTGCCGAGCCAGCTGCGCGGCCTGCCTCTCTCATGTGTGGGGTCTCGTCGTGCAGCACCAGCTCGAACAGGTCGTGGGAGGCCTCGTTGTGCACCAGGGTCCCCGCCTCGACGCGATGCACGCCGTGCTCGCGAGCCCACGATCTCCTCGTCCTGCGCCGCCTGCGCGCGCCAGGGCGGTTGCGACGTCGGCGGCGAGCTCTTGGAGGTGGTAGCCGTTGGGCAGGTTGGGGGATGTGGCGTGGATCAGGACTGGTAGACGGGGTTGAAGATGTCGTTCCAGGTCTGGATCTCGTCGATCTTCAGCGTGCGTCCGACCGAGACCTCGTTGTAGGTCTGCGCGGTCGGGAACACCGCGTAGCTGTCTGCGACCTCCTTGAGGTACTTCGCGTCGGCGGGCTTCTTCGCCTTCTTGGCGTCGTTGAGCACGACCTGCTGTGCGCTCGGCACCGGGGTGACGTAGTTGACCCACTCGGCCACCTCGGCGGCCACCTCCGGCTTGTAGTAGTAGTCCATCAGCATCATCGCGCTCACCGGGTTCTGGGCGCCCTTGAGGATCACGAAGTTGTCGGTCCAGAGCAGCCCGCCCTCCTTGGGGATCTCGAACTTGAGGCTGGTGCCCGACAGGTTGCTCTGGAAGATGTCGCCCGACCACGCGTGCGCGATCCAGATGTCGCCGGTGGCCAGGGCCTGCACGTAGTCCTGCTCGTAGAACTTGCGGACGTTCGGCTTGACCTTCTCCAGCCAGGCCGCCGACTTCTTCCAGTCGTCCACCGTGGACGTCTTCGGGTCGATGCCCAGCGCGAACATGCCGGCGTTCCCCAGCTCGGTCGGGTCAGCGAGCATGCCGATCTTGCCCTTGAACTTCGGGTCCAGCAGATCCTGCCAGCTGGTGATCGGACGACCGGTCTTGGCCGGGTCGTAGCCGAGGCCGGTGAAGCCCGCCTGCCAGGGGATCGTGAACTTGTTGCCGGGGTCGTAGGAGGGGTTGCGGTACTTCCCGCCGGCGTACTTCTTGAAGTTGACCAGCCGGCTCTGGTCGAGCGGGATCAGGTAGTCCAGCTGCACCAGGTCGGTGAGGTACTGGCCGTTGGTGATGACCGTGGTGTCGTAGCCGGTGTACTGACCGGCCTCCAGGGTGGGCCGGATCGTGGCGAAGAACGAGGCGTCGTCCTGGATCGGCTCGCTGTAGTTGACCTTGATCCCGGTCTGCTGCTCGAACTGGTTGATCGAGGGGTGGTTGCCCTTGCCCGCGGTGTCGATGTAGAGCGGCCAGTTGCCCCAGTTCACCAGGGCGGTCTGCTTCTTGTCCTTCCAGTACGCCGCGGCGGCGTTCGCGACCGCCGTACTGCTGGTCGGGCTGGAGCCTGCTCCCGCCTGGCCCGAGACGCCACAGGCCGACAACAGGCTCCCGGCGCCGACGGCACCAGCACCCAGGCCCATCAGCCGCAAGAGATCACGCCGACTGTGCCGGGACTGGGTGAGGCCGCGCAGCAGTGCGGGGTCCACCTGCGGCGGTCGGGGAGGATGGTTGTCAGACATCGGTTCGCGTTCCCTTCGTGATCAGCGGGGCGAACCTCCGGCCTACGCGCCGAAGTGGCGACCATTACAGCAGCACGATGTGACGAGGGCAACAGAAACCGTCACTCTTGGCTGCGATTCGCACGGTTTTCGTTGTTGGACGCGGATTGTCCTGGGGTTTCGCGTCCGACTGGCACGGTCAGGTGCGGCAGGATGATCCCGTGTCCGTGCCGTCGTTCACGCTCGTTCAGCTGCGCTACTTCGCCGCTGCGGTCGAGCACGGCAGCATGACGGCCGCGGCGCGCCAGCTGGTGGTCTCCCAGTCGGCGGTCTCCACTGCGATAGCGCAGCTGGAGAAGGAGCTCGGTGTCCAGCTGCTGCTGCGCCGGCACGCGAGGGGTCTGGTGCCGACGGCCGCGGGGCACGAGTTCTACCAGGAGCTGCGCGGGTTCCTGGCCCACGCTGCAGAGCTGGAGGAGTCGGCCCGGAACGCGGCCGGCGCGATGGTGGGCCGCCTCTCCGTGGGATGCTTTTCGACGCTCGCACCGTTCCGCCTGCCCGCGCTTCTCACCGAGTTCGAGCGCCGCTACCCCGAGGTACGTGTGCAGATCGCCGAGGCCGAGCACGCCCACCTCAAGCAGGCTCTGCGGGAGGGCGCCTGCGAGCTGGCTCTGATGTACGGCTACGACCTCGACGACGACATCGGCAGGATCGCGGTCGCCGAGTCGATGCCCTACGTCATCGTGTCCGCCGAGCACCCGCTGGCCGGGAACAAGCGGATCTGGCTGCGGGAGCTCGCCGACGATCCGATGGTGCTGCTGGACCTGCCGCACACCACCGGCTACTTCACCTCGCTGGTCGGCTCGGTGGGACTGCAGCCGCGGATCAGGTTCCGCAGCCCCGGCTACGAGACCGTGCGTGCCCTGGTGGCCCACGGCCACGGGTACGCGCTGCTCAACCAGCGCCCCCGGGAGGAGACGACGTACGACGGGGCGACGGCCGTCGCCCTCGAGCTGCGGGACGACCTGCCCGCCCTGGAGATCGTGGTCGCCTGGATGCGCGGCGTCCGACTCACCCGCCGGGCCGAAGCCTTCGTCACCCTGGCCCGCGAGCTGCACGCCCTCTAGGCCAAGGCTCCCGGGTCATCTGGAAAATCGATGCCCTGACCCAGCAACATCTGTTGGACAGAAGTGGCGGGCCACGTGACCATTTCTGTTGGACGGGCAGCCCTGGGGTCCGTGGGTGCCGCCGCGCTGGAGGTTGGGATGTCGAGCGAAGCGACCGAGGTCGTCGTCGTCGGAGGCGGCCAGGCCGGCTTGGCGATGAGCGAGCAGCTGGGCAGCTGCGGCGTGCCACATCTCATCCTGGAGCGGAGCCGCATCGCCGAGCGCTGGCGCTCGGAACGCTGGGACTCCCTGGTCGCGAACGGCCCGGCCTGGCATGACCGCTTCCCCGGGCTGGAGTTCTTCGACGTCGACCCCGACGGGTTCGCGTCCAAGGACCAGGTCGCGGACTACTTCTCCGCATACGCGGAGAAGATCGCCGCGCCGGTCCGGTGCGGTGTCGAGGTGACCTCGGTGCGGAGGAACGTGGGCCGGCCCGGATTCCGGGTGGACACCACCGACGGGGCCATCGACGCCCGGTTCGTGGTTGCCGCGACCGGGCCGTTCCAGCAACCGGTCGTCCCCAAGATCGTCCCCGACGGTGCGGTCCCGCTGCAGCTGCACTCCAGCGCCTACCGCAACCCTCAGCAGCTGCCCGACGGCGCCGTCCTGGTGGTCGGAGCCGGTTCGTCCGGGGTGCAGATCGCTGACGAGCTCCGGCAGTCGGGCCGTCGCGTGTGCCTCTCCGTCGGCCCCCACGACCGGCCGCCGAGGAGGTATCGCGGGCGTGACTTCTGCTGGTGGCTCGGCGTCCTCGGGAAGTGGGATGCAGAGACTCCTCCTCAAGGTGCGGAGCATGTCACCATCGCCGTCAGCGGCGCGCACGGCGGCCACACCGTCGACTTCCGTGACCTGGCCGCTGCGGGTATCCACCTCGCCGGCCGGACCGCTTCGTTCGACAACGGCACGCTGCGGTTCTCAGCCGACCTCGCCGAGAACATCGCGAACGGCGACGCCAGCTACCTCTCGCTGCTCGACGAGGCGGACGCGTACGTCGCCCGCAACGGCCTCGACCTTGCCGAGGAACCCGAGGCTCACGACCTCGGCCCCACCCCGGGCTGCGTGACCGACCCGCTCCTCGAGCTCGACCTCGCCGCCTCGGGCGTGACCACCATCATCTGGGCGACGGGCTTCGCCACGGACTACAGCTGGCTGCACGTCGACGCTCTCGACGAGCACGGCAAGCCGAAGCATCGGCGCGGCGTGTCCTCCGAGCCCGGCGTCTACTTCCTCGGACTGCCCTGGCTGTCCCGACGCGGGTCGAGCTTCATCTGGGGCGTCTGGCACGACGCCAAGCACGTCGCCGACCACATCACCACCCAGCGCCGCTACTTCGCCTACGGCACCGACGATCGAGCACCCGACGACCACGCCGGCTCGCACACCCCGACCGACACCCTGCTGGAGGCCACACAGTGAACGCGCCCATCGTGGCCGGTGGTCACACCCGGATCCGCCCCTTCAACACCCGCGACACCTACCCGGAGCAGAACCTCGACAACGACCTGTGCCAGGCCGTGGTCGCCGGGAACACGGTGTACGTCCGCGGCCAGATCGGCCAGGACCTCGATACCAGCGAGTCGGTCGGGCTCGGGGACGTCGAACAGCAGACCGAGCGGGCAATGGCCAACATCGACACGCTGCTCAAGGAAGCCGGCAGCCGGATGGAGCACCTGGTCAAGCTGACCATCTACATCGTCGACCCCCGTTACCGCGAGCCCGTCTACCGCACCATTGGCCGGTGGACGCGCGGCGTCCACCCGATCTCCACCGGTCTGGTGGTCTCGGCGCTGGCCCGACCGGAGTGGCTGGTGGAGGTCGACGCGATCGCGGTGATCCCGGAGGGGGAGTCGGCATGACCTTCTCCCTGCTCGGCGCCGACGGCCGCGGCGCGGTCGGGATGGCGGTGACGTCGTCGAGCCCCGCCGTGGCAGCCCGATGCATCCACCTGCGTGCCGGAGTGGGCGGGGTCGCGTCCCAGAACGTCACCGACCCGCGCCTGGGACCCGCGCTGCTCGACGCGCTCGAGCAGGCGGTCGACCCCCAGGCTGCCCTCGACGACCTGGTCGCCGGGCGGCCGCTCGTCGAGCACAGGCAGCTGATGGTGCTCGACATCTACGGCAAGGCTGCGGCGTACTCCGGCCGTGGGGCGCTCGGCGTGCACCATCACCGCCTGGGCGCGAGCGTAGTCGCAGCCGGCAACCTGCTGACCAGCCCGCGAGTGGTCGACGCCGTGGTCGATGCCTTCGAGGCGGCACCGGGCCAGCTCGAGGAACGGCTGATGGCCGCCCTGGAGGCCGGCCTCGCCGCCGGGGGAGAGGCCGGTCCGTTGCGTTCCGCCGGCCTGGCGGTTGTCCGCAGCGTCCCGTGGTGCGAGACCGACCTGCGGGTGGACTGGCACGACGCACCGATCGCCGAGCTGCGCAAGCTGCTCGAGCTCTGGCTGCCGCAGCGCGACGACTACGTGACCCGAGCCCTCGACCCGGCGGCGGCGCCGTCGTATGGCGTTCCCGGAGACGAGTGACCTTGGCCTCGGGCACGCCCGCGTGTCTCATACGTGCCCGGAGACGTCGTCGGCGGCCGGCCTGACGTCCGAGCCGGTGACCGCACGGGCGAAGCTGGCCAGCTGCTCCTCGGCCCGCGCGAGGGTCAGTGAGGTGTTGTGAGCGAGCAGGTGCATGCCGAGGGCATCCTCGAGTGCGACGAAGTTGCGAGCGACCACGTCGAGCGGCTCGGTGAGCGTGAAGGCACCGGTTGCTCGACCGGCCTCGAGAACCGCGGTATAGAGGGAGACCTCGCGGTCGAAGAGCAACGTCATCAGCGTCGCGTGCATCGGACTACGTCCGGCGTTCACCGAGATCTCGTCCAGGACCTGGCTGAGCAGTCGATCCTCGCCTCGAGGCAGGCCCGAGTGCATCAGCCGGGCTAGCTTCGCCGTCGGTGCGGCGTCGTCCCGCATCGCCTGCTGGCGGGCCCAGAAGTAGCGCTCGGTCGCCGCTTGATGCGCTGCCTCCACAAGCGCGTCGAGGCTGGGGTAGTAGTAGGCGATCAGCCGGGGGGAGATGCCCGCCTCCTCGGCGACGCTCCGCATCGTCACACCGGCCAGGCCCCGGGTCGCGATCGTGTGCAGCGCGGCCTGGATGAGGTGCTCCCGACGGGCGGCCTGATCCTTGCGTCGCGGCATGCCCGGCACGCTACCCGACCTGGGGCGAGGGCCTTGACGTTCGGACGCGGCCGCCATAGTTTGCGCATACGCGCAAAGAATGCTGTTCGTTCGTCACCCGAACCTTCCTTCAGCCCGAGGAGCGCCCATGTCCGACACCGAGCGGACCACCGTGCCCGCGCCGTACGACATCCTCTTCGAGCCGGTGCGGATCGGGCCGCTGACCACGAAGAACCGCTTCTACCAGGTGCCGCACTGCAACGGGATGGGCTACCGCGACCCCAGTGCCCAGGCGGCCATGCGGAAGGTCAAGGCCGAGGGTGGCTGGTCGGTGGTGTGCACCGAGCAGGTCGAGATCCATGCCACCTCCGACATCGCGCCGTTCATCGAGCTACGCGTCTGGGACGACCAGGACCTGCCCGCCCTCGCCCGGATCGCCGAGGCCATCCACGAGGGCGGCGCCATCGCCGGCATCGAGCTCGCCCACAACGGCATGAACGCGCCCAACCAGCTCAGCCGCGAGACCCCGCTCGGCCCGGTCCACCTCCCGGTGGCACCCGACACCATCGCGCCCGTGCAGGCGCGGGCGATGAGCAAGCAGGACCTCGCCGACCTGCGGCGGTGGCACCGCAACGCGGTACGCCGCTCCCTCGACGCCGGCTACGACCTGGTCTACGTCTACGGCGCACACGGCTACAGCACGCTGCACCACTTCCTGTCACCGAGGTACAACACCCGCACCGACGAGTACGGCGGCTCGGTGCTGAACCGGATGAGGCTGCTGCGCGAGCTCTTGGAGGACACCGTGGAGGAGGTCGCCGGCCGGGCGGCGGTGGCGTGCCGGATCACGGTGGAAGAAGAGCTCGGTGAGGGGGGTATCAGCCGCGGCGACATCGAGGCCGTCCTCGGCGAGCTGGGCGAGGTTCCCGACCTGTGGGACTTCGCGATGGGCAGCTGGGAGGCCGACTCCGCTACCTCCCGCTTCGAACCCGAAGGACGCCAGGAGCAGTTCGTCGCCGGGCTCAAGACTTTGACGTCCAAGCCGGTCGTCGGAGTCGGACGGTTCACCTCGCCCGATGCCATGGTGCGGCAGGTCCGTGCCGGCATCCTGGACCTGATCGGTGCCGCCCGACCGTCCATCGCCGACCCGTTCCTGCCCAACAAGATCCGTGACGGCAAGCTGGCCACGATCCGGGAGTGCATCGGCTGCAACATCTGCGTCACCGGGGACCAGACCATGTCGCCGATCCGCTGCACCCAGAACCCGAGCATGGGCGAGGAGTGGCGCCGCGGCTGGCACCCCGAGCGCATCCGGCCCAAGGAGTCCGATGCCCGGATCCTCGTGGTCGGTGCCGGCCCGGCCGGGCTGGAGGCCGCTCGCGCCCTAGGCGTGCGCGGCTACGACGTTGCCCTGGTCGAAGCCGGACGCGAGCTCGGCGGCCGGGTGACGGCCGAGTCGCGGCTGCCCGGGCTCTCGGCGTGGAACCGGGTGCGTGACTACCGCGAAGCAGTGATCGGCGACCTGCCCAACGTCGAGGTGTTCCGGGAGAGCCCGATGACCGCCGACGACGTCGTGGAGTTCGACTTCCGGCACGTCATCGTGGCCACCGGAGCCACCTGGCGCACCGACGGCGTGGGGCGCTGGCACACCCGGCCGATCCCGCTCGCCGACGGCGCCCAGGTGCTGGCCCCGGACGACATCTTCGCCGGACGGCTGCCGGAGGGCCGCCACGTCGTGGTGTACGACGACGACTACTACTACCTGGGCGGGGTGATCGCCGAACAGCTGTGCAACCAGGGCTACCAGGTCTCGATCGTGACGCCGGCGGCGCAGGTGTCGCCCTGGACTGTCAACACCTTCGAGGTCGCCAAGGTCCAGCGCCGCCTGATCGAGGCGGGCGTCGAGCGCGTCACCGAGCACGCCCTTGCCAGCGTGAGCCGTTGCGGTGTCGTGGTCACCGATGCCTACACGCACCAGACGCGAGAGATCGACGCCGACGCCGTGGTGATGGTGACCGCCAGGCTCCCGCGCGACGAGCTGTTCCTTCAGCTCGACGAGCGGCGCAAGCTCGGGCAGCTGGAGACCGTGCGCGGCGTGGGGGACTGCTGGGCGCCGGCCACCATCGCCGCGGCAGTCTGGTCGGGCCGCCGCGCCGCCGAGGAGTTCGACGCCCCGGCTCGGCCCAGCGACGAGGTCCCGTTCCGGCGCGAGGTCACCGAGCTCGCCGCGCCGACTTCCTAGAAGTCCGGGTTGCCATATGCCAGGCTTGTCCTGTGGGAGCCGAGCAGCGGCAGGGCCACCCTGGCGGCCGCGGACGACTGGTGACCGGGCCGTGACCGACGACGAGGCGCCGGTGGTGCGGCTGGTCGACCTCACCAAGGTCTTCGGCGCGGTCCGCGGTGTCCGCGACGTGAATCTCGAGGTGACGGCGGGGCAGACGTTCGGGTTCCTCGGGCCGAACGGCGCCGGGAAGTCCACCACCATCCGGCTGATGATGGGTCTGTACCTCCCGACTGCCGGTCGGGCCGAGCTCTTCGGGCTCGACGCGCAGCGGCACGGCCCGCAGCTGCGGCGTCGGGTCGGATACCTGCCGGGGGAGCTCGCGCTGCACCCGCGGTTGACCGGCCGGGAGATCCTGGACCGGACTGCTCGGATGCGCGGCCAGGTCGACAAGGCGTTCCGCGCCCACCTCGAGCGCCGGTTCGCCGCCGAGCTCGACCGTCCCGTGCGCACCCTGTCGAAGGGCAACCGGCAGAAGATCGGCCTGATCCAGGCCTTCATGCACGACCCCGAGCTGCTCGTTCTCGACGAGCCAACCTCAGGACTGGACCCGCTCCTGCAGAAGGAGTTCGCCGACCTGCTGGAGGAGTCCGTCGCCCGCGGCCGCACCGTGTTCCTGTCCTCGCACGACCTCGACGAGGTGCAGCGGCTGGCCCATCAGGTCGCCATCATCCGCGAGGGACGGCTGGTTGCCTCCGACACCATCGAGGGGCTACGGCGTCGGGCGCCCCGCACGGTGGAGCTCACCTTCCGAACACCTGTCGATGCAGCGGTGTTCGCGGCCCTGCCGGGCGTGGAGGTCACGTCTCACGGTGCGCTTCGGCTCGGTTGTCGCGTCTCGGGCGACGTGGGCGCGCTCTTCGAGGCGGCTGTGCCGTACGGCATCGTCGATGTGTCGGCCCGCGCGGCCAACCTCGACGAGCTGTTCCTGAGCTTCTACGCGACCACCGAGGAGGTCGGTGCCGATGTCCGTTGAGGTCGCCCGCCTGGACCTGCGGCTGCGTCGGCGCAGCTCGCTGTTCTACGCCCTGGGCGTGGGGGCGTACGCGTTGCTGATCGTGGTGCTGTATCCCAGCTTCAAGGACGACACCTCCCTCAACGGCTTCACCACCTCGAACCCCAAGCTGGCTGCCCTGTTCGGGGCGGCCGGGTCGCTCACCTCTCCCGACGGTTGGATGAACGCCAACCTCTACGCCAACTTCGTGCCGCTGTTCGCGCTGCTCATGACGATCGGGTACGGCGCCGCCGCGATCGCCGGTCAGGACGAGGAGGGCACCCTGGGCGGCGTCGCCAGCCTCCCGATCACCCGGCGCAGGTTGCTTCTCGAGAAGATTGCGGCCCTCGCCGTACTCTCCCTACCGGTGCCGGTCGTCTCCCTGGTCGCCGCGCTCGTGGGAAGGGGGTTCGACATCGAGCTTGGTGCCGGGGCCCTTACCCAGATCACGATCAGCTCCGCTCTCATGGCCTTCGACCTCGGCCTGCTTGCGCTGGCCGTCGGGGCCTGGACCGGCAGCCGCGGCACCGCGCTCGGAGTCGCCGTCGCCGCAGCGGGTGTGGGGTACGTGATCAGCTCACTGGCACCCGTCATCGACTGGGTGCATGCCATCCGCTACGCATCGCCCATCTACTGGGGCGTCGGCGGGAACCAGCTCCACGACGGAGCCGACACCGCCGGGTTCATCCTGCTCGTGCTCGCCGCAGCCGCGGTTGCGGTGCTCGCCTGGGCCGGCTTCCGCCGGCTCGACATCCACTGACGCGGTTTCGGGCCGGCAGGGTCAGGGCGCGATGACGACGCGTCCGACTGCGTCCCCCGTCTCGAAAGCCGCGACGGCGGCCGCTCCGTTCGGAAGCGGGAACGACGGCCCGACCACGGGGGTGACCTTCCCGGCGGCGACGAGCTCGTTCATCAGCAACAGCTCTCCGGCGTGCTCCTTGACGACGAACGCGGTGAGCTTCTGAGGCACGAACGCCGTGAGGATCGTGGCCCAGAGCTGCCGCTGGATGCCACCGATCCACCGGTCGCCCTCACCCCCCACGACGACGAGCGTGCCGGTCCGCGTCAGCGCGCGGCGAAGCCGGGCAACCGACGTCCGGCCGCCGATGTCGACGATCAGGTCGAACCGGCGTGAACCGTCGGCGAAGTCTTCTCTCGTGTAGTCGATGACCTCGTCGGCGCCGAGGGACCGCACGAGCTCGGCGTGCCGGCCACTGCACACGCCGGTCACCGTGGCCCCGAACGCGACCGCGAGCTGGACTGTGATCGTGCCGACAGCCCCGGACGCACCGACGACGAGCACGCGCTGGTCGGGTTGGACGTGCCCGTGGTCGCGCAGCGCCTGCATGGCGACGAACGTCGGGTACGGCAACACTGCGGCCTGCTCGAAGGACAGTTGTGGCGGCTTCGGAGCGAGCTTGCCGACCGGCGCAACCGCGTACTCCGCGAACGTCCCGCGGGTCGCGCCGTACACCTCATCGGCCGGGCCGAACCCGCGGACCTCCGGGCCGACGGCCTCGACTACACCGGCGAAGTTGGTCCCCGGCACGGCTACGCTCGGCGCGCGGACGCCGAACCCGAGCAGCCGCATCAGGTAGGGCTCGCCAGCCATGAAGTGCCACGCTCCGCGATCCATCCCCGCGGCGACGACGCGGACGAGGACCTGGTCCTCAGCCGGGTTCGGCCGCGCGACGTCGCGAAGCTCGAGCACGTCCGCGGTTCCGTAGCGATCTTGAGTAAGAGCCTTCACCCTTGGCCTCCCTGGGTCGTGAATCGGTCGGCGCGCGCCGAACCGCGGCGCCGGCGTCGCGCGTGACAGCGGCGCCTCCGAACTAGACGGCCACCGGAGAGACGCTTTCTACAGGGCCGAAGGTCCCGACCTCGGCGCGACCCGGGTCGAGCTCACCGAGCCGGGAGGAGGACGTGGGTCGCCTCTGCCTCTTCAATCAAGTAGGCCTGAGGAAACCTGGGCAGGGCCGAGGCGGTTCAGCGGTACCGTGGTCTCGACGCTGCGGTGGTGACCTCTCGCCCGGTGGCGTCGATGGCGCGCTGAAGGATGGTGACCACCATGGCAAGCAGCACCGTCCGGTTCGACTCCATCACAACCATTCGGCGTCCCCCAAGCGCGGTGTTCGAACGGCTGGCGGACTTGCCGGCGTACCGGTCGTGGATGCATCGCACCGGCTTGTTCCGGCGGTGTGGGCTGGCCCCCGACGACGGACCGGTCCGTGCGGGAACTGCCTACTTCGATGCCACGAGGATGGGCCGCTTCCAGGGCGAAGTGACCGAGTTCGAGCCACCGTCGCGGCTGGGGTTTCAAGAGACATTGCGCTGGTTCGGGTCGGGAGCGATGCAGGCCCGAATCGAGTACTTCCTCGACGGCGACGACGGTCGGACGAGCGTCCATCACGTCGCCGTCGGGGAGCTCTTCGGCTGGATGCGTCTCATGAAGCCGGCCGCAGCGTTGATGGCGAAGTCCGAACGGACCCGAACCCTGAATTCCTTGAGACGCTCGCTGGAGCGGGAGTAGGCGAAGTTTCCAGCGGTGGCAGGCGAAGAATCCGATACTGGGTCGTCAGGCAGAAGCCGGCGTGGGTCTAGCGGGCGTGCCGTTCGACGTTCCCGTGGTGTCGTGGGACGCGCTGCTGGCCGTCGCCGCGAAAAGTTCGGCGTACACATTCGCCTGGTCGTCGGCTGGTGCGGCCTCGACGAGGGACCGGGCCAGGCGCAGGCGCTCCAACTCCTCCTTGGAGAGCTCGTTGGTGACGATCTTCGTGTAGTTGTCGTGTGCGCGGGCCTCGTACGCGGTGACCTGCAGCCGCCGGTTGTACTCGTCGAGCGCGTCGCCTTCGCCGAGGACGGCCTCGACGAGGATCCCGTCGGTGCGCATCACGTGTTGGTCGGCCGCGAGGAGGACGCCGGGGACGGTGAAGGTGGATGCGGTGGCGGGGTCGGTGTAGGTGGAGGTCATGTCCGCGCGGAAGCGGAAGTAGGCGCCTGCTGCCGCGTACTCGGGGTTGCCCGAAGCGTCGCGCATCTCCATGCCGTTGGCGTCACGCTGGACCCGCTGGACGTCCACCTGCTCGATCAGCGACAAGGGGTGTGGATCGGTAGTGTCCTGGTTGAACGGGTACACGGTGTCCAGTTGGGCGAAGATCGTGTTGCGCACCTGTCCGAGCAGCCCGTCGGCCCCCGCGTTGGGTCGAAGGTAGTTGCGCAGTACGCCGTCCAGCTGCGGCAGGGTGAACTCCTGGTAGGAGGCCACCCAGTTGCCCGAGCCGTCGTCGTCGTATCGCAGCAGCCCGATACGGACGTCGACCAGATGCAGCAGGGTGAAGAACTCCTGATTCATCTGGCGGAACACGAAGTTGAGGGTGCGGGAGACGTTGATGTTGCTGATCTCGCGGGCCGTGGTCGTGGTGGTGTGGCTGGTATCCGTGGTCGTCGTCGAGGTGTCGATGTGCACGTCGCGCTTGGCGCTGGCCTCGGCCGCGTGCTTGGTGGTTGCGTTGCGGACGTTCTTCACCATCTCGTCGCGCGCTGACGAGCTCGCCCAGCTCCCGTCGTACGACGCGTCGGCGGAGCCGAAGCCCCAGCTGGCGGACGCGTGCACCTTGACGGCGTTCTTCGCCTCGTCGGTGTCTTTGGTCTGCGTGGACTGCTCATTGTTGACCGCCTGCTCGAAGGCGTCCGACTGTGTGGTGCTGTAGGAGTCGAGGATGCTGGAGGCGTCCTTCAGTGTCTGTTCGCTGGACACGTACGACTCGACCTTGATCGAGGTTTTCTCGCCGGGAAGCAGCGAGAACGACTTGAGCACGCGGCCGTTGCCGTAGGCGCCCAGGAAGCTGGACAGCTGGAGGCACTCGGCGAGGACGAGCTTGAACCGGCTGCTGCGAAGCGTTGGTGACTTGGCGACCAGTGCCCGACGCACCGTGGTCTGCCCGCCCTTGGAGTCGGTCGCGGTGATCGTGACGGTGTGGTCACCGAGGCCGCTGACCGGAATGGTGCCGGACAGGTTCGAGGAGTCTCCGGACAACCCGTTCACCGGTTTGCCGTCCAGCTCCACCACCAGCGAGTGCACCCCGGCCGTGCTGGTGGCGGAGGCCTGTACCGTCACGGTCCCGTTGCCGCTCGTGTCGAGAGTGATCACGGTGCCGTCGGCCGGCTGGCTGACGCTGAGCGTTGGCGGCGGTGTGTCGTCGGATGCGGCGTTCACCGTGACCGCCAAGGGCCGGCAGTCCAGCACCGGGCGGTTCATCCCCGTCACCGTTGTCGGCAGGCCGCGCACGTACAGCAGGTGCGCCCCGGGCGCGAGCGTCAGGTGCGCCGAGTAGTCGTGGCCGCCGGCAGACTGAAGCGCAACGCTCGCCGCGCTGTCGACGGAGATGTGTAGATCCTTGAAGAGGTCCTCGCCGCCTTCAGGGAAGGTGACCACGACGTTGAGCTGGTAGGAGTTGCTCGTCACGATGAGCGGCGACGACGGCGACTTCCAGTCGCACTCGATGTCGTGGATCTCATAGGGCGGCGCGTCATCGCCATTGCCGTCGGTTCGTGTCGTCGCGCGTGGAGCCAGGGGCGTGATCTCCGTGGCGGGTGTCGTAGGCACTGCAGGGGTCGCTGGTGTGGCCGGTCCGAGAAGGTCGGAGCGCCAGTATTCATCCGGCAGGTTCAGCAGGATGTAGTGCCGGCCCGGATAGCTGGTCGGCTCGGGCACGTTCGCGGACAGGATCGTCGTACCGGGTCCGTTGACCGAAAGCGTGGACTCGGCGGCGCTCGCGCCGGCATCGACAGATGGCGATGTGCCATTGGTGTGGGAAGGCATTGTTGTTCTCCGGTTCGCTGTCATGAGCCCTCGGCCGGAGCCGATGGCAGGGTGGTGGGGATGGGATAAGGGCGCACCCCAGTGGTGTCGATCCACAGGGCTCGATACGCGAAGAACGACGGGTCGCCGGCGGTGCTGATCGACAAGCCTGGGTCGAGATAGCGCCGGTAGGCGTCGGCCGGGGTCGCCCCGTCGGAGATGGCCAGATGCGAGTGGCCGCGGTTGTAGGCCTCGTCGTCGTCGACGACACCGACCAGTGGTGGGGTACCGGGCAACTGGGACCAGACGTACAGCAGCAGCACCCCGCCGTCCGGGTTGCGTCGCAAGGCGTCTTGAATGCGCGGGGCGATGGCGGTGAGGTCCGCGTCCATCTGCGTGGGATGGTGCGTGAGGGTGAAGTACAGCACGAAGGCGCGCTTGATCGCCTCGACCAAGATGATTGCTGCGGTCCCCTTGGCTTCCGCCAGCTCGGTGATCGGTCCCATCACGTCCATCGGCGTTGCCCGGGGAAGGGTCACCTCCATCGTCGTGCCGCTGAACGCGCTCACCGGCTTGCGTCCGGCCGCCGTCTCGGCCTCCACCCAGGCCTGCCGCTCCTTGATCATGTTCGGCGGCACCATGTTCTCGCTGTCGACCCGCCCCTTGATTCCGCTGCCGCTCTCGAACGCGGCCTGTAGCTTCTCTCCGACCAGGGTGACCTGGCCGTCGCCGCCCACCACACCCACGAACCCACCCGCATTGCTGATGGCTACGCGGACGCCCTCGGGCATTGCGGCGCCGGTCTTGCCGGCCTCCTGCAGCTCCCGCAGCTTGTCGAGAGCCGCGGCTTTGTCCGGCACTTCGTCACTGAGGTCGGCGATCGCCCGGATGGCATAGTCCAGGTTCTGCGTCCAGCGCGTGGTGATCGAGGTCGCCTCCTCCACGAGGCCGGGCAATCCGCTCGCCTTGTTGTCGACGATGA